>NZ_JAGHKN010000032.1:0-60564 GCF_023093475.1 Methylobacterium sp. 37f
CCCCCGGCCAGCCCCACCGCCAAGCTCCGCGCCGCGCTCCAAGAGGACATCGCCGCCCAGCGCGTCACGGTCGGCGAGACGGGCAACCAGATCGTGCTGCGGCTCGCCGCGGCGATGTTCGCCCCCGGAGACGCGGTGGTGAAGCCGGAGTTCAAGGCGCTGCTCGACCGGGTCGCCACCCTCCTGCGATCCCAGCCCGGAGCCGTGCGTGTAATCGGGCATACCGACAGCGCGCCGATCAAGACCGTCCGCTTCCCGTCCAACTTCCACCTCTCGCTCGAGCGGGCCCAGGCCGTGGTGCAGATCCTGCGGACCGAGCCGGTCAAGGACCGGATTACGGTCGAGGGCAAGGGCGCCGACCAGCCCATCGCCTCGAACGACACACTGGAGGGCCGCGCCCGCAACCGCCGCGTCGAGATCCTGATCCCGCGCGGCGGCTGAACATCAAGACCGTCCCTGTCCCGGCCCCGACGATGTCCCTCGTTACCCCAAGTCGTTCTTCCATGGATCCCGTTTCATGAGCCTCGCTGCCTGGATCCGCCTCGGAGCCACCCTCGTCGGAGCCGTGGCCCTGTGCGCGCTGGTCTGGTTCGTGGGGCCGCTCGTTGCCGTGGGCGAGGTGCGCCCCTTCGATGCCGCCTGGATCCGCGGCCTGATCTGCGCCGTCGTGCTTCTGGCGGCGGGGGGCTACGTCGCCTGGGTGCTGGTCGAGCGGCATCGGTCGATCAAGGCGCTGGAACGCGAGCTCGCCGAGACGGACGAGCCCGAGCACGATGGCGAGGTCCTGCAGACCGCCATGCGCGACGCCCTCGCGACGCTGCGCAAGTTGCGAGGCTTGCGCGGCGACGCTCTCTACGAGTTGCCGTGGTACGTCATCATCGGCCCGCCCGGATCGGGCAAGACGACCGCCCTGACCAATTCGGGCCTCAAGTTCCCCCTCGCCCACGGCACGACGCCGGAGGCCGTGGCGGGCAGCGGCGGCACCCGCTACTGCGACTGGTGGTTCACCGAGGGCGCGGTGCTGATCGACACGGCGGGCCGCTACACCACCCAGGATTCCGACGCCCGAACCGACCGGCAGAGCTGGGCCGCCTTCCTGGCCCTGCTCAAGCGGCATCGGCCGCGCCAGCCGGTCAACGGCGTGCTGGTGGCGATCAGCCTGGAGGATCTCGTGACCGGCGGCGAGGCCGCCGTCACCGCCCACGCCAACGCCGTGCGCAAGCGGCTGCTGGAACTGCACGACCGCCTCGGGATCGATTTCCCAGTCTACGCCCTGTTCACCAAGGCCGACCTGATCGCCGGCTTCAGCGAGTTCTTCGGCCATCTGCCGGAAAGCGACCGGCGCATGGTCTGGGGGCATACCTTCCAGACCGCCGACAAGACCCGGAACATGATCGGCGAAGTGCCCAAGGAGTTCGACGCACTGGTCGAGCGCACCAACGCCTGGCTGCCCGACCGCCTGCAGGACGAGCCGACTCCGACCGCCCGTGCCGTGCTGTTCGGCTTCCCGAGCCAGCTCGCCGCGATCAAGCCGCAGGTCACCGACTTCCTCAACCGCATCTTCGAGCCGTCGCGCTACCACGCCAACGCCACCCTGCGCGGCTTCTACTTTACGTCCGGCACGCAGTCGGGAACGCCGATCGACCTGTTGATCGGGGCGCTCTCCCGCAGCTTCGGCTCGCAGGACGTCGCCGCGGGCGCCGCCCAGGCCGGTCGGGGCAGGAGCTATTTCCTCAACGACCTGCTGAAGAAGGTGGTAATCGGCGAGGCGGGCTGGGTCTCGACCGACCGCACCGCGGTCCGCCGCAGCCACATCGCCCGGCTCGCCGCCTATGCCGGCCTCGCGCTGCTCTGCGCGCTCCTCGTCGGCCTGTGGTGGACGAGCTACCTGCGCAACAGCCAGCTGATCCAGCAGAGCCAGGGCCTGCTCGCCCGCTACCGCGCCGACGCCGCCGAACCCTTGCGCGAGCCGGTGGTAGCCGACCGCCAGCTCGGGCGGGTGGTGCCGCTGCTCAACACCCTCCGCTACATGCCGGCGGGCTACGCCACCCGCGACGAGGCGCAGCCGGTCCTGGCCACCTTCGGTCTGAGCCAGTACGGGCGGCTCAACTCGGCGGCCATGACCGCCTACCACGATGGGCTGGAGCGGCTGCTGCGGCCGCGCCTGATCTTCCGCCTGGAGGAGCAGCTCGAGGCCAACCGCAACAATCCGAGCTTTCTCTACGAGGCGCTGAAGGTCTACCTGATGATCGGCGGCCGGCCCGAGGCCCCGCCGGACCGCGACCTCGTGATCGCCTGGATGCGACGGGACTGGGCCGAGAACCTGTTTCCGGGCCCAGGTTTCGCCAAGGGCCGTGAGTTCCTCGAACAGCATCTGAAGGCGATGCTCGACCTCGAGGACGGCGCGGCGCTGCCGGTCACGATCAACCAGTCCCTCGTCGACGATTGCCAGCGCACCTTGGCGCGGCTGAGCGTCGCCGAGCGCGCCTACGAGCTGCTGAAATCGGACGCGCGGACGGCGGTCCAGCGCGACTGGACCGCGCTGCGGGCCGGCGGCCCCGACACCGCCCTGGTGTTCGAGGCGGTCGGCGGCGACCTCGACCGGGTGCGGGTGCCGTTCTTCTTCACCTATGCGGGCTTTTACGAGGCCTTCATCGACCGCTTCGGCGATGTGGCCGAGGCGGTGGACCGGGACCGCTGGGTGCTCGGGCCGGCGGGCGAGCAGCAGGCCTACAAGGCGCAGTACGATTCGCTCTTCGGCAATTTGCTGAAGCTCTACGCGCGCGACTTTGTCCCGGCCTGGAATCAGGCCCTGGCGCGGCTGAAGCTGCGCCCGCTTCAGAGCGACAAGCCACGCTACCTCGCCCTGCAGGCGATCGCCGCGCCGACCTCGCCGCTCAAACAGATCCTCGAATCCCTGCGCGACGAGACCCGGCTCACCCGGGAGCGCACGGCGGCCCGGCCGGACGACGCGCAGGCCAAGGCCGCCCTGGGCCAAGCGGCAGCCGGAGCCGCCGAACGGGCCGCCTCGTCCGTCCTGCCCGCGGGCGCGGTGGCGGGCGCCGCCGCGATCGTGCGCGGCCAATCCCGCGCGGCGGACCGCTTCGCGATTCCTACCAACGAACCGCTGGGCGGGAACATCGAGGCGAGCTTCCGCCAGTTCCACGTCCTCGTCGAGGGCGATCCGCAGCGGCGTGCCGTGGACCAGCTCATCCAGAATCTGAACGAGATCAAGAACGCGGTCCTCACTGCCCTCAACCCGGCGGAGGCGGCGCAGGCCAACAACACCCTGATTACCCAGACCCGCTCGCTGCGGGCCCTGGCGTCCCGCTTCCCGCCGCCCTTCGAGCCGATGATCCGCCAGATCGGGAATGAGTTCGAGAACGCGGCGAACGGGGCGGCGTCCTCGCAGCTCGGGCAGGCCCTGCGCGAGCAGGTGATCCGCGACTGCCAGCAGATCGTGGACAACCGCTATCCCTTCGTGCGCTCGGGTGAGCGCGAGACCCCGCTGGCGGATTTCGCGCGTTTGTTCGGGCCGGGCGGAATCCTCGACCGTTTCTTCACGCAGAACCTCGCGGCCCGGGCCGACCGCTCTCGCCCGCAATGGACCTGGCGCCCCGACGATCCGGTCGCCCGGGGGCTCTCGCCGGCGACCCTGCGCGAGTTCCAGCGGGCCGCCGAGATTCGCGACGCCTTCTTCCCCACCGGCGGCAACATGCCAGCCTTCGGCTTCGCGGTGACGCCGCTCACCCTCAGCGCAGATGTCTCCAAGGCGAAGCTTGAGGTCAGCGGGAGCCAGATTGAGACGCAGCAGGGGGTCAACGCGCCGGTGACGATGCAATGGCCCGGGCCGTCAGGGCTCGGCCGTGCCGCCATCACCCTCGGATTCGGCTACGGGACCCAACCGCTCGTCACGGAGAAGATCGGGACCTGGTCGCTCTACCGGCTGCTCGACACCGGCTCGGTGCTCAAGCAGGGGGATGCGATCGTCGCGACCTTCGTGATCGGCGGGCGCCAACTCTCCTACCAGATCAACGTCAGCTCCCTCCTCAACCCGCTCGCGCTCCCAGCCCTGCGGGACTTCCGTTGCCCGACGGGAATCTGACGCGATGCGCTGCGGCCTGTTCGGCAAGCTCCCGGCCAAGCGCGACTTCGTCGCCCCGAACGCGCCGCGCGACTTCCTGTCGCTCTGGGAGCCTTGGGTGCAGGGCGGCGTGGCGGCCAGCCGCCTCGCCCTCGGCGAGAACTGGCAGGCCGCCTTCCTGCAAGCGCCGATCTGGCGGTTCTGGCTCGGCCGCGAGCTGTGCGGCGGCATCGTGCTCGGGGCGATGATGCCCTCGGTGGACGGGATCGGCCGCTACTTTCCCCTCACGCTCTTCGCGCGGGCCGAACAGGGCGAGACCATCCTCTCGCCCGACCTCGATCCGCAGGAGGCTTGGCTGGACGGGATCGAGGAGATCCTGCTCTCTGCGCTCTCCCCCGAGACGAGCCTCGATCACCTGCTCGCGGCGCTCTCGGCCCTCGGCGGTCCGGCGACCGGGGCGCCGACGCCGCCGATGGAGGTGGTGCCGCTCTCACCCGCCGGCTGGGCGACGGCGCTGCCGGAGGGCGACGTTCGTGCCGGCCTGGACCGCCTGTGCCGGGCCGATCCAGGCCGGGCGGCGGCCGGCAGCAGCATCTGGTGGACCCTCGGCGGCGGTGGGGTCGCCCCCCGCGCCCTGGCAGTTCCCGGCCTCCCGGCGGCTTCGCTCTTCGCCACGCTGCTGACCGGAGCCCCGTCCGAGACCGCTCCGCCTCCCTCGCCCCTCGCCCCGCAAGCCGATTTGCCCGAAGGATCACCATGCCCCTGACGGATCCCTCGCCCGATCCCGATCCGGCCGTCGGCGGGTGGAGGGCCGCGTATGGGGCGGCGACCCACGCCGGCAGGGTGCGCGAACTCAACGAGGACCGCTTTCTGCTCGGGCCCGGGAGCGGCGTCTTCGCCGTCGCGGACGGCATGGGCGGCCACGATGCGGGCGAGGTCGCGAGCGGCATGGTCGTGGACAGTCTCGCCACGGTCGGCGCAGCGGTGACGCCCCAGGACCTGCGGGCGCGGGTGGAGGAGCGGCTGCTGCGGGCCAACGCCGCGATCCACGCGCTCGCCGAACAGAACGGCAAGGTGAGCGGCTCCGTGGTGGCGGTGCTGCTCACGTTCGAGGGGCATTTCGCCTGCCTGTGGTCGGGAGACAGCCGGGTCTACCATCTGCGAGGCAGGGCGATCGCACAGCTCACGCGCGACCACACGGAGGTGCAGCACCTTCTCGACAACGGCCTCCTGACGGAGGAGGAGGCCCGCGTCTGGCCGCGACGCAACGTGATTACCCAGGCCATCGGCGTGCGGCCCGAGCCGGAACTCGCCTTCCTCAACGGGGTCATCGCGCCCGGCGACGCCTTCGTCGTCTGCTCCGATGGGCTGACGGCCCATGCCGAGGCGGACGACATTTTGCGCCTCGCCGACGGACAGGCGCCGCAGGCAGCCTGCGACGCCCTCGTGGCTCTTGCCCTCGAACGAGGCGGCCAGGACAATGTCACGGTCGTGGTGGTCCGCTTCGATTCCGATACGTCGCCCGAACCGGGCTCGCGCGCCGCAGATGCGGTCGAACCGCCGGAAGGTCGCGTGTGATGGAAGAGACCCGCTTCGCGCCCGGCCCCTACATCCGGCTCCGCCAGGGCACCCGGCTCAACGGAATCTACGAGATCGAGTCGTACATCACCGCCGGCGGCATGGGCGAGATCTACAAGGGGCGCTCGATCGCCAACGGCGACGTCGTTGCGATCAAGACGGTGCGTCCGGAACTGGGGCAGGACCCGGCGGTGCTGTCGCTGTTCAAGCGGGAGGCGTCGGCGCTCCACAACCTCAACCACCCGGCGATCGTCCGCTACTTCCTGTTCTCGATCGATCAGGATCTCGGTCTGCCCTATCTCGCCATGGAGTACGTCGAGGGGGCCGGGCTCTCGAAGATGCTGCGCCAGACGCCGCTGACGGCGGATCAGGCCTTCACGCTGCTCCATCGCCTCGCCACCGGTCTCGATGCCGCCCACGAGTTCGGCATCATCCATCGTGACCTCTCGCCCGACAACGTGCTGATCCCCCACGGCGAGGTCGCCAAGGCGAAGATCATCGACTTCGGTATCGCCCGCTCGATCCTCGGCGAGGGCACCATCATCGGCAGCGGCTTCGCCGGCAAGATGAACTACGTCTCGCCCGAGCAGCTCGGGCTGTTCGGCGGCGATGTCGGCCCTCGCTCGGACATCTACAGCCTCGCCCTCGTCATCGCCGAGGCGGTGCGCGGCGAGCCGCTGAAGATGGGGCGCTCGCAGGTCGACGTGATCAACGCCCGGCGCGCGGTGCCCGACCTGTCCGGCATCGACAAGGTCCTCCGGCCGGTGCTGCAGTCCATGCTGCAGCCCAACCCCAAGGATCGCCCGGCGAACATGGGCGAGGTGGCATCCCGGGTTCCGCCGGGACTGGCCTCGGGTCAGCAGACGCAGATCGGCAAGAAGCGCCGGCCGCAACCGTCCCCCGAGTCGAAGTCGAGATGGGGGCGCCCTGCGTCGGTGGCCTCCCTCGTCGTCGTTCTCCTGGCCGCGGCCGGCGGCGGGAGCCTGTTCGTGCTGCGCCCCGACCTCCTGGGCCTCGCCGGGTCGGCGCCACAAACCGGCCCATCCGCTCCGGACGGGGGATGGCCTCCGCCGGCCGATCCGCCGCCCTCTCCTTCCCCCACGCCGCCGACCGTCGCGCCGCCGCCCTCGTCCCCGCAGGGACGGTCCGGGCCGGATTCAGCGGGGCCGAGGCCGTCCGATCAGAGGCCTTCCGTGCAGAATCTCCCGAGGCAGGAGGCTCCGGTGCAGCGCCCGGTGCCTCAGGCCCCGCCCGCGCCGCCGCCGATCGAAAAGCCTCCGGGGCCGGATGGAGGCCAGGATTCCTCCGGTCGCGCGTCCGACACGGGCGAGAGCACGGCCTTGGCCGGGCAGGAGCCCGACCTGCCGCCCGGCCTCCCGTCCGACTTGCCACCTGACTTGCCGCCCGACACGCGGCCCGAGCCGCCGCGCGCATCGCCGACGATGCGCAACGCGGGGGAGCGCGAGATCCGCTCGTTCATCCGCAGCTACGACGGCGGCCCGTGCTTCTACACCTCGCTGGTCCGGGCCGGTCGCGGCTCGGCGACGGTCGAGGCGCTCGGCGCCTCACCGATCGCCTTCATGGGCTTCGACAGCGCCGTCCAGCGCACCTTCGGGTTCGAGCCGCAGATTAATCTGCGCCAGGTGGCCGAGCCGCAATGCCCCGTCGTCACCGCGCTGGCCGCGCAGGAGACCCAACGGGTGGGACGCCCGCCGACCCTGACCCTGAAGTCCGATCAGGTGCGCAGCGGCGGCAACATGATCGTGACCGCCGATGCCAGGGCCGACAAGCACGTCGAGTTGCTGCTCGTCGCCGATGACGGCCAGGTCCACAGCCTGTCGCGGTTCACGAAGCGCGAGGGGGACACCCTCACGGTGACGCTGCAGCTGATCGGCAGCCGCCCGGAGGGTGAGACGGCCCCGCAGCTCGTCGTCGCCCTCGCGAGCCCGCGCCCGCTCGCCGGCCTGATTGCCGGGCTGAAAGCCGGGAGCGTCGGCGCCGACAAGTTCTTCCGCCAGCTCGCCGACGAGAGAGCGAAGGGTCCGATCGGCATCTCGGCGAAGTACTTCATCCTGAGCGGCGGTGCCTGACCGGGCGGCGCCGTTGATCTGCTTTTCACTTGGGTCTGCTTTTCACGTGGGCCGACCGGGTTTAAATGGATTGGGCCGTGCCGGCCCACGGGGCCGATCCTTGACGCTTCCCTACGATGCGTTCGCCGCTCAGATCTCGGAGGAGGCTTGCCTCGCCGAGGTCATGCGCATGAGCCACGGTGCGGCTCCGTGCCCGGCCTGCGAGCGCACGGCCGGCTTCATGCCGATCGCCAAGCGTCGGGCGTTCGCGTGCCGGGATTGCGGCTTCAGCCTCTATCCCTGCGAAGGGACGCCCTTCGCCCGGGCCAAGCCACCGCTTCGCCACTGGTTCTACGCGATCTATCTGAAGGCGTCTGGGCGGCCCTGCGGCCCGCGCGACCTCGTCCGCGCTTTCGGATGCTCCCAGGCGGCGGCCGAGCCTCTGGCCCAGCGGGTCGCGACGATGGAGCACGAGCGCGCCGACCACCCCGGCGAGACCGACTGGTTCTCGACGATCTCCGGTTTCGTGACCGAGCACGTCGCGGGAGCCGTGCCGACGATGACGCCCGAGCGCAGGGAGACCGCGTGGTCGACCCTGCTCTCGCTCCTGCCCTCGGCCGAGATCGCGCGCTACCGCTACTTCGGCCTATCGCTCATCGCTGGGCTCGCCGCGGTGGCGATCGGCGTCGGCCTGCTGATGGTGCCGGACGAGCCGGTGGAGGATCCCGAACTGACGCAGGCCACGGCGATCCTGGCGCTCGCCGACGATTCGGCGGTGATAGTGGTGTCCCCGGAAGTCGCCGAGCAACTCTACGACGTTTCCGACGCCGATCCGGCACCCAGCGCCCTGCCGGTGCCGGTCATCCGCACCGCGCCTGCGGGCGTCGAACTGAAGCGCATCACGGTCTCGGAAGCCCGTCCGCTCAGCCGCCCATCGGTGAAACTGGCTCAGGGCGTCGGTGATTCGATCCTGAAGGGTGATCTCGCTTCGGCCCGCCGCCGTGCCGAGGCCCGGCCGGAGCTGGCCGCCTATGCCTCGCTGGCCATCGCCCTCGACACTAAGGGACCGGCAAACCCCGACGAGGTCCTGACCTTCGGGCCGATGCGGATCCGCCGCTACCTCGTCGACAAGATCGTCCGCGCCGCGCGCGTCACCAGCATGGATCCGGTTCTACTGATGGCCATTGCCGACAAGGAATCGAGCTTCGCCACGGAGGTCCAGGCTCAGACCTCCTCGGCCACGGGGCTGTTCCAGTTCATCGAGAAGACTTGGCTCGGCGTGGTGCGCGACTTCGGCAGCACCTATGGGCTGGAGCGGGAAGCCCAGCTGGTCGCGGGCGACCTGTCGTCGGCCGAGCGCAGCCGCATCCTGGCCCTGCGCAGCGACGCCTACCTGTCGGCGGTGCTCGCCGCCGAGATGTTGAAGCGCGACGGCAACCGCCTCGCTCGGGTGCTCGGGCGCCCGCTGACCGGCGGCGAGACCTACCTCGTCCACTTCCTCGGGCCGGACGGGGCGCAGCGCCTGCTGACCCGGGCGGTGGCGGCGCCCGATGCTGCCGCGGCGGAGCTACTGCCGCGGCCCGCTGCCGCCAACCAGCCGATCTTCTACGCCTCGGGCAGCGACGGCACGCGGCGCAGCCTCTCGGTGAGCGTGGTTCGGGACAAGTTCGAGACCATGATCGGCATGCGGCTGAACCGCTACAGGAGCGTCCACTCCGTCGGTCAGCCGGAGCCCGCACCGACCGCCGGACCCCCGCGGCAGACGGCCTCGGAGTGATAGCTACCACAGCAAGGAGACGCGTGATGAGTGCGATCATTCGATCGATCGGGAGCGGACCCCGCGCCTGCTTCGCGGGCCTCGGGCTGCTGGCGATGCTCGGTGCGACCGCGCCTGCGGCCTTCGCTCAAGGCGCCGCTTCGGGGGCCGGGGTGCCGGGCCCGGAGGCGCCCGTCGCCGCGCCTCCTGCAGCCACGCCGGCCGAACCGGCCGCGCCTCCAAAGAGCGGGACCTCGACGGTGACGCTTCTCCCACCGACGCCGGACGCGGAGGCCACAGGTGGCACGGCCGCCGCACCCGTTCCGGCCCCGACGCCACGGCAACGTGCCGAACGGGCGCGCCGTGCCGCAGAGCGCGCCCTGCGCCAGGCGGAGGAGGCGATCGCCGGCAATCTGCGTTGAGGCGTCGTCCCGAACGGTGATCGCCGATCCCGCGTCATCCCGGCGGGAGGAGCTGCACCGGTCGGGCGTGTCAGGCCGGTTCGCGGAGAAGCGCGTCCAGGGCCTGCGGCAAGCCGCGGAACGAGATCGGCAGCGCGAGGTCGCGCCCGGCGCTGTCCTTGAAGCTGATCCGTCCAGACTCGGTGAGGGCGCGCCAGCGCTTGAGCACGTCGTCCTTGACCGCCGTTTCCGCGATGCACCGGTTCGGGACGCAGCGCCGCCAGGACACCTCGAAGGGTTGAGTGTCTATCTCGTTGGCCATGATCCGGACGCTGCTGGGGAACGAGATGTCCGTCGGTAGCACCACCGTCATCAGTAGCGGATCGCCGGCCTGGACGCGACCGATCGCGACCTGGGCGATCGGCGCGGTCTGCCCCTGAACCTGCATCGATTGCGAGATTTCGCACAGCTTCCGGGTCTTGCCCGCGTCGGCCACGCGCTGGCAGCGCATCTGCCAGTCACCGAAGGTCGCGGTCGTCATCAGCGGCTCGGCCGGGACGGTCGGGGCTTGGGCGTGTTGCACAGGCGGGCGTCCCGCGCCCTCCGTGGCACTCGCTGGGATACCGAGGCCGGCGACCACCGCGCCGGGAACGAGGGCAAGGAGGCGGAAGGAACGCAGTCGCATGGGGAGACCCGTCGAGATCCTCAAGTGGGTCCGGCGTCTAAACCATATCTCGATGGGCCTGCCTATAGGCCGGACGACACACGGGAGCCTTCTGGATTGACGTCGGGATCGCCGCTCGCGGCCTCACGCCTGCTGAGCCGTCCGTCCGGCGGTGGCCGACCGCCCAACCGGTGCGGTCGAGGCCACGCTCACCCCCCTGGCGGACGCCGCACAACCCTCAGAAACCGATTCCCATCACGGCGCCACCCCGCGGCGACCGGGCTGCGGTCGACGTCGTGACCTGCGCAGGCGCAGGCGCCGGTGGCGGACGCGAGACTGCAACGGGCGGGGGCGCCGGACGGGGACGGGCGCGCTCCGCCTCGACCGGATGCCGCGTCGGCGTACGGAGCGCCTGATGACGGGGTTCAATCCGCTCGCGCGCCTGCTTCGGCTCGGGCTTGAACTCGGGCTTGGGCTTGGGCTTGGGCTTGGGCTCGGGTTTCGGCTTGCTGTGTATGGCCTGCCTCGGCTCCGGCGCCGATTCGGGCTTCGGCTTCGCTGGCTTGTGCACGACGGCCTTCTGCTCCGCAGGCTCCACGGCCTTAGGCTGCTGCTCCGGCCGGGTGGCGGCGATGCAGGTATCGCCGCTCGGACGCTGGCCGGCGCCGCACTCGATCGGGCAGAAATGAGCCGGCTGGCGCCGGAGGAGATCGAGCAGTTCCGGTGTCGGCTCGTCGGGAATCGGCGAGGACTTGGCCTGTCGGGCATAGCGGCTCAGCGCCGCGATCGAGGTGTCGTTCCATTCGGTGTCGGCGCCCTCGCGGAGACAGCCGATGCGTCCGAGTTCGGCCTCGGTCTCGCGGTGCAAGCGGTCGCGCTCAAGCACGTCGGGCGGGAAGGCACTTTCCGGCGGTACTTTGTCCGACGGGGTTTTGTCCGGTGTGGTGGTCCGGGATGTGCCGAGGTCGCGGCCATCGGGAGCGGGGCCCGTTGTCCCCGGCGGCAGCATCGCGTATTGCCGCTCGACCGGATCGGGCTTGCGGGCCTGGCGCGCCTCCGCTTCTCGACGCTTGAGTTCCATCGCGGCGACCCGGCGATCGACTTCCTCCTCGAACTCGCGTCGGCGCTTTTCCTCCTCCGCCACCATGCGCGCGTCGGCCTCGCGCTGCCTGCGCAGCCGCGCATCCTCCTCCTGTCTTTGCAGACGGGCCTCATCCTCCTGCTTGCGCAGGCGGGCCTCATCCTCCTGCCTGCGCAGACGCGCCTCGTCCTCCTGCTTGCGCAGACGCGCCTCGTCCTCCTGCTTGCGCAGACGCGCCTCGTCCTCCTGCTTGCGCCGAAGCAGCAGATCCGCCTGGAGGCGCTGGAGCTCGCGCTCGGCTTCCGACTCTTTGCGACGGATCTCCTCCTCGATGACGATCATCCGGCCCCGAGCCGCGTCCGCGAGGTAGTGCTTAGGATACTTCTGGATGAACTCCTTGTAGGCTTTCGGGGCGTTGCTGTCGTAGACCCGCTCCCAAGCCTGCGTCGCCGTCTCGCTGCGGTTGAAGAAGAACTTGCCCGGATAGGAGAGCGACAGCTCGGGTGTCTGGCGCCGGTCGCTGTTCCGGTCGACCGTGGTGCTCACATCCTGGAAGAACTGCGGCAGGTCCAGGCCGGGCTCCTTCATCGCTTGTAGGAACGCGGCAGTGAAGAGGCTGTTGCGGCCGGTGCCGTCGTAAGCCAGAGCGTTCGCCTGCGTCGCGTAGGCGACCACGAGACCGCGACCGCTGATCCGCGCCAGGCCGCTATCGACCGCGATGCTGCTGTTGCCACGCACGTCGAGCGGTAGGTTTCGGCAAGCATCGAGGATGATGATCCGCACGCCCTTGGCGAGGCTGACGCCATCGACGAGATCATTGACCTTCACGGTATAGCGATTGATGTCGATCTCATCCTCGATCTTGGCATCGACCGGAACGAGATAGTTGCGACCCTGATATTGCAGACCGTGGCCGGCATAGTATGTGACCGCGGCATCGGCGCCGATCGCTGCCCGCGCGAAGCCGTATAACAGGTCTTCCATGCCCCTCTTGGTCAGGTCTACGCCGAGGAAGACCTCGAACCCGGCCTCCTTGAGGGCGGCCGAGACGTCCTCGGCGTCGTTACGCGGATTCGGCAGCGAGGGACGGAAATTGACGTAATTGGAGTTGCCGATCACGAGCGCGACGCGCCGCTCGGGCGTCGAGGCACGCTCGGCGGCCTGCACGCCCTCCCCTTTCAGGAACAGGGCGAGCGCGACGAGCAGGACGGCGCGCGCAGCCAAGCCGACAGGCAACGCGCACCGCCGCACGAGCGACCGAAATCCAGCGCTGGTCCCGGAGAGCCGCACTCAATCCTCCGAGGCTTCGGCCGCCGCCGACGACGCCGGGACCGATGAGGATGTGTCGAGGAGAGCCGCGCCGACCTTGAGGAAGCGCATCGGGTCGATCGCAGTCCCGTTCAGGCGCGTCTCGTAGTGCAGGTGCGGACCGGTCGATCGTCCCGTCGAGCCGACCATCCCGACGACCGTATCGGGCCGAACTGTCTGTCCGGTCGAGATGGCATAGGACGAGAGATGCGCGTAGCGCGTCACGACGCCATGGCCGTGATCAATCTCGACGAGGTTGCCGTAGCCCCCGGTTATTTCAGCGGTGACGACCTTGCCGGCCCCGCTCGCCCGCACGCCGGTGCCGACGGGCGCGCGGAAATCCATGCCGGCATGCATGGTGGCGGCCCCGGTGAACGGATCGCTCCGGGTGCCGAAATTGCTCGTCAGCGCCCGTTCCAGCCCCTCGATCGGTCGACGCAGCGGTACCGTCTCCACCACAAGGCGCCAGCGGCGCAGTTCGTCGAACCCAGCCTCGAACGCCTGCACGCCGTCCTCGAAGGACGAGCCACGTGGCGAATGAGCCGGCGGCGCGAACCGCGCCGTCGCCACTGCCGGCAAGCTGAGGCCGAGGCCCGCCACCGCCGTTCGGATCCGATCGGAGATCGCACGGGTCGCCTGACCGAAGCTGCCGAGGATGCCGAGTCCGGCGCGCTCGGCCAGATCGAGAGCGTGATCGAGGCTGTCGAACTGCTCGCGGGGCGTGAGGGCAAGAAGCGCCCGGACCCGCGCCCCGGTTGCGTCCCCCGCCCCCGATCCGAGACTCGGCGCATCATTGAGGTCCGATCGGGGGCCCGTGCCGGGCACCGGAACGGACGGCTTGACCGAGCGAGGGGCCCCGAGCCGCAGCACGTCCGGCCCGGGGGCTGCGTCACGGGTGGTTTCGGCGGCGGAGTTCGCCGTCGTGGCGGCAACGGCCGCGAGCGCGCGGTCCCCGGATACGGCCGAGCCGGATGCAGCCGAGCCGGATGCTTGGCCACCGGGCGCCTCGGCGAGACGCTTGGCATATCCCGAGAGGGCGGCGAGGCGGTTCTCGATCTCCACCTGCCGGGTGATGATGTCGGACAGGCGTCCGGCCAGGCCGTCATGTTCGAGAATCTGATGGCTCGCCACGCCGACGAGACGGCGCGTGAGGGCCCGGACCTTGTCTTCGTAGGCCGCACGCTGCGCCGCCTGCTCGGCCTGGACGCGCGCGGTCGCCTCGCCGCGATCGTAGGCCAGCCACGACGCGGCGCCGGCCCAGGTGAGGAGCGAACCGCAGACGAGCACGAGCGGCCACCGCGCCCCTCGTAGGGGCACGGGCCTCGGCCCGGGTCGGGCCGTTCGGTCGAGCCTCGTGCGCGTCTGCTTCACTCGGTTCTTTCTGCAAGGCCGGACCTCAGCCCGGATATGACATTAAGTCTACAGGAAATCGCCGCGCGTGTAGACAGCCGACGGACAATCCAGTGCGAGTTGGGCCTTGCCGTGGCAGCGCGGCGTCACTGCAAGCGACCTCGTCCGTCCGGAACACCGGCCTCGCGACCGGCTTGGCCGGAGGGCCGGCCTTCGGCTACAGTGATTTACGTCTCGCGGTGGGGAGCAAAACCTTGGGTCAGCCGGCAGCACGCATCACCGATAATCACGTCTGTCCGGCGGTGACCGGGGTCGTGCCGCATGTGGGCGGCCCGATCATCGGCCCCTGCTGCCCGACCGTGCTGATCGGCGGCCAGCCCGCAGCCCGCATCGGCGACTTCGCGACCTGCGTCGGACCGATCGATTCGATCGTCATGGGCTCGGGTACCGTGCTGATCGGCGGCAAGCCCGCCGCCCGCATCGGCGACACGACCGCCCACGGCGGCAAGATCGTCACCGGCCTGCCGACGGTCCTGATCGGCGGTTGAACCGGCGCATCTCAGGTTCCGAGGAAGAGCCCGAGGTTCGTGGCGACTTTGTCGGTCGAGAGCGGCGGGCCGATCAGCGCATCGATCCCCCGGTTGAGCGCACCGTCGGTGGTCCGTACCGGCACGATGTATTGCAGGCCACCCCCGGCATAGGAAGCGCCGCCGGTCGGCAACCAGTAGACCGGACAGCTCAGGGCGTTCCAGGCATTCCGATCCCTCTGCTGCTCCAGGGTCTTCGGCGAGATCGTCGGCTGGAAATGCGCCTTGCCGATCGCCGCCAGGATTCGCGCGACCGGGGGTATCGTCAGGGTCCAGAGGACGGCCTTGTCGCCCCAGTCGTCGCAGATCGCCCAGCGATCACTCACCCGGCCGATCAGGTCGCGGCCCGTGCCCGGCTGCGCAAGCAGCGCGGCGATGTCGGAGGCGTGCATCCAGAACCGACCGAGGCGCCCCGCCTCGCCCGCGGCCGAATGGCTGAAGCGCACGAGGCGCATCGGCACCTCGATCAGCGAGAACCGGAAGAAACCCATGGCGAAGGAGCACGCCTCCTCCGAGGTGAGATCGAACTGCAAGCCGTGCCTCGCCTCTCTGGACGGACGATGATCGACCTCACGCCTCGTCGGACTCGTCGTCCCGGTGGAGCGTGCCCCATTCGGCCTGCCAGAGCCCGTCCGGATCGACGACCACCATCGCCACCTTGACGTCGTTGGCGAACTTGATCGCCGCCCGGAACGCCTCCTTCAGCGGCATCTCGGCACTGCGGAAGTCCTTCGGCAAGCGACCGCCGGTGGCGGAGGCAGGGCAGAGAAACTGGCCGAACTGCTTGTCGCCGTCGTGGGCCAAGACGAGCGCGAGCGCATCGGGCGGTGGTTCGTCGACCTGTTCGAACTTGTTCGTGCTCATAGGCAGTCCATTCGGTGATAAGCTCGAAGCGGCAGAATCGTGCCGCCCGCCCGTGATGCCGCCTTGACCTCTCGACGAGCAGTCTATCTACGGCCTGCTCGATATCGATGCACGCAAGGACAATCGTGTCAGCCCACCGCCGACTTGAGGATACCCTGATGATATTTCTTCGATCCCTTGAACTTCGTCAAGTTATCATAGCGCATTCGCGGGCCGTATGAGCAATGCACCCATCCATTTGCGTGCTGATCCCCGAGATAATTTTCAAGAATCAATTGATCGTAATCAATATTTCCGGAGATCCAGATCGCAACGTCGTAGAGCGAGTTTCCCATGACGTGAAAATCTACAGCTTCGCCGCGGACGTGCTGCGAAGTCGCGGCCCCACCAACCGCCTTGTTGACGAGCGGCGACCGATATCCACTGTGAACGATGATGGGACGCTGGTAGTGCTCCCGCACCTTCTCGAGGACGTTCTGACAGACCAGCTCCAGACGACGGATGATCGCTTGATCATCAATCGAATTACTGAGACCGGTCTGTGTCACGGTCATTTCTTTTAAGGAGAAATGCTTGCTCAGTTTCCTGCCGGGAATAGCAGGTCCTGGGGCCTTCTTCATTGCTAGCGACATGTCTACAACCTCCCTCATTTGTTCGAGCATCGATCCAGGGCGATTGCCCCTCCGCGATCGGTACGGATCGATGCGTGCTGTTGGTCGATCAAGTCGATGACCAGTTCGGATTTGTTCTTGACTCGCCCGATACCGTGCTCGGCGTTAAAATCGATGCGTATCGATCGTGGCTCCAGCAATTCGTAGGTGACGTTCGAGAAATTCGTCGAGAAGGCTTTGCCATCCGCATCCATGATTTTCTGCGCGGACGCATCCTTGAATTTGAAGAATGGCCTGCTGCAATCCCGATCTCGCGTCCAGCTTCCAAGCAAGACGTTCTCTCCGGCAGCGGCCGCATGAAATGATCCGAGAATAAGACAGGCAATGACCGATAATTTTGACAACAGCCTCTCAGCATCGTGACGCAAAGGCATAGGCTCGTCCCATAAGTTGTCCGATGGTATCGCTTGCGGTCCGTCGAGACCGGCGCGAAAGGTTTACTCAGGTCACGTGATAGCTGAATCTGCCGTCGGATATCGACACCTTCACGTCGACCAATGCGTGTCCCGCCATCGCCCGGCTCAAGAACTCCCGCGACAATTCCGGCAACAAGCTGTTGGTGATGATGTTGTCGATCATCCGGCCGCCCGAATCGGGGTCGTTGCACTGCGCCACGATGTGATCGACCACCGCGTCGTCGTAGGCGAAGGCCGCGCCATGGTTGTCGCGGATGCGCCGGCCGATCCGATTGAGCTGCAGGCGGACGATGCCGGCGAGCATGTCGGGCGAGAGCGGGAAGTACGGGATCGTCACGATGCGCCCGAGCAGGGCAGCCGGAAACACCCGCAATAGTTGCGGGCGCAGGGCCGCCGCCATTGCGTCCGGATCGCTCGCGTAGGACGGGTCCTGTGCGAGCTGCATGATCAGATCGGTGCCGACGTTCGAAGTCAGGATGATGAGGGTGTTCTTGAAGTCGATCCGCCGCCCGGTGCCGTCCTCCATCACGCCCTTGTCGAAGACCTGGAAGAAGATTTCGTGGACGTCGGCATGCGCCTTCTCGACCTCGTCGAGCAGGATGACGCTGTAGGGCCGCCGCCGCACCGCCTCGGTGAGGCGACCGCCCTCGCCGTAGCCGACATAGCCCGGGGGGGCGCCCTTGAGGGTCGAGACGGTGTGCGCCTCCTGAAACTCGCTCATGTTGATTGTAATCATATTCTGCTCGCCGCCGTAGAGCGCCTCGGCGAGGGCGAGGGCCGTCTCGGTCTTGCCGACGCCCGAGGGGCCGCAGAGCATGAACACGCCGATCGGCTTGTTCGGATTCTCCAGGCGGGCACGGTTCGTCTCGATCCGCCGGGCGACCACCGAGAGTCCGTGCGACTGGCCGACGACCCGGCGGTTGAGTATCTCGGGCAGACGCAGGACCGTCTCGATCTCGTCGCGGACCATCCGGCCGATCGGGATGCCGGTCCAGTCCGAGACCACCGAGGCCACGGCCTGGGCATCGACATGGGCGTAGATCATCCGCCCCTCGGGATCGCGCGTCTCGAGGCTGGCGGCACGCTCGGCGAGCGCCGCCCGCGTCGCCTCGTTCGAACCCGCGTCCTTATCGGCCTCCTTGCCGAGGTCTTTTCCGAGATCCTTGCCAAGATCCTTGCGAAGACGGGTGATTTCCTCGACGAGGCTCCGCTCGGTCTCCCACTCGGCTTCCAGGCGCGCCAGCCCCTCGCGCTTGGCGGCGAGGTCGGCATCGATCTCGGCGATGCGCGCCTCGCCCGCGACACCGAGATCGCGGTCGGCCGTGAGGGCGTCGCGCTCGGCTGTGCCGGCCGCGATGGCGACGCGAGCGTCTTCCACCGCCGCGGGCGTCGCGGTCTGGCTGATTGCGACCCGCGCGCAGGCGGTGTCGAGCAGGCTGACGGCCTTGTCGGGAAGCTGGCGGGCCGGGATGTAGCGATGCGACAGTTCGACGGCCGCGACCACGGCCGCGTCGGCGATGCGCACGCCGTGATGGTCCTGCATCGGTCCAAGCAGGCCGCGCAGCATGTCGCAGCAGCGCGCCACGTCCGGCTCGCCGACCTGCACCGGCTGGAAGCGCCGGGTCAGCGCGGGGTCCTTCTCGATGTGCTGGCGGTACTCCGCCCAGGTGGTGGCCGCGATCGTCTTCAGCGTGCCGCGGGCGAGAGCCGGCTTGAGCAGGTTGGCGGCATCGCCCGTCCCAGCTTGGCCGCCGGCCCCGATCAGGGTGTGGGCCTCGTCGATGAACAGGATAATCGGCTGCGGCGAGGACTGGACCTCGTCGATCACAGAGCGCAGGCGCTGCTCGAACTCGCCCTTCATCGAGGCGCCCGCCTGCATCAGCCCGATATCGAGGGCACAGAGGCGGACGCCCTTGAGCGCGGGCGGCACCTCTTCGGCGACGATGCGCTGGGCCAGCCCCTCGACCACCGCGGTCTTGCCGACGCCCGCCTCGCCGGTGAGGATCGGGTTGTTCTGGCGGCGGCGCATCAGCACGTCGATTAACTGGCGGATTTCGTCGTCGCGCCCCCGCACGGGATCCATGCCGCCCGCGGCGGCGCGGGCCGTCAGGTCCTGCGAGAACCGGTCGAGAGCGGTCTGCCCGCGGGCGGCCTCGGCCCCCGGCGTGCCGGCCGCGACCGGGCCCGACCCGTCCATCGGGCGCAGGTTCTCCTCCTCGGACCGGGCCCAGACCTTGGCATGCTCCGCCGCCAGCGTATCGACCGGGATCTTGGTGAATTCCTGGGACAGGGCGATGAAGGCGCGCCGCAGCTCCGGCGCCTTCAGGGCCGCGACCAGGACGTGGCCGGTCCGGATCTGGGTCTCGCCGAACAGGAGCGTGGCGTAGTGCCAGCCACGGTCGAGGAGGTCGACCAGGGTGTTGGAGACCGTCGGCGCCTCGGTGACGTTGCGCCGAAACGCCGAGACCGCCGCATCGAGATCGGTCAGCAGCTTGCCGCGATCGAGCTTGTAGGCGTCGGCGGTGAGACCGAGATCGGTGCCGTTGCGTTGCAGTAGGTGGAAGAGCCAGTGGGCCGGCTCGATGGTGCGGTTGCCCGCCCCCTTGGCATGGCGCATGGCCTGGAAGAAGGCCTCGTAGCCGACGCGGTTGAGCTTGCCGGCCACGGTCTCAAGGGTGATCTCGGCCATCGCGGTCTCCTAGCGTACGGCGGAGGAATGGGAGCCGGGCACGCGCTGCGCGCGCTCGGCCGGGTTGAAGCGCGCATGGCCGCGGTAGGTGTCCGGATGGTCCGCGTGCCCCTCGGGCAGGGTTTCCGACGACGCCCCCTTGGACGACGATCCCTTGGGCAGCCAGGTCGTGTAGCCGAGCAGCGGTGCGGCCGGGTCCATCGCACCGGTCAACTGGAACGGGACCAGAGCGCGGTTGCGCAGCGCCAGCTCCACGTCGCACTCGAACTCGCTGCCGAGATAGGAATACAAAAAGTCCGCGAGCGGCACGCAGAATTGTCCGTTCGGCAGGAATTGCTTATATTCGTGCAGGCTCGCCGCATAGAGATTCAGCTGGATCTTGTCCTCGACGCTGTAGACGCTGGCGCCAACCAGGAAGTCGATGCCCAGGCACGAATAGGCCTGGCCGAGGCGGTTCCGGTCGGCCACCTCGAAGGTCAGGAAGGTGCCGACGAACTCTTCGACCTCGCAGCGGATTCCGAACAGTCCCTCCACGGCCTGGGCGAGCCTCGATGCGGATTTCGCCGTCGGGGCGAGCAGCCCCGCAAAGCCGAGGCGATGCCTGTCGGACACCGAGTCGCGCCCCCGCAGGACCGGGCTGCCGATGCCGATGGCGCTGCCGATATAGGCAAGGAACCGGTCCTCCGAAGGGCGGTCGGCCTGGGCGATCGGCCGGGCATCGGCCCAGGCCCGGAAGAAGAGCTGAAGGAAGCGATGGTTGAGGATGTTGAGGAAACGCGAGTAGGCGTCGTGGCCGGCCAGCTGCCAGCCGAATACCTCATCGGTAACGTGGAGCGGCAGCGGCCCCTGCGGCCCAAGGAGGCCGAGGAAGCGCACGAACAGGTCGATCCGCTCGCCGCGCAGGACCGCGGCCTCTATAGTGCTCGCCGGAAATTCGAGGAATGCGTTCTCGCCGAGGCCGACATATTCCTCCGACCGCACAGCGCTATCGCCTATCCGAGACAGTTCGGGGTGGCTCCGCTCGATCAGCCGGAGCGTGCCGAGGAGATCGAAGGCCCAAGGCTCGCGCAGCAGGTCGTCGCGGCGGCTCACGGAGTGCAACCTCGGCAACCGACCGCCCGGTGCGCCCCGCGGCGAGCGGAGGAATCGTCCGTCACAGCGGCCTCCGCGCGCCGACCCGCGGGGGCCAGCGCATGATCTCGCCGCGCTCCGGGGTCCGCAGCACCGTTTGGGTGAAGTGATTGAGCCCGGCATACTCGGCGAAGAAGCGGTCGAGCACCGCACCGAGGAGGAAGACGCCGCTTCCCTCGAAGGTCTTCTCCTCCAGCTCCACGGTAATCTCGGTGCCGCGAGCGATCCCGGTGCCGGTGCGCCGGGTGAGGCGGCGTACCACCGGCCGGCTGTCGATGCTGCGCACACCGCGGATGCGCCGCTCGACCGCGCTGTCCTTGAGATCCGCGAACAGCATCAGAATCTCGCGCAACGCCTCGGCATTCCCGCCCGCGCCGCGGGCGACCAATCCGAGATGGTTGAGGCTCAGGATGTTGACGAGGCGCCACGCCACCGCGCCCGTATGGGCCGTTTCGGTACGGCTGCGCATCGCCGAGACCACCGCTTCCCGGGGCGCCGTCGGGCCGGCGGCGCAGGTCACCGTGAGTTGCGTGTCGTCGATGAAGTGGAAATCGGCAGCCCCTTCGCCGATCGGGAGCTGTTCGGGCAGGTGGCGGTTGGTGCACAGGGCCCGCACGCTCAACTCGACCACGCCCTCGTCGGCAGCGCTGTCGATCTGGATGGGTTCGACCAGGGACAGGAACACGTCCGATCCG
Organism: Methylobacterium sp. 37f; assembly: GCF_023093475.1. Taxonomy (NCBI): domain Bacteria; kingdom Pseudomonadati; phylum Pseudomonadota; class Alphaproteobacteria; order Hyphomicrobiales; family Methylobacteriaceae; genus Methylobacterium; species Methylobacterium sp. 37f. The sequence goes on from NZ_JAGHKN010000032.1 coordinate 21,345, forward strand.
GTGTAGTCCGACGCGACGCCATGTGTGCGCTCGGCATTGGTGCGTCGGCGCGAACGACGCCGGATGGTGTAGCCGAGGGCGGGCCGCCCCCCCGGCTGCGACTCGTCGCCGTAGAGCGGCGGCACCCGCACCTTGTCGGCCCGGCCGGCGTAATGGGCATAGACCTCTTGGATCTGCTGCACCTCGAAGTCGAGCCAGCGGCTCCGGTCGGGAACGAGATGGTATTCGTGCTGACGGGCAACGACCGGCACCCGATCCAGGGACATGCGGAACAGGTTGATCGCTGAAACCGCATGGAGCGCGAAGACATCCGGCTTAACCGCCGCCGAGAGACGACCGTTCGCCTCCCGAAGACCGATCACGATGTCGATGGTCTGCGCCTCCATGGTCTCGAGGAACGGGCGCAGGCCGGTCAGCGCGAATCCGAGGAACTTGCGCGGAAACAGAAAATAGTCGCGCAGGACATTGAAGCCCTCGAAGACACGCTTGTCCTCCGGAACGAGGGCTTCGTCCGGCCCGAAGCCGAGAGGCTCGATGACCGATTCGGGCAGGCGGATCACGGTCGGATCGCCGACCGGACCGCAGCGGCGCAGGAACACCTCCGTCCGATGCGCGATCATCTGCTCCAGGATCGCCACCGCGTCGGCTTCGGACCCCACGAGGTGGATCGGCAGCCGGTCCACGGGACAACCTTTGAACCAAGCCTCGGGAGAACGGGCGGCCACCGTCTCCGGCAGCTCGTCCTCGCGCCGCGCCGCGGTGCGGACGGACAGCGACAGGCGTAGGCCCGCCACCGTGTCCTTGCCGGTCGGGATGCCGAGTACCTGCAAGGGGCCGGGGGTGGAGGCGTACTCCGCGCGCGTGACCTCGAACGGCCAGATCGTGAGATTCGCGGTCGTGCGGAAGCGACAGGCGACCCGCCCACGCTGCTCACGGTGCGTCGCGTCGAGGTAGGCGCCGCGCGGGATGGTCCGTCCCATGCGCAGGGCGGCATCGCCGAAGGTCGGAGCAACGACCGCGAGCAGGGCCGAGGGCGTCGGCGCGAGGTAGTTCGGGACGAGTTGCTCGAGCAGGTTGGTGGTGAATTCGGGGAACTCGTGCTTGAGCTTGAGCTGGACTCGCGCGGCCAGAAAGGCGGCGCCCTCCAGGAGGCCGAGGATCATCGGGTCGGACCGCTCGTCGAGCAGGCCGCCGAGCCGCTCCGCGATGCCCGGGAATTCGGTCGCGAATTCCCGGGCCTGCTCGCGCAGCAGGCCGAGCTCGCGGTTGTACAGGTCGAGGAATTCCTGGTTCATCGACGCTGGACGACGATCTTGCCGGTGTCCCGCTCGAGATCGGCGACGAACCGCACCGGCAGATTGAGGGGATCCGACCTGATCTCGGCGGAGATGATGAAGCGGACGCGCAGTTCCTCGATCGGAACACGGCTGTCCGGGGTCACCCGCACGGAGCCCGGGATGCAACGTGATTCGAAAATCGTGAAGGCCGTCTCGATCTCGGCGCCAATATCGTTGATCCTGTTTTCGTCGATGGAGCGTCGGAGCAGGTCGGGAAAACCGAAATTCAGGATCGAGCTCGCGACATGAGAGTGATCGGATAGATCCTCCCCCGCCGCGAAATGCACCGTGTTCATGAGCGCGGTGAGATCGTGCCGGACGATGGCCTGGAGATCGCTTTCGGAAATGGCGCCTTTGGTGACCGAGCGCCGACCGGAGACCACCGCGCGCCCCTCGACCGATTCACTGGGAGAATCGTCTCGCTCACGGGCATCGCCCCTGTCGCGCACCCGGACGGCACTCCGGAATGCTTCGACGAAGGGGGCTCTAACACGGGACGTCATGGGGCCGCACCGACTCATGATGTGATGGGCGACAGCATCGCCGGGCGCGATGCGTGCCCGGCGATGCTGACTGGACCCTGACGCGCTTCCGTCGCGGGTAGCGCTCAGCTTTCGGCGTTCTTCGCGATGTCCCACTTGTGCTCGACCGGCTTGCCCTTGCTGCCGTTCTTCTCCTGCATCGTGTAGACCAGCTTGAAGTCGCGGAAGTTGAGCGTGACGTTCTCGGTCAACCGATCCTCGCCACCGGATCCGCCCATCGACACATGCGACACGATGATTTCGTTGATCTCGATCGTCAAGTATTCGAGCGGGTTTTCACCGGCCTTGCGGACGACCAGTTTGCCTTTCCCAATATGCTTACCCGTGCAGCAGAACTTGAAGAGCGTCGGGCTGGATTTGTCGATGTATTTCGTCACACTGATGTCCTGCACCGCGACCTTGCCCGCGCCCGAGCCGCTGCCCATGTGCGTCGTGCCGGACTGTGCAGCACCCCAGGACCAAGCGAGAACATCGATCTTGTTCTCGTGTGTCTTGTCTTGTGCTTCGCCCTCGATCCCATCGAGGATGAGAAAAATATCAACGGCCATCGCTTGCTTCCTCCATTTGCCCAGGACGCGGTCATAGGCGTCTTCAGTCCAAGTGGCGGATCATGTCTCCGCCGTCGATCCAACGATCTGTGTATATCTGTATTACGATCAGGTCGGCACGGGGGGAAGCCGCGAGACCAAGCTCATACCGATATCCATACCTTCGAGCTGATAATGAGGCCGAAGATAGAATCGTGCTGAGTAATAACCAGGATTTTCTTCATTCTCGAATATGTCCACCCGAGCGTCCGCTAGGGGCCGGCGGGCTTTCACGTGTTCCGACGAGTTCTTCGGATCACCGTCGACATATTGATTGATCCACTCCTGAAGCAGCTTCGTCAACTGCTCCTTCTCTCTCGTGGAACCAATTTTATCGCGAACCAGAACCTTGAGATAGTGAGAGAACCGTGACACCGCGAACATATACGGCAGACGGGACGAGAGATTGTCGGACGCTGTCGCTTCGGTGCCCTTCTCGCCGAAGAACGATTTCGGCTTGTAGAGCGATTGGGCACCCATGAAGGCTGCCTTGTCGGTGTTCTTGCGGTGGATGAGTGGGATCAGACCGGCCTTAGCCAGTTCCGCCTCGCGCCGGTCGCTGATTGCGATCTCGGTCGGGCACTTGAGATCGGCGCCGCCGTCGTCGGTCGGGAAGGTGTGGCTCGGCAGGTTCGCGACCTCGCCGCCGGACTCGACGCCGCGGATGCGGACGGTCCAGCCGCATTCCTTGTAGGCGCGGTTGATGTTCGTCGCCATCGCGTAGGCGGCGTTCATCCAGGCGTACTTCTCGCCCTTGTGGCCGTCCGTCTCCTCCTCGAAGGCGAATTCCTCGACCGGTTCGGTCTTGGCGCCATAGGGAACCCGAGCGAGCACCCGCGGCAGGCAAAGCCCGACATAGCGCGAATCGGGTGCGTCGCGGAGGGACTTCCAGGCCGCGTATTCCGGCGTGTCGAAGATCTTGCCGATGTCACGGGGATTGGCGAGTTCCGTATAGCTGTCCATTCCGAGCAGCGTCGAATCGGCCGCCGCGAAGAACGGCGCGTGCGCGGCGCCCGCCACCTTGCTGAGGTCACGCAGCAGCGACACGTCCGTCGGCTGATGGCTGAAGTAGTAATCGCCGATCAGGCAGCCGAACGGCTCGCCGCCGAGTTGACCGAACTCGGCTTCGTAGACCTGCTTGAACAGCGGACTCTGATCCCAGCGCGCGCCCGGATACTGCCGCAGCTCCCGGTACAACTCGCTCTTCGACGCGTTAAGGACACGAATCTTCAAGCTCGAATCCGTCTCGGAATTCATCACGAGGTGATGAAGACCGCGCCACGCACTCTCGATCTTCTGGAATTCCTCGGCGTGAAGGATCTCGTTGACTTGGACGGTCAGCTTCTTGTCCAACTCGCGGATCATGCCCTCGATGGTGTCGAGAACATCCTCCTTGATGACGTTCGAATTGGCGAGGGCCTGGGTGACCAACACCTCGACCGCGCTCTCGACCTCGTCCTTAGCTTCCTTGGTCCGCGGCTTGAAGCTCTGGCGTAGGATCTCGGAGAAGTCGTCCGCTTCCGTCTGCACACCGCCATCCTGCTGGCGGTCGAAGCCGGTCATACCCGATGACATCATCGCCTCCTCATCTCGTTTTCGGTGCGGTCGAGGCGCGCCGGTGCGGCAGCCGAATCACGCGTCGCCCTTTTCGGACTCGTCCTTGGCCTCGGCTTCTGTGGCTTCCTTGGCCAAGCGGCTCCGCTCCAGCATCTCCCGGACCGCGGCCATCTTCTCGCGATCCTTCAGCAGCTCCTGAATCTCGCTGCTCGCTGCAACTTTTCCATCCATGTAGCGCAGCAAATTGGACAGGCGCTCGCGCTCTTTCATCAGAGATGCGAGCGGCTCTACTTTGCGAGCTATCTCCGCCGGGCTGAAGTCTTCCATCTTCGTGAAAGTGAGATTCACTGACAGCTTCTCATCTTCCTTATCCGATAGACGATTCGGAACGCGGAACGACGTCCCGGGCTGGATTTTGGCCATCCGTTTTTCGAAATTGTCCATATCGAACTCGACGAACTTGCGCTCGGCGAACCGCTCCTTCTCGACGCCGGGATTGGTGCCGGAAAGGTCGGCCATGACTCCCATGACGAACGGAAGCTCAACGTTGCGCTCGGCGTCGTAGGGATCCTCGTAGGTGATGTGCACCCGCGGCGGGCGATTGCGCTTGATGAACTTCTGTCCCGAATCAGCCATGGCAACCTCCTCATTCGATGTTCGCCGGCTTGGCACCGGCGCCTTGGGCAGGCGCGAGAAGCGCCCGCCCAGACGTTTCGCTCGGAGCAGCCCCCGAACCTAATGGTCGGGTGCCGCTCTGGCTCTCGTTGTGTCGCGCCCCTCTCACCGGACCGATCCGGGTCGGCGGCGGACGCTTCGGAGAACCGCCCTGGATATCGGATCCAGACTGATCCCCGATGGTTTTGTGCGGCAGCGTCCTCTTTAGAAAGCCAGAATAGACTTTCAGGCCGTTGCTCTAGTCGTTGTCGCGTGCCAGGCGGACGCCGGGCAGCACGTCGGAGAGAATGCTGAGAAAATCTTGGTTGATCAGGCTGCAGGCCCGGTCCGTGAAGAGCGGGATCGGGCTGGACGGCTCATGCGCGCGATAGAAGGCTGCGACCTGTCGCAGCAAGGCCACGGCTCCGCCCCGCGATGCGACGTTGAAATGCACCGGCTTGGCGACCTCCTCTCCATCCTCCGCCGCAGCCTCTCCGAGGCCGGCTGCGACGCGCTCCAGGTTGAGCTGGAACGATTTCTCCGGCTTCGGGCCGATGTAGATCGTGGCATCCTCGGCGTAGCGCGGCAGGAGCATGCGGATGACGTCTTGGAACGGCAGCCCGATCAGACGCTCTGCCTGACGCACCAAGAGAGCGGCCGGGCTCGACGGCTCGTGGCGACGGAAGTAGTCGGAGACAGCTTCCAGGGCGGCGCGGGCGGCAGGGGCGTTCGCTACCTCTCCGCCGGCGCCCTTGGCCTGCGCGGCGCCTGACGCGCGTACCGCAGACGCCGCGGGAATGGCATCGTCCTCGATTGTCGGCCCGGGCGTCGCCTGAGCGTCCGCCGCCGGGCCGGCCGGCGCGAGGAACTGCGCCATCTTGGCCGACAGGTCGATCAGCTGTGCGAGTCCAACCGCATCACGCACTCCGACGCGTTCGCCGGTCACCGCCGCGATGGTGCGAGCGGCCTCGTTGAGAAGGGAGACGCTCTCTCGGCAGGCCGCGAGATCGTCGGGATCGGCATCTTGAAGAACACGCTCGAACTCGCGCTCGGCGATTGCGGTCTCGTCTTCGCGCGCCTGGGCCGCGCCGGAGGCCACGAGGTAGGATCGAAAGCTGATCGGGCCGTGACGGCGATTGCTGAACAGGGTCAGGTGCTGCAACGGCAGGACCATCGTCGACAGGTCGTCGAGCGCCTGGAGGACGCCGAGTCGATAGCCGAAATCGCCGCTCTCCGCCCGGGGGTGGACGTCGCCCCAATGGTCGCGCAGAAGGCGCGCCGTCGCCGCGACACAGGCCGCACATCCGTGCAGATCGCGGTTCAGGGCCGTCAGACGGCCGGCGAGCGACAGCAGCCTAACATCCCGGGTTCGATCGAGCAGCCGCGAGACGGTCTTGAGCTGTCCGGGAAAATCGTACTCGGTGCCCTTGCCGGAATCGACACGGTCGAAAATGACCGAGCGAGGCTTCCCGTTCGCGTCGCCGACCTGCACGAAGAACTGCGTCGGCAGCACGGCATCCGCCTGTGCCAGGCAATTCATGAAGGCGACGTCGCCTTCCAAATCGAGGTCAGGCCCGCACGGATCGGACGCCGAGATCGGCTTGCCGAATGCGGAAAAATTCAAAGCAGCCATGATGCACTGAAGGTCCCGCAAGGCCGATCCCGGGACCGCGGCCCACCCGGGCGGAAAAGCGCCCGAGCACGACCCTCAATCCCGCATTCCGCCGACCCGCCGCACACAACGCGTCCAAGCACGTGTCCGCGTCACTGCGCGCGCAGGCGGGCCTCAACGCGGCGGTTGAGGGGATCGGCCGGATCGTTGGTGCGCGGCCGGGACTTGCCGAAAGCCTTAGCCTCGAGCCGCTCGGCGGCGACACCGTGAGCCTCGAGATAACGCACTACCACGTCGGCGCGCCGGGCGGACAGATCGATGTTGAACTTCTCGCCACCCTTGGCGTCGGTGTGACCCTCGACCGTGAACGAGGCACGCGCAAGACGGGCGCCGCGCATGGCACGGGCGAACTCGTCGAGGTTGGCCTTGGCCGCCGGCGTCAGGCGGTCCGAATTATATTCGAAGTTGACCAGGAGATCGAAGCCGGACGTCGTCTTCGGCGCGGCGGGGGTGACATTCGAACACTGACTCTCCGCGCCAATGCACAGGGCCCGCGGCGCACCGAGATTGTTCTCCGGGAGGAAGTGCCTCTCGATCTCGTCGGCGCGATAGGCCGGCTGAACCTGAGCGAACGCGGGACCCGCGAGGATCAAGCACCCGCAGATACCAAGCGACAATTTTGCGAAACTTACCATCGTCCCGACCCCCAACGTCTCAGCGTGACTATGGCCGCGGCATCCGCTACTGTCAAGAATAAAGGCCGTTCGGAAAAGCGGACAAAGGCGATTCAACGTATGCAATTCGACCCATCCCAAACCACGCGCATCGCCAAATTGACGACTCCCGTGGAAGGCGACAAGCTTGTCATTGCTCAGTTCGAAGCACAGGAAGGCTTAAGCGAACTATTCGAATATCGAATTGACGCCTTGAGCCCCAACCGTAACATCGATTTTAGCAAATCCATTGGTCGAGCCTGCAACGTTGCCTTCTCCGGTTATCGCGGCGCGGAACGCCATTTTAACGGAATACTTGTCGAAGCACAGTGGACGGGCGAGGAGCAGGCATACTACGCATACCGCTTGGTGCTGCGGCCGTGGCTATGGCTCCTCGGCCAGAGGGGTGATTGCCGTATTTTTTCAAAAATGAATGTCGTCAAAATCATTAAGGAAGTCTTCGATAAGGCCGGATTTGGCGACTATACTGTAAAAGCGAATGAAGTCGACTATCCTGACATCGAATATTGTGTTCAATACCGCGAGAGCGATCTTACTTTCGTCTCGCGGCTGATGGAGGAATTCGGGCTGTATGTCTTCTACGAGCACTCGCGGGACAAGCACAATCTGGTACTGGCCGACTCCCGGTCCTGCCACCGGAAGATCCCGATTTCCGGCGGCCTGCCCTTCATCCCGTTGGTCGGGGACGATCGACGCGACCGCGAGCACCTCTCCGAATGGGCGGCGGAGCGGCGCTTTCGCACAGGCAAGATCACGCTCAACGACCATGATTACATGAAGCCGACGGCGGACCTGAAGTCGGAATCGACGGGTTCCGAACGCTACGAGAAATCGAACTTCGAGTTCTACGATTATCCAGGGCGCTACACCGAGCAGGACCGCGGCCGGAGTTTCGCCAAGGTGCGGCTCGAAGCAGCCCAGGCCGCCGACCGCCGCAAATACGCGGAGGGCGACGCCATCAGCCTTCATCCCGGCGGCCTTGTGGTGTTGATGCAACACCCGACCGACAACGCCGAGTACTTGGTCGTGCGGGCCCGGCACACCTACACAGCTGAGGGGTACAGCTCTGGCTACGGGTCCGACGCGGGCGAAAACTATCGTGGCCACTACGAATTCCTGAAGAGCGACCAGCCGTTCCGAGCCCCGCTGATTACCCCGCGGCCCCACATTCGCGGCCCCCAGACCGGCATCGTCGTTGCCCGCGAGAAGAGCCGAGGCGAAGAAATCGACGTCGATGAAGAGGGCCGGATCTTCGTTCAATTCCATTGGAACCGGGATACCTCCAAGATCTCCCGTCCGGTGCGCGTCGCGCAAATGTGGTCGGGGAAGTCCTGGGGCACGCAATTCATTCCGCGCGTCGGCCAGGAGGTGGTGATCGAGTTCTTGGAGGGCGACCCGGACCAGCCGCTCGTGGTCGGCACCGTCTACAATAAGGACTTTCGCTACCCCTACGCGCTGCCGGACAACAAGACGATCTCCGGCATCAAGTCGGACTCGACCAAAGGCCACAACGGTTACAACGAGTTCGTGTTCGAAGACAAGAAAAGCGGTGAAACGATTCGGATGCGGGCGGAGAAGGACCATGATACGGTCGTCCGGCACGCCGAGACCCGGGTGATCGGCGAAACCTTCGAGACGCCGGTCGGCTCGCCGGCCCGCTCGACCAAGATCAAGAACGGCGACGATCAACTCAAGATCGATAGCGGAGACTGGAACGCGACCGTCGGCAGCAAAATCTCCTTCACGGCTACCCAGGAAATCGTATTCAAAGTCGGAAGCAGCAAGATTACGATGACGACTTCGTCGATCAAGATCGAGTCGGGAGATATCAAGATAGACGGCATGTTCATCACCCAAAAAGCCTCAATCATCAAGATCAATTGAGGGGTCGATGGGCAAGCTTCGCTTCAGCTCGGCGCGAGAGGTTTTTGAGGCCTTCCCGACCCTCGGTGAGGACCTGATGTTGGAGCCGAACGCCGATTCGCCGTTCCATTATCTGCAGATCCTGCGCGGGAGCGACACGCCGGAGGATGGCGTGACCTTCAGCGCGTACGTGCTCGATCGGCGTGAGACCGTGTGGTGGGCCTGCCAGTGCCTGCGCCTTCTCATTCCCGGCGTCGAGACGCGAGATCCAGCGCTTCGCGCCGCCGAGGACTGGGTCTACGCGCCGGACGAGGACAAGCGCCTCGCCGCGCTCCGGCTCGGCACCGAGGAGGACCGCCAGCGTCCGACGACGTGGCTTTCCCTCGCGGCAGGCTGGTCGGGCGGGAACATCGCACCGCCCGGCGTCCCCGGCGTGGTGCCGTCGCCGCCTCACTACACCGCCAGAGCCGTGCGGATCGCCGTGCTCAGCGCCCTTGCCCTCGTGCCCGCCCGCGACCGTGCCGAGAAGCTCGGGCGCTGTCTCGACGGGGCGCTGCACATGATGCGCGAGCCGCGGGAGACCGCCTGAGGATTCCGAGCGGGACAGGCCGCCTGCGCCGCTATTCAGGCGGCGCGGGCGTTTCCGTGGGGCCGGGTCATCAAGTATGACAGGCGGAGGCAGAGTTGCGGGCGAGCACCGACGGGCCGAGGCCCGTCGCGGGAGCGGTTGAGTACGTTATGCCGTTGCATCTGACGATCGAGAACAAGACCAGCCTGCCCCATGGCGGCCCGTTGAGCTACACCCTCTCCGGGACACACAGGCTCGATATCGGGCGCGACCCCTATCTCGAATGGAGCCTGCCCGATCCGACGGTGTCGAGCCGCCATTGCGAGATCCGTTTCCGGGACGGGGCCTACTGGCTCAACGACGTGTCGCGCAACGGCACGTTCGTGAACCAGACCACGCAACGGGTCCAAGAGCCCTGCCTTCTCCGCACCGGCGACCGGCTCTATATCGGGCAGTACATCATCGATGTCCGGATCGACGGCGAGGCGGGAATGCGGCAGGAGCCGGACGTGGCGCGCCCGCCCTTCGGTGCGGCCGGCGCGGATACGTGGGCCGACAGCCTCGGCGCCCCGGGGCCGATCGACCCCGGCCTCCTGAAGCCATCGGGTCGGCCAGGTCCCGTCGGCCCCGACTTCTCCGCACAGTTGATCGACATGCCGGAGGGGCCCGGCCGTGACCAGCGTCCGCCGCAGACCGGCGACGCCATTCCCGGGCTCGGGTCTCAGGGAGAAGCGAGGCCGCACCGCCATGATGCGCCTGCAACGGCTCCGTTCCAGCCCTGGCCCGATCCGGGCCGGAGCGTTGGCTCGCCCTTTCCCGAGCCTCCTTTCCGCGGCTCGCCGCAGGCCCCGCCCTCGCAACCGGCGCCTTCCCCGAACCCTTGGGGCGAACCCTCCTTAGGCACCGTGCAGATCGCCGACCCTCCGCGCCCGGTCGGAGCCGGAGCACGGGTCCCGGCGGCGCAGGCGGCCTCGACGGTCCCCGTCGGAGTGGACGAGTTCGTGCGTCGCTTCGCCAAGGGCGCCGGGATCCCGGCCGAAACCGTGGCGTGGCGTGATCCGGCCGATCTTGCCGAGGATCTCGGCGTTCTCACGCGCCTCGTCGCCGACAGCCTGAAGCAATTGCTCGCTGCGCGCACGGAGACCAAACGCATCGTCCGCGTGTCGTCCCACACCACGATCCAGTCGGTCGGCAACAATCCGCTGAAGTTCTCGCCAACGGTGGACGATGCGCTTCAGATCATGTTCGGGCGTCCGAATCGAAGTTACCTCGCAGCGCACGACGCCCTCGAGGACGGATTTCGTGATGCCAAAGCCCATCAGAAGAAGGTGTTCGAGGCCATGCGGGACGCCTTACGTCTCCTGTTCAAGGAACTCGACCCGGAGGAGATCGTGGAGGCACTCAGCGAGGACCGGGGTTTGGGCAGTCTACTCGGCTCGCGCAAGGCACGCCTGTGGGACCTCTACGCCAGCCGGTGGGCGGCTATGACTGCGGCTCACGAAGACGGCATGATCGACGCCTTCATGGTCTACTTCTCGGATTCCTACGACGGTCGGAAATGAGAAATTTGACGGCTGTTCGTGTGGGGCGATGATATTCGGTGACGCGGCAGGATGCCTTGCATCCGGAGCAGCGGGCCGCGACCTAAAATGCGAGCTCTGTAACCCTGGGTGATGACAATAGCTTCAGGTCGTGTGCTGGAGCTTCAAGTCGTGTGCTGGCATAAGTTCCTGCGTCAATACAAACCTGATCCGTCGATCGCCGCAAGGCCCGGCACTTCACCCCGATTTTGGGGGCACGGCTGATTGTAACGGAGCTGGGTGATGCTCTAATGTCGGGCTCCGTCTGTCTGTGTGGGAGACTTCAATGCGCTGGAGAACTGCGGCGTCCTACGTAGCGGGCATTTTCGCGTTTGCGGCTTTCGTTGGACTAGGGGCCTTCACGGTGGTGTCCCTAACGCCTCGCGGTAGTGGAACCGAGCTGCCTAGATCGAGTCTTCTTATTGATCAGGCCCAACCCCTCCTACCCAGTGTCCTAGAACGTGACGAACTGGAGCGTGCCTCAGCCCCTCGTTCGGTGAAGGCCGGTCCCGCCGAGACCCTCGGTAATCCGCCGTTCGACCCTCGCGCGCCGATCCTGCTGCCCTCCCACGCTGCGGGCGAGACTTCCCCCGCTCGCCGTCACACCGCGCTGCTGTCCGTCCCCCCGGTGCCAACTCGGGATCTGGCCTTGCCCGTGCCGGAGCGGACCGCGCTTCCGCCTCAGCAACCTGACAAACCGCGCGCCGCGCCAGCTCTAAAAGGACTGCAGGTGCTCACCCCAGCCGACATTCGGCAGATCAGGCATTCCTTGCGTCTCACGCCGGAACAGGCGGTGCATTGGCCGCCGGTCGAAGTCGTTCTGAACGAGATCAGCGCGCAACAACTCACCTTCGTTCGGGCCGGACAAAACGCATCGAGTGCCTTCGATACCAGCACATCCATGCGGGTCTATTTTGCCGTGCAACCTCTGCTCGGCACCCTGCGCGAGGACCAGAAAATGCAGATACGTATCCGGGCCCGGGCGATGGGTTTCGGACAGGTTGCCTCCTACCTATGACAAATGAATCGCCCGGCAAAAGCGATCGGTTGGTGCCATCGGCGGCCCGTGCCGTAAGCTCGGAACTAAGGCTTGCCCTCGGAAATTGATTTGTGTACGATCCTCGATAGGCAGAGAGTCTGTTGCATGTTCAAGCATCCGTATAAGGTGATCGTATTCTCCATCGTGCTGGCTGCTACGGCTTTCGCCGGAGTGGCTCAAGCGAAGAACGTTTCACTCGGATCGTCGCAAAGGGTCGCCGCGGCGCGTGCGCATCTCGAGACCGTTTGCCGGCCGCTTGAGGCGAAAGAGAATTACCGCGCTGCGGCGCTGTGTTTTACGAACGTCGCTGATTATCTTAGCCGTTCGACAGCCCTGTTAATCAGTCCGTTCCCACCACGTCCGATTGCTGTCAGTGCGACACCTCTCGAACCCTGGTACGGCGTCTCTAGGCCTTATCTTAGGCGTTCCAGCAGCCTCCTAGCTTCGAATTACGTGTTATTAGGTGTCGGTTTTTAATGCACTCTAAGTAGTTGGATTTCCGGAATGAAGGCGGTCGCGTAGGAGACCGTCCGATAAGGGTGTGCTTTGAGGTTGAGTGGCCGGGGTGGCAGTATTTTCAGAAGGGTGATGAAGCCTGATCTGGGAGTGCCATGTGGACCCCGACCACCCGGCGGCAGCATAGTTGCTCGGGCCTGCGCTACGAAACCGGCCTGACGGATGCCGAGTGGACTGTCCTCGAGCCGCTGATGCTTCAGCCTGCATCCTGCGGGCGTCTGCTGGTCTGGACGGTGCGGGAGATCCTGAAAGCGATCTTCTACGTGCTACGCGGCGTGATCGCGTGGTGGCTGATGCCCAAGGATCTACCTCTGCGTTCGACCACCTACGGCTATTTCAGCGGCTGGCGTGACGACGGCCTGTTAGGTCGGATCAACCACCACCTCGTCACGGCCGGCCGTGAACGTGTTGCACGCGAAGCTTTGCCATCCGCGGCGGTTTTGGACAGCCATTCTTCGGGAGCCTCTGGATGCGGGCATCAAACCACTGAGAGTGCCGGACTGTGGATCGGCGCCCAAAGCGAGGCCTGGCGCACTCTCGATGCAGCTGCCTGACCCGGCGCCGATCAGCCGCGCTTCGAGCAGATCGAGCTTGGCTCGACCGTACTTCTGCCGCTTCACGAGCTTGAGGCGAGTGATCTGCCCCTCGGTCTGGCCATTCGACCACGGCTCGAACAGCGCCGCCGCGACAGCCGCCCTGTCTCTCGACAGGCCATTGGCGAACGACGCGAGGAGGCCGCGGGCAGCTGTATCGATCCAGGTGTCGAGGTCCGGCGGTTTGCGCTCGCGGATCATGGTCGGTAAGCCGGACAGGAGATTGACCCTGACCCAGCAAACGGGTCCGCGCTGAGCGCAAGGTTTTCGGGCATCCTGAACCCTGAAGGAGGGTGGATGCCATGCCTCGCAAACGCTTCACGAATGAACAGATCGCCTTCGCCCTGCGGCAGGCGGAGAACGGCGCCTCGGTGGACGAAGTTTGCCGGAAGATGGGCGTATCTGAGCCGATCTTCTACCGCTGGAAGAAGCAGTTCGTCGGCATGGGCGTGCCGGAGATCCGACGGCTCAAGCAGCTGGAGGACGAGAACGGTAAGCTCAAGCGGCTGGTCGCCGATCTGACGCTGGACCGCTCCATGCTGCAGGACGTCCTCAAACGAAAGTGGTGAGGCCCGCCGTTCGCCGTGAAGTCGCCGGTCACTTGCAGGTGGCCTACGACATCAGTGAGCGTCGGGCCTGCCAGGCCACCGGCTTCGGCCGTTCGTCCCAGCGTTACCGGAAGCGAGCCGACCCGCAGGTCGCTCTGCGGATGCGGTTGAAGGAGCTGGCCGCCGCACGGGTCCGCTACGGCTACCGGCGGCTGCACATCTTGCTGCGACGGGAGGGCTGGGAGGTGAACCACAAGCGCACCTACCGGATCTACCGCGACGAGGGGCTATCGATCCGGCCCAAGCTGCCTAAGCGCAAGCGGGCCTGGCGCTACCGTCAGGGTAGGCCAGGGATCGGTGGGCCCAACGAGGTCTGGGCCATGGACTTCGTATCCGACCGCATCTTCGACGGACGTCCATTCCGGATCTTGACCATCGTCGATTGCCACACGCGAGAGGCGCACTCACTCACACCGAGAGCCAACTTCCGCGCCTTCCAGGTGACCGAGGCGCTCGACGCCTTGGTCAAGCTGAGGGGACGGCCCAAGAGCTTGCGGGTCGACAATGGGCCGGAGTTCGCCGGGCGCATGCTTGACCAGTGGGCCTACCTGAACGGGGTCGAGATCGACGTCTCCCGACCGGGCAAGCCCACTGACAACGCCTACGTCGAGTCGTTCAACGGCCGCCTACGAGCGGAATGCCTGAACGCCTCTTGGTTCCTGTCTCTGGCCGATGCCCGTGAGCGCATCGAGGAATGGAGATGCCACTACAACGAAGATCGACCCCACACGGCCCTGGGCGGCTTGACGCCCCGAGCCTTCGCCAACCAAGCTGTCACAGCCCGAGAACTTGCATAGGCCGTGGACCACAAACGGGGTCAACTCCAGACCGACAATGCACGAACTTCGAACCTGGACCACCAGATAGGGGCAGGCCACTGAAGTGCGATATACGTTCCTCCATTTGCTGTTCTACAAAATACCAGCTTCGTCGAAGCGACTCCATGCTCCATTGATATAGTGAAACGGTCGCTTGTCGGGCGCATGTGGGTCCCACATCCACTCATCCTTGTCGAACCGTACTGTCAGTGTACCCGTTCCACCGTCGAATAGATGCAAGCGGGCGACTATATTTTTGTTAATTCTTCTAGCGCTAACTATTTTTGTGACAGGAGATGGGATGTCTTCCGGAATGTCTTTAGAGATTATACGGCGAATTTTGTTCAAATCATTGCAGGTGGGACGCCTGCCAAGCCCAGCATCATCAAACAGAGCTGTCAGGAGATCACTAGTTAACGTTTGACGTTTCTTGAGCCTAGAGACTTTTTTGCTTGGTTTAGCGCTGAAACGATCAGGACCAGAAGCGGTATTTATTACAGATAAGTTTAGATTTGTTTCAGCGCAATTAGTTTGTTCGTTGGCCGGTTCGCCGCATATCTCGAAGATCGTCATTTGCCCAGGCAAGTGCTCTGTTAAAACAGGACGTTTCATGCTTGTTTTCACCTCAATGCTGACTGGCGCAGTTGATGTGAGCCAGCGACCGCTAGAGTTGAGCGATGATCTTAACGTCTAGGCGATTGCTATGCTTAGATCCGAATCTAAATCGACATACAATCTCATGTTTTTGAGATAAGTCCAGATGAAATTACACCATTGACTGAATAAATATTTGACCAACGGTTTCCACAACACGGCGTTGTTGAAAGCGTTGTGAATGGCGCTCAATTTGTTGGTGAAAGATCGACTTGTCAGAAGCCGGGAAGATTCGAAAGCGGATCCTTCGCGAACGGCACTGGCTAAGGAATCTCGACGACAGGCAGCGAGCCAAGAATGGTGATCCGGCGCGCCGCGCTCGTGCCCCCCGGGCTCGCTCCAGCCCGAGCATGCACAGTCTGGGATCAGACGAGTGGTCACGCGCGAAACTTGCAGGCCCTGCACTTTCTGTGGAGGACCCGCGAGGGGGGTGGTGTATGCAGCCAGACCATAGGTGCGCCTCGCCCTCCGCCCCCGACGTCCCCCGGTTGTAGGTGCCCCCCCTCCGCCGCGGCCACCAGGTGCATGACCATGAGTGCCTCGGCATGCCGGAGCACCAGCCTGTTCGGGCTGGCATGGGACACCTGGGCATGCACCCAAGCGCAGGCCTGCTGAGGCGTGGCGCCCGTAGCCACAAAACCCACGATGGCGAGGGCCTGGCTACGCCCCAGTCCGGCAGGACGGCGTGGTGCCCGGGGCTGAGGATGCTGACGATGGCGTCGGGCCGCCATGCCTCGATGGCGGCAGGGATGGCAGCGAGGTAGGCTGTGGCGAGGCGCATGCCCGAGAGTCCGGGCCCGGGCGCTGCAACGGACAACCCCCGCCTATCGGGCTCCGGGTGCTGCGGCGCAGAGGCGGGCCTTCAGGGCGTTGGCGGCGACCTCGCGGTCCCAGCCCTTACGCACGAGGATGCGGAAATCCCCGCGTCCCATCGCGCCCATCAGGGCGGTCGAGGGCGAGACGATGCCGTCGCCGATCGTGCCATCGAGGGCCTGCACCTGGATCGTGGCGAGTGCGTCCACCAGCGCGGCGTCGAGCTCGGCGGCCTTACGTGCCCGCTCGCGCCATTCGCGGGACCGGGCGGCCGCTGCGCGCTTGGCGGCGGCGGCGTGGGCAGGGACTGACGAAATGCGGCTGTGGTCCGGCGCGTACGTCTCGTCGTCGTCGAACACCAAGCCGTGGTCGTCCTCGGCGTGAGATGGATAGGCGAACATGGCGGCTGTCCCCTGCGGCATACAGGCTATGCCGGATGGGCATGAAACCCACCAGGGCGCGACTCGCTAAGTTGAACTTAGCCCTACCGCTGACCCTGCCGGAGACCGACTGGGCAGGCCTGCCGGAGACCCAGCTTCGCCACGCCCCCGATTCGTCTGCGAAATGTGCGCGAGATATCTGAGTGGCGGGAGGATTAGTTGACGACGTTCGTTGAAATCAATGGGCTTTTAGCCCTGAACGGAGGCTGTAACATTCGCAATAATAAAGGGCGATGACCATGAGGGGGTGGGCCGACTTCGGCCCGGCCCCGAAGGGGGCGGCTACATCTTATATTATTGCGCTCGGGACCTGCCTCCCGCCCCCTGCCTAAGTGCTTGCTCCCGCTTGCTGTAGGCATCGCCGGTGCTACCCTCACTTCGATATCCCACGCACGGATTCGATTGATGGGCATGATCAGCCCCCCTTGAAGTGGTCCGCCCTTTGGTATGGCTTTTGAGCCTGGAGGACGGACAAGATGGCAAAGCACCCGAAGCCTGAGGAGATCGTTGCCAAGTTGCGGCAGGCGGATGTGCTGATCTCACAGGGCCAGAGCGTGGCGGATGCAATCCGCGCGCTCGGCGTGAGTTCGGTGACGTACTACCGATGGCGGCGTGAGTTTGGCGGCCTGAAGTCGGATCAAGTTCGACGGATGAAGGACCTGGAGACCGAGAACCAGCGGCTTCGAAAGGCGATTGCGGATCTCACCCTCGACAAGCTGATCCTGCAGGAGGCGTCCCGGGGAAACTTTTGAGCCCCGCGCGCCGGCGCGCCTGTGTCGAGCACATCATGCGGACGATGACCGTCTCCGAGCGCCGCGCCTATCGGGCGCTCGGACAGCATCGCTCGACGCAGCGCAAGGTACCGCGGGGCCGGGACGACGAAGAGGCTCTGACGGCCGATCTTGTGGCGTTGGCCGAGAAGTACGGGCGTTATGGCTACCGCAAGATCAGCGCGTTGCTGAAGGCGGCCGGGTGGTTCGTCAACGACAAGCGCGTCGAACGCATTTGGCGGCGTGAGGGGCTGAAAGTGCCGGCCAAGCAGCCCAAACGAGGGCGGATCTGGGACAACGATGGCTCCTGTGTTCGTCTTCGCCCGGAACACCGCAATCACGTGTGGTCGTACGACTTCGTCGAGGCCCGCACGCACGATGGGCGCAAGATCCGGATGCTCAACGTGCTCGACGAGTTCACGCACGAATGCCTGGCAATCCGGGTCGCACGCAAGCTCAAGGGGATCGACGTTATCGACGTGCTCTCGGACCTTTTCATCCTGCGTGGCGTACCGGGCCATATTCGTTCGGATAATGGGCCGGAGTTCGTTGCAAAGGCTGTGCAAGCCTGGATTACCGCGGTCGGCAGCAAAACCGCCTACATCACGCCAGACTCACCGTGGGAGAATGGGTACGTCGAGAGTTTCAACGCGCGTCTGCGCGACGAACTTCTGAATGGCGAGATCTTCTACACACTCAAGGAGGCGCAGATCGTGATCGAAAGCTGGAGGCGTCACTACAACGGCGTGCGCCCACATGCCTCGCTGGGATACCGGCCGCCGGCACCCGAGGTGTTTGTGCCAGCCTTCTCCGCTTGGCCGGCTGCGCTCACCCGACCAGCTCCGCCGGCCAAGCTACCCGTGGTGGAGCGGCCTACCGCGCACTAACTTTACCTTTGGACCACCGCGTGGGGGCCGATCAGTTCATGGGGAGGCCCGCGTATCTCCTCATCGTGTTACGATGGCATGCCCGCCTTGAGGGCCCGCTAAGCCGATCGCTCAAATGCCGTCCATCGGGATCGGGGCTCAGACGTCGGCGTGCCTGTCGCACCGCGTCCGGGCGCGCCCGTTCCGCCGTAGGGTGCCCGGGGCTCCACAGGCCTCGCAGGTCCGGAGCGCCGCCTCCTCGGCGGGCTTCTTGACCCCCCGCATGGAATCGAACTCGGTCTCGACCCAGCGGCCGACCGGATAGACCTTCACGTCCATGCCGCCGAACTTCTCGCGCACCAACGTGACGGTCACCGACATGCCGGCGAGCCGATCGAGCAGGGCTTCGAGGATCGGCTGCCACCCCACTCCGGTCGTCACCTCGGCGTCCCGGGCAAGCACCGGGTACCGGGCCCGCAGGTCCTCGACGTCGACCCGGCGCATCAGGATCTCGGCCTCAATCGCGGCGGCCTCCGCCGCTCGGAAGGCCGCATCCACCGCGGATGCGTCCGGGTCCCCGCGCGCCGCTAGGTCCCGCGCATCCCGGCCGAGGCGCCAGACGCGCAGGGCCACGCGGTCGTCGTCGGTCAGGCGCGGGTTCGCCGCGAGCCGTTCCTCGAACGCCCCCATCGACCGGGGCCGCAGGGTCTCAGCCATCCTGGCGGTTCCCTGCGATCCCACTCGCCACGAGGGACGCGACCGCATCGGCCGCCACTTGGGGCTCGGCCCCATGCGCGACGACCTCATGGGCAAGGGCGCGGCCCGAGGTGGGATCCGCAACGATGACGGTGGACCGCGCGGTACCGATGAGCACGCGCACGGTGAGCTCGACGCGCCGGCCTGAGCCGGGGCCGTCCTCGACGGGGTAGAGCTCGTCACCGGGTTCGGCCGGCGCGTCCGGGGCGGAGTGGACCATCGCGACGACCTCGGCATGACGGGCGGCGCGCTCCTCGGGCGAGAGGTCCCTTGGGCGACCGACGTCCTCGGCGATGTGGCCGGCCGGCCGGGCCCGGGGCATGGGCATGCCCTCAAGGAAGCGGGCGTCGGCGGGGTCGTAGGCGGCCTTGGGCGGTCCAGCCAGGAGTGGCCTCTGCACGTCGCACAGGCCGCAGAGCACGATCATGTCGGCGACCGAGTCTGCCCCGGTCAGCGCGAGGGCGCGCTCCACGGGAAGTCGCCCCTCGGCCCAGGCCTCCAGGGCATCGTGCACACTCATGGTCATGGCAGGAGACTCGCGCCGGCCGAGCCCGAGATCAAGCCGGCACGCACCATTGCATCCCGCTCCTGCGCATATGCGGCGAGCACGTGGGCGACCCATGCCTCCATGCCCTTGGCCTTCACGTCGAGACGCTGCGCCTTGGCGTAGACCCGTCGGGTGATATCTTCGATCCGCGCCTCCTCATCGGCGCCGCGGCCCCGGCTGTGCGCCAGGATCGCCGAGCCGGCGCCGCCCAGCTCCTCGTCGTCGAGGAAGGTGGCGATCGACCGCCGGGCATCGTGCGGGGTCCAGACCCGGATACGGTTCGCCGCGAACAGGTTGCCGCTCGGCCGTTGCGTCACCGATCCGGCCTTGCCCGCCTTCGGTCGCCCCTCCAGGCGGTGGAAGAACTGCGTCATGCCGACGGGCGTCACGTGGCGGCCCTCGACCCGCGAGGGAAACAGCCACGGCGAATCCGGACGGGTGTCGAACGGGGCGAGCACCTGCAGCACCGCCGGCGGGATCGGCAACGCATGCGGCCGGCCGGCACGTTGGCCCCCCTTCATCTCCTGCCCGGTCCATGTCCAGACCTGCCACCCGGGCCTGCCCGGCATGGGGATGATGCCGGCGCGCCTCGTCCCTCCGAGGGCCCCGGTGCGCTGCCCCGTCAGGACGATCGCCCACAGCATCGCCAGCGTGCCCGGCTCGGTGCGCTGGTCAGTGGCTCCCAGCGCCAGGTTCCGCTCGGCGACGAGCAGGGTTCGGACGAGCTCCGTGACAGTCGGCGTGTGCTCCCGCGGCGTGTGGGCGTACTGGATCGACCACCTGTCCCACCACGGGTACCGCTCGTGCCCGAGGCCGGAGCGCGTGCCGTGGTAGCGCCACGCCCAGCTCAACGCTTCCTTGCCCTGCGCGACGACGCGGGCCGCGGCGGAGACCGTGCGGGATTCCGCGACGCGGTCCCGCAGCTCCTCCAAGTCGGAGATCTGCAGGCCTGCGAGATCGCGACCGTGCAGGGGCTCGAACTCGTCGCCCCGCAGGTAGGCCTCGTACTTCGATCCGTAGCCGGCCTTGAGCGTCGGGAGCTTCGACGCCAGGAACAGGTCGACCAGGTCATGCCACTGCCAGGGCCCCTCGCGCCGGCGTTCCTCCTCGGATTGCTGGGGTACCTCGGGGGCAAAGGCGACGTCCGTGGCGTGCTCGACGGTGGCACCGCGCGCCAGGCTGCGCTCGAAGATGTCGAGGTCGACGCGCGGATCCACGCCGAGGTCGACGTCGCGCTTGGCACGCGCCGCGGCCTCGCGGGCGGCGGGGAGCGTCAGGCTGGCCATGGAGCCGAGGCGGACCGACTTCGTCCGGGTGCGAAGGTACCATGTGCCCGCCGCCCGCGTGACGCGCAGAGTCAGGCCCGGTGTCCCGGTGTCGAGGAACTCGGCGCCCCGGGTCGCGAGCGTCCCGTCGCCGATCAGGGCCGCCGCGCGCCGGACCGTGTCGGCCGTCATCAAGCCGCGTTCGCGGGCATACTTGCCTCGGCTCTTCGTCTCGCCCACGCCGACCCCCTGGATACAACGGGGATACAACACGGGTATCCACTGTCAGGCAACGCAGCCGAGTGCGTAGCGACACGGATAAAGGTCTGGTTTTACAGGTATTTGGCAGTGTTGGTTAACAGGCTGTGCGGGCATGCTCAAGTAGAGCGATATAGCTTCCCAAGCTGAATGTCGTCGGTTCGATCCCGATCGCCCGCTCCAACCAACTCGCAATCGCTGATTTCGCTTTATCCAGGGCCTGTTCGCGGTAGAGCGCCCGCCAAGGCGAGACGGAGTGGAACAGCGCCGCCGCTCCGTACCACGATTTCGATCGAGTCTCTTCAGGCTCCCACGATATCGTCCTGGTCTGCACGGAGGTGGATCTCAGCCCGCGGGCCGTGCCCGTTCTCGCCGCTGGCGAGCGTCACCGTGGCACGAAGCTGCTTGGCGAAGGCGCGAACGATGGCGAGGCCCAGCCCACTGGCCTCCGTATCGCGTCCGGCATCAAGGCGGTGGAAACGCTCTAACACCCGTTCGCGATCCGCCTCCGGAATACCGGGGCCGTTATCCACGACTGCGATCTGGACGTCGGCACCGGGCCCCTCACCCGCCGTGGAGATGGTGACGGCCACCTGACCGCCGGGCTCGGTGTAGCGCACAGCATTATCGATGAGGTTTCGCAGGATCTCCGCGAGCAGAATCGGTTCGAGGGTAAGGAACGGCTGGGTTCGCGCCTCGAAGGACAATTCGATGCCCCGCTTCAGCGCTAGGCTCACGAAGTCGGCGGCGGTGTCGCGTACGAGGGCGGAAATATCGACCTTGTCCAGCCCCCTCGTCCATCAGCGTCCGAATCGGCCGCAGCCGGTGGCCGGCCGGCACGGGCTCATCGCGATGAACGGAGCCGATCAGGTTTCCCCCTTCCTCCCGCCCGCGCATCGTCCGGCCTCGATCTTCCTTGGTCTTGTCAGAGACAAAGGAAATCGTCTTCCGGATCTCCCCACCGAAGCTTCTGCAACCGCCCGCTGAGGCGGCGGAAACGCCGGCGCGCGACCGCCCTGCCCCTTGATGGTCACGCCGGCACCGCCGACACAGATCGGCGCACCTTGCCTGGGCACAACACGTCTCCCTTGACTGTTGTATTTTTAAAACATCATAGAAATTTCGAGTTTATCAATCTGGACTTTCATTCTTCTATATTGATAAAGGCAATTCAAGCCTGGCTATAAGCAATCTAGTACAAACATAAGTTTGAGCTAGTCTTTGCCGGCTTAAAAAAAAAGATGCCCATCCGTGCTGACCGTCAGCTCAGCACGCAATGCGAGCTCATGCCGAAACGGCATTTCTGGTCTTTGGGGGTAGAATCGTGGAAAATCTCAATCGAATTCTGATGACGTCTGCAGCAACTCTCGTTGTCTGCTCATCAGCGGTAGCGGCCGACCTTCCGACCAAGGCGTCTGCACCGATCGAGTTCGTTCGCGTCTGCAACGCCTACGGCAACGGCTTCTTCTACATCCCCGGTACCGACACCTGCATCCGGCTCTCCGGGCGGGCGCGCTTCGAGACCGGGTACCAAACCTCCTACAGCAGAAGCGGGAGCGGCACCTCGACCTCCGGCGATCTCGCTGGGTATCGCGGCCTCGCCCGCATCAACGTCGATGCGCGCACGAAGACCAGCTACGGCACCCTGCGGGCTTTCCTTCGCCTCGAGGCGGCAAGCCGCACCGGCACCCCCACGATCCGCTCCGGCACCGTGGAGCGCATCGGCTTTGCATTCGGCGCCACCGGGCAGGACCAAGCGGGCCGCGTCCAGCAATTCATGAACACCGACAAGGCCTTCATCCAGTTCGCCGGGTTTACGGCCGGCCGAGCCTCGTCCTTCTACGATTTCTATGCCCATGACTTTGAGTTCATCGCCGCCACGATGGGTTCGGACGTCAGCTCGACGAATCTCGCGGCCTACACCACGAAGCTCGGCGGTTCCGGCTTCTCCGCCACCGTTTCGATGGAGGACCCGACCTTCCGACGCACCCCACTCTTCACGGCGGCGAACGCGCCGGGCACGACCCTGGCCGGCAGCCCGCTCTTCATTGGTTTCGCAACCAACGGCACGCCGACGGGGGTCGGCTTCGTCGACGTCGTCCAGCGCAACCGCATGCCCGACTTCGTCGGCGCCCTGCGCTACGACTCGACCTGGGGTTCGGCCCAGCTCTCGGCCGCCGTCCATGAACTTAATTACGGCAACCCGATCGCCGGGGCCTTCGCCGGAACCAACCTTGGCCGCGCCGTAACGGCGGCCAACAGTGTCGCAGGCCCCGGCCTCGCCACGGCCTATGGCTGGGCCGTGCAGGGCGGCGTGAAGATCAACATGCCCTTCATCGCGCCCGGCGACATGCTCTACCTCCAGGCCGCCTACGGCGAGGGTGCGGGGATGTATACCGGGTTCTCGTCCTATACTGGGTCCTATGCCGGCAACACCACTTCGATCCAGGGATCGGCTTTCAACCAGTACTTCAACGATGCCGTTGTGAACCCGTTCTCGAACCGCCTCGAACTCTCGACGACGTTCACGGCCGTCGCCTCGCTGCTGCATTACTGGACACCCGAAGTCCGCTCGGCCGTGTTCGGTTCCTACGGCGAGTTGAACTTCGCCAGCGGCTCGCGCACGCGGCAGGGCGCCTATTACGGAATCACGGCGGCCGGGCCGGGGGTTCCGGGCACGCGATTCTTCGATGTCAGTCAGGTGCTCCGCGACAATTACCGTTTCGTCGTCGGCGGAAGCCTGATCTGGTCGCCCATCCGTGACCTCGATATCGGTATCGAGACGATGTACACCCAGTACGATGTCACCTCTGGACGTGTCCTCGACCTGAGCCGTTTCCCGTCCCAGAACGCGGCCTTCGTCAACAATCCGGTCAATGCAATCCGGACGAAGACCAGCGAGGACACGGTTCACGTGAGGGCCCGAGTCCAGCGGGATTTCTAAAGCAGCATCCGATCAGGTCGGATCGAAGGAACCTGACCGAGCGACAGCGAAGCAACGTCGGAACTCGACTGACGTGAAGCGCCTGAACGGGACCCCGATCGCATTCTGGAGATCGGGGACTGTTCGGCCATGATTGGCGCACAACAGGGCCTCGAACACCGCTCTTTGTTGTGAGTTCGTGCGTAATAGAACTCAAGGCGAGGTCGAACGGGGTGAATTCGCCCTCGTAGGGTCGGCCATCTTCCTATGTCTAGACGAGGCAGATGCGGATGAGGGCCTGAAAGCCTAACGCAGGCTTTCAGGCCCCACAAATTGGCTCATGTGCGGCGTGAAAACACGCGTCCCTCAGGCGTTCAATAGGCCATCGGTCGATACGTGGACCGTGAAAGCCTTGCCCTCATCAACCCAGCCGGCCCCCTGCTGGCCCATGTTGATGCTGGCCGCTTCCTCGGCATTCGCGGCGAAGTGGTGTTGGCCCGTCTGCGTATTGAAGAAGCGCTCGAGCGTAATATGCCCCACGCCCGCCGCCTCGTTGTATGCCTCGAAGGCAACGCCTTCGAACTTGTAGTTGGCGAGGTTCGCGATGATGCCGTCGCGCTCATTGACGCTGTCGGTATAAAAGTGCGTGCCCGTCTTCGTATCGAAGAATCGGAAGACACCATGGGTGTTGACGCTCTCGTCCGGTGTCGACCAGGGCGAGCCTTCATAGGTAAAATTCGGTATCGTTGATTGAATTTGCGCCTTTTCCCCTGCACTCGTCGTGTAAAAGTGATCGCCGGTCTTGGTGTCGAAGAAGCGAAACACTGGATCCGGCTGGTCCACACCGGAACTCCGGATCACAGGATCCGCAACCGTCGAACTACTTCCGCGAGCCGCATAGACGGACACGTCGTGCTCAGCACCGTACCGCACGAAGGTGTCGACAAACCTTCCAGCATCGAGGAATTGGGACGGCGTCAGGGTGGTTTCTGTCCCGTCAAGGCCGGGCAGATAGTCGATCGCGCCACGGTTGACGTAGTCGGCCGTCAGGCTCGGGATGGAGGCTGCCACATCCTGAGCCGTGACACCGTCTCCGATGGCGGTGGAGAGCCCCACAGACACCGTGGCGGCGTAGATCGGATCGGAACTGGCGGTCTGGCCGATCTGCGCCCTGTACATCCCCAGATAGGGCACCGGGTCGTCGGCGATTTCGTAGTTGATGATGCGATTATCGACAGCCGAAGAGATCAGCGCACCCGGCGACCCGAACGTGGCCGCCTGATAGAGGACGTCGCCGGTGTCCGGGTGGTTGGCCATGAAGACCTGAGTGAGGGCGCCGCCGAGGCTGTGGCCCGTAACGATCACCGTTGCATCGTTCTGCGCGGCGTAACTGTCGACGGCCGAAACGAGCGGCGTGAGCTTGTCATAATCGGCGTTGATGTTGCGCAGATTATTGAGCCAGTCCTGGCGGTCGTCACTGCCGCGGAAGCTCAGGACGACGACGGACTGATTGCCGAAGGTCCCCGTCACGGCTGCGCCGTAGGCGTTCTGATTGGCGTAGGTGCCGTTCGTGAGCCCGGCGCCCGAGAGAGGCACGAAGCCTGCGGGAATTCCGGCGAGGGTATCGGAATAGGTTGATGCAGCGATCGTCGCCAGCGTTCCCGCTATCGTTCCCATGAACAGTTCTCTCTTCCCAGGTTCCGGCCTGCGCACCCTTTGGGAGGTGCAGCTTGCCTTTCTCGACCGACGGTAACGCAAGCTCGACCGAAAGCGATCCGGCTGCCTGGTCTCAGAACAGCCGATCGGGCCTGCACCGGCGGCGAATGCCTCAGAGCCTTCTCTGAGTGGATGGAGCGAGCAACTGGCCGGCGCCGTTTACGACGCTGGCGCCCCTCATTCAGGCGGCCCGGACGGTTGCCAGGAACCGCTGCATCTCGCTGCCGAGGCGCTCGGCTTGGACCGAGAGGTTAGAGGATGAGGCCAGGACCTGGTTGGCGGCGGCCCCGGTCTCATCCGATGCCTGCGCCACGCCCGCGATGTTGGAGGTGACCTCGCCGGTGCCGACGGCGGCCTGCGCAACGTTCCGTACGATTTCCCGGGTCGCAGCACCCTGCTTCTCCACGGCGGTAGCGATGGAGGTGCAGACGGAATCCAGTTCACCGATGCGTCCGGCGATATCCCCGATCGCATCCACGGCCTGCGTCGTCGCAGCCTGGATCTGGCCGATCTGCAGCCCGATCTCGCTCGTTGCCTTCGCCGTCTGGCCTGCCAGGGTCTTGACCTCGGCGGCTACAACCTCAAAGCCCTTTCCGGCTTCCCCGGCGCGCGCGGCTTCGATGGTGGCGTTAAGGGCAAGAAGGTTGGTCTGGGAAGCGATGCCGGCTATGACCTGCACCATGTCGCCGATGCGGCCAGCCGCCTCGTTGAGCGCCCGCACATGTCCGCCCGTCGCGTCCGCCTCGCCGACTGCGGCATGGGCTAGGCCGGCGGCACCCAAGACCTGCCGGCCGATCTCCTCCACGGAGGTCCCGAGCTCCTCGGCTGCCGCAGCGACGATGGCGACGTTGACGGCCGCCTGCTCGGCTGCTGCGGCAACGTTGGTCGCCTGGGTCGCCGTCTCCGTCGCGGTCCCGGCCATGCCGTGTGACGTCACCTGAAGCTGGGTCGCGGCTACGGTGACGCCAGCCATGACTCCGCCGACCGCGCTCTCGAAGTCCCGCGCCATCGCCTGGAGGGCGGCTCGACGCTGGACCTCGCCGTCGGTTCGAACCTGGGCGGTCTCGGCTTCCAACGCCCGGGTGCGGGCGAGACCGACGCGGAACACGTCGACGGCACGGGCCATGGCGCCGACCTCGTCGCGGCGCTCCATCCCGGGCACCGCAGCCGCCGTGTCGCCCTCGGCCATCCGGCGCATCGTGGTCTCCAGGCCGCGCAGGGGCGCCGTGGCGCGCCGGAGGGCGAACCACAGGACGCCGCTGCCGATCAGGCAGAGCAGGCCGCCGACACCCGCCGCGCGCAGGGCGGTCTCGTCGAGACTTGCGAGGTAATCGGCCTTGCGCACGCCGACGAAGAGGATGCCGAGCGGTTCGCCCTTGGCGTCGAGGATGGGTTCGTAGGCCGTCAAATAGGCGGTCCCGAGGATGTCGGCCTCGCCGCGATAGGTCTCGCGCCGGACCAGCACGGTATCGCGGACCGGTCCTGCGGCGAGCTTGGTGCCGACGGCGCGCTGCCCCTGGGCATTGATCACGTTGGTGGCCACGCGCGTATCGCCGAGGAAGACGGTGGCGGTGCCGCCCAGGATGTCCTTGACGCGGTCGACGGCTGGCTCGGCCTCGTCGATGACGTGGGTTCCAACAGTCAAGCGTCCGTCCTTGAGATTGAATGTTGAGTGGCCGCCCTCGTCGGTGAGCGTGGTGCGCAGAAGCTTGAGGTTGCGGTCGAGAGCAGTCCCGGCGCGGCTCAGCATGTCCGAGCGCAAGTCGAGCACCGTCAGCCCGAGGGCGCTGGCGCAGGCTAGCACGATCAAGACCGTGCCGATCAGGCTGGCGCGCGCGCCAAGGGACAAGGAGGGGTGGCGAAGGCGATCGAGCATCGTGTCTCCCAAGGGTGTTCACCCGGGCAGCCCTGAAATGGTGCCGAACATTTGACCTGAGCGATAGTCTTGACCGATTCAGTTAAAATGCCGCTACATCGCGGCTATAACATGATATTTAAAATTGAAATTCCTGAAATATCGATTGTATATTGCCTATTCGTACTATTAATATATTTGTATGATGCAAGCTTAGGCGCTGCCCAGCCCAACAACAGGATTTTCTCCTCGTCTTTCGGATAGATAATATCATTTAGCAAGAAACTGTTATTGATCTAACTACATAAAATCTAAGTGCGCTCATTAGTTTATTGAATTTTTCATATTACTTACTGGACTTTAGTACCTTGCTCGGCGAGCCAATTGCGGAGCGGCTTTAAGATCATCTCCGGCTTGTTGTCGCAGCGGATGTGCTCGGGGATGCCGTAGATGTTGATTTCCGCTGAGAGTTGACCCGGCGGAGCCCGAAGTTTCCATCGAGAAGTGACCCGTGTCTGAACCCACCCCTGGCTTGCTGGTCGGGGGTCATGGAGTGATCGACATGGCATTATTGAGCATCATCCGGCGCTGGGCATTCCGAGAAGGGATGCCGATCCGGGAGATTTCGCGATGGACCGGATTGTCGCGCAACACCATTCGCAAATATCTGCGATCGGACACGCAGGAACCACTTTATCGAGCGCCGGAACGGCCCAGCAGGTTGGACCCGTTCGCCGCAAAACTGTCAGGCTGGTTGAAGGCCGAGGCGAACCGGTCCCGCAAGCAGCGGCGGACTGCGCGGCAGTTGCACGCCGATCTTGTTACTCTTGGCTAAGACGGCTCCTATGGTCCGTTCGCGGCTTTCATCCGCCGTTGGAAAGAAGACCGGCAGACCCAGCAGCAGACCACGGGACGGGAAACGTTCGTTCCTCTGGTCTTCGCGCCAGGGGAGGCGTTCCAATTCGGCTGGAGTGAGGACTGGGCGGTTCTCGGGGGCGAGCGCGTCAAGCTCCAGGTTGCTCATACAAAGCTGTCGCACAGTCGGGTCTTCGTCGTGCGGCCGTACCCGCTTCAGACCCACGAGATGCTGTTCGACACAACCTTCTGCAATCCCGCATCGAGCTGGGAGAAGGGTCAGGTCGAGAAGAACGTTCAGGATGCGCGTCGTCGACTATGGCAACCGTTACCCAGCTTTGGCGATCTCGACGGGCTGAACACCTGGCTTGAGACGCGCTGCATTGCGGCTTGGAAGGAGATCTCGCATGGGGAACTCCCCAGCACATTCGCGGATGCGTGAACCAATGAAGTGGCGAGCCTGA
This sequence comes from Methylobacterium sp. 37f, assembly GCF_023093475.1. Classification (NCBI taxonomy): domain Bacteria; kingdom Pseudomonadati; phylum Pseudomonadota; class Alphaproteobacteria; order Hyphomicrobiales; family Methylobacteriaceae; genus Methylobacterium; species Methylobacterium sp. 37f. Next base: position 50,135 of record NZ_JAGHKN010000032.1, read on the forward strand.
TGCCGCTTGGCCGTCCCTTCGACGGCTTCGTCGAGCACACCAAGCGGGTCTCGCCGACCTGCCTCGTACATTTCGAGCGCAACCGCTATTCGGTTCCGGCCTCTTTTGCCAACCGTCCCGTGAGCCTGCGGATCTACCCGCAGCGCATCGTTGTGGCTGCGGAAGGCCGGATCCTGTGCGAGCATCCCCGGGTCATCGCGCGCTCGCATACCGTGGTCGGGCGCACGGTCTACGACTGGCGCCACTACCTGGCCGTCATCCAGCGCAAGCCGGGCGCCCTGCGCAACGGGGCTCCCTTCGCCGACATGCCGGACGCGTTCCGGCGGCTGCAAGGTCACCTTCTTAAGCATCCGGGCGGTGACCGGGAGATGGTGGAGATTCTGGCACTCGTGCTGCACCATGACGAGCAGTCCGTTCTCTGCGCGGTCGAACGGGCGCTCGACGGTGGCGTTCCCACCAAGATCCACGTCCTCAACATCCTGTACCGGCTACTCGACGGGAAGCCATCGAGCGGGGCCACCATCGATGCCCCACAGGCGCTCGCCCTGCTTCAGGAGCCGAAGGCCGATGTCGAGCGCTACGACGCGCTCCGCAGGAAGGCGGCACCCCATGCGTCATGATCCCGCCAGCGCCGCCATCATCGTCATCCTGCGTGGGCTCAAGATGTACGGCATGTCCAAGGCCGTCGTGGATCTGGTGGAGCAAGGCGTACCCGCCTTCGAAGGAGCCGTCCCGCTCCTGTCCCAGCTGCTCAAGGCTGAGATGGCCGAGCGGGAAGTTCGATCCGTGGCCTATCAGATCAAGGCCGCCCGCTTTCCAGCCTACAAGGATCTGACCGGGTTCGACTTCGCTGCCAGTGAGGTCAACGAGGCCATGGTTCGCACCCTGCACAGAGGCGACTTCCTCGACGGCGCGCACAATGTTGTCCTGATCGGTGGCCCGGGCACTGGCAAGACGCATATCGCGACCGCCCTGGGCGTGCAGGCCGTCGAGCACCATCGCAAGAAGGTTCGCTTCTTCGCGATCATCGATCTGGTCAATGCACTCGAACAAGAGAAAGCTCAAAACAAAGCAGGCCAGCTGTTGGAACGGTTGCTGCGTCAAGACCTGATCATTTTAAATGAACTGGGCTATCTACCCTCCAGCGCTTCAGGAGGAGCCCTGCTGTGCCACCTGCTGTCCAAGCTCTACGAGCGCACAAGCGTCGTGATCACCATTAACCTCAGCTTCAGCGAGTGGGACGAGATCTTTGGCGATGCCAAAATTACCACCGCGCTACTCGACCGCCTCACCCACCACTGCCACATCCTGGAGACTGGAAACGACAGCTCCGCTTCCGGGCCAGTGCCGCAGCCGAAAAACCGAAAAGGAGCCGCGCCGTGAGTTGACCAAGCCCGTCCGATGACAAACATCAGCCCCTGAACCTGGGTCACTTCTCAACGAAAACGCCGGGTCAACTCTCAGTGAAAATCAACAGACAACGGTGCCCTCGTTCATCGCGGCGATCCGCTGATGAGGCTTGATCCTCGCGAGGCGATGACCGAGCGCGAGGCAGTCCTGTCCGAACTTGCGAATTTTCGGGCCGAGGTTCTGCGGCGGAGAGCGGCCCTTTCCTATGTCCAGGCGGGCCTCGGGCCAGAACCGCCCGCAATTCCCTTTCCGGATTCCATTCCGTCGGCGATCGGCGAGGCCAAGGCCCGGAACTTGGCCGCGGACCTCGCCGCGCTCGCCGCCAACATTCAGAAGCAGCGATCCCAGGCGGATCAGACAAAGGCCGAGCGGAACCGCCTGATGGCGACGATCGAGGCGCAGAAGGCCCTGGTCAATATCCTCCGCGAGCGCGTTGACATGCGCCAGTCACTTGCGGCGACGAATTCCGGTACGCGGGCGAGCGTCATCGATGCGAGCGAAACGCTAGCGATGCAGACGGCCACGCTGGCCCAGGAGACCGGCCAGATCGCGGAGATCGAGTCCAACCTCCAGGTCATCGACAGCGTCATCGAAGCCGCGATCAAAGCCTTCGTCGCTGAAAACTCGGAGAAGCTGAACCAAGCCGAATGGCAGGTATCCGTCTATCAGCAGCGTCTGGAGCGGACTTCGCTCGAGCTGGATCAGACGACAATCCGCAGCCCCATCGACGGAATCGTGCAATCCTTGTCGCTGACCACAATCGGCCAAGTGGTCAACCCGGGCGACGAATTGATGCGGATCGTTCCGGAGGATGCCGGTCTGGAGGTCGAGTGCTACCTGCCCAACAAAGACATCGGCTTCGTGAAGGTCGGCCAGCCGGCTGTGCTCGAAATCGAGAGCTTTCCCTTTACCCGCTACGGTACGATCGATGCGACGGTGACGCGGGTCGCGTCGGATGCCATTCCCGAGCCCGATGCCAGTCTCCTCGAACAGGATTCGACGCGCCCGAGGCGTGAGCGCGCGTGCGTCGGGGCAGACCGGATGCAGAACCTCGTCTTCCCGATCACTCTCCGCCTCGTCGGGACCACGCTCGATATCGATGGAACGGCCATCCCTCTGAGGGCCGGCAAGTCGGTGACGGCCGAGATCAAGACGGGCCAACGCCGTCTCATCGACTACGTCCTTTCGCCGATCCGGCAGATCGCCGGGGAGGCCCTCCGTGAGCGCTGAGCGACGGCGACTTTTTCAAACCCCTCGAAATATCTCCTTGGGGCGGGATGGCTGATTCTCAGCTTGAGTTTGGCGGCTTTGAAGGATCGTGGAACGCGCTGGGTGATGTAGCGGGAGGTAATGGATAGGCTGAAGGTGTTCCGTCATCCTCCCCCGGCTCCATGGATAGGGGTATGTCCAAGGTATCCGAACCCTCTTCCCGTCAACACAACCGGCATCGCCATCTGCCGCCAGGATGATCTGCTCGTCGCCGTCGCCCGCGCGGAGGGTGTGCGTCGCCAGATGATTTGGGACAGTCTGCTGAGTTCAGGCCCGGAGGCTCCCATCCATCTGGGGTAAGTGGCTGATGCAGGGCCGTTCTTGGCTGGACTTTATGGGACTGATCCAAGCGGGTCGCGGCCGGTCACCGGCATCAAAGATGAAAATCGATTTCCGTCAGCAGCATCGCCTTCGAAAGCTGGATCTGGAACTCAGCGCCGTCGGCTCCCGAGACGTTACCTTCGATGATGGTTGTACTGCCCGACACGACGTACCGGATTTGTCCTGCAGCGGTGAAAGCTGCGGTCCCGATGAGGCTGAATGCATCGTCGCTCCCTCCCGCCACCGCATCGATGGCTGAAAGATCGATCCGGTCGCTCTGAGTGCTGAGAAAATCCGTAATCACATCCCGCCCGGTGGTCGTATTCGTGCCGTTCCCCGCTTCCTCGACGCTCCTGAATAAGAACGTATCGCCGCCGGTCCCACCGGTCAGGGTATCCTTACCACTGCCTCCGACGATCTGGTCGTCGCCCGCAGCGCCGTTCAGGGTGTCGTTCCCTGACGCGCCGATCAGCATGTCGTTGCCGTCCTGCCCGTTGACCAGCTGCGGCCGCGTCCCGCGGGACGACACGTCCAGGAGATCGTTACCCACCGTCCCGGCGGTGTACTGAGCAGTCTGAGGCGGGGTGGGCGGCGCGGCGCCTTCGAAGAAGACGTCGTCCGAAAGGAGCGCGGGGCCGGCGTGTACCACGGTGATGCGGCCGACAGCCGTTCCGCCTTCCCGGACCTCGTAGCTGTGAAGCGTGTTGCTGGCACTGATGTGGATGAGGGCGGCGCCAGGATCGAAGCCCTGGAAGACGAGAACATCGCCGCCGGGCACACCGGCGCCGCCAAAATCGTCCACACGGTCGAGCACGGCGGTCGCGACAGTGGTGCCGGCCAGATCTCCCTTGGTGAATACGAAGCGATCGTCGCCCGCGCCACCCGTCAGGCGGTCGGCACCGAGCCCGCCGGTGAGGACATCATTGCCCTCGCCACCGTTGATCGTATCGTTACCGCTCCCCCCGGTGACGATATCGTTGCCGCCCTTGGCGGCGATCAGCTGAGGTGCCGATCGGGCTGAGTGGTCGATGACGTTCGCGCCGTCGTCGCCCGTCGTATACTGCGCCGTGGTTTGGGTCGGCGGAGGCGGCGGGGGTGGCGGAGGAGCGGGCGCGACGTTGACGGTCACGTTGCCGATCGCGCTGTGCTGGGCTCCATCGGAAAGGGTGTAGCTGAAGGTAGCCACGCCAGAGAAGCCCGCCGTCGGGATGAAGGTGACGTGATCGCCGCTGAGCAGGACCGTGCCGTTCAGACCGGCGGTGACACCGGTCAGGCTCAGGGTATCACCGTTCACATCGGTGTCGTTGGCCAGCAGCGCAGATGCCGAGAGTATCAGGGGCGTACCTGCCTGCATGAACAGGATGTCGGCTATCGCGGAAGGCGGGTGATTGCCTCCGGGATAGGCGCCCTCGTAGTTGAGATCCGAAGACAGATCGTGGATGTTGTCCGACGTCATGAAGTGCATCATGGCACTCTGACCAGCTGCTTTCACATTGGGATGAGCAGCATAATAGTTGTCCGGATCGAACAATTGACTGGTTGGCTTGCGGCCCTCCGCTTCGCCAACCTCAAGGTAGTGCTGAAGCGGGTTGATATTGAGAGCCGCCACATCAAGGTTGGTGCTGAGATAGTAGGCGGTGTTGAACACCGCATTCGGATCGAGCAAAGCCTTCCAGCCGATCGTATTGTAGTGCTGATCCGCTGTCATGCCCGTTTGGGCGAGCTGATCGCCGTACGCGGCCTGGTAGAAATCTGCATCAACGCCGCTGGCACTGATGTGCGAGCCCGTATCTGTCCTCACATCGATGATCGTCTTAGCAATCGCTTTACCAACCCACAGATTGTCATCGATCTCCCAGGTGTGATTGCCGAGGTAACGGAGCGCGGCGAAACTGTGGTCGCTGAGATCCAGTCGGGTGCTGACCACATCGACAACACGCCCATTCTCAAGACCTGCTTCGGCGAAGATCACATTGTCGTACTTCTGTGTTTGGGTCTGCGTCTCGAACTGATTACCCCGCGGAACCTGCGTCTGAATGACCAGCTCAAGGTCGCTGGGACGGCCCTGCTCGGGCATCTCGCTTCGGTAGGTCGCGTGCAGCGGCTCGCCCTGCAGACCGACCTCCCAGAGAACGCCCCCCTCAACGCCGAACGTGGCACGTGTGGTCACCCATACGTTGTTGAGCGTAGCCATGCCAATATCAGCGTTACTTGTGAATAAGGCATCGTTATAAGGATTCGGACCAAGCATGTCCCAGTGCGTTCCGACCGCCAAACGGTTGTTGGAAGTCTCGCTCAGCTGAATCTCTTCATGCCAATCTGCGCGATTCTTGCCGAACAGCGCTCCACCATACCAACCCGTGCGCCCGAGTTCATTGGGAATAGCAAAGCTGTCCATCTGCACATAGCCAAAGGACATGCCCTTGCTCGGATCGAGGGCGCCAGGATCAATGGTGACGATACCTCCGATGGTCGTGAACCCATCGCGCTCCCCCGTCGCATTCGGCACCGGCCGAGTTGTGACGACGAGGTTGCCATCCGCAATGCTCACCGGATCAAACTGACGGTTCAGCCAATGACCCGACGTCATGTCACCGTTGGCGAAAGCCGTTCCAGAGTTGTTGGGATGGAACCAGATCATGTCGCCCTGGTCCACCGTTCCATAGGCGGCACCTTTGGTGAGGACCGAGGATGACGAGAACGTTTCGTTGAGTATCACGACGTAGGACATATTTTCCTCGGCGCAACGAGATTGGCGAGACCTCGCTACTTTTCTAAAGCCTCAGCGGATACACTGTAATTTCATTGAACTACGAAGTTACCGATATCGCCCAAATCGGATTGAGTCAATCAATTCGATTCATTAACATGCGTCAATTAAGCAACCCGCCACACGATCAAACCGTCTTATGGTCAAGCTTCCATTTTTATAATTTGACAGCCCATGAAATGTCGAGCATTAATCTCAAATAATTACACAACATTGGTCAAATATACACAGATCGACGCAGCTAAACAGCAGATTTTACTTCGGAGTGCAGGCGAGATGATTGTTCTGACGGGCCGTGGCGCCATCGACCCATCACCGCCCTTCGAGAACTGGCGAGGCGTCGAAATGCGTCTCGACTTGAAACCTTCCCGCAAGCGGTCGAATGCGGTTCCGATCGCACACCGTTTCACGTCGCCTGAGGCGGGAAAGCCAACACCGTCCACAATGCGAACTCAGAGGCAGGCCTTCAGCAGGCTTTCAGACGTCATTTCTAATGTTCGCGATCGTTGTTGATCGAAGAACATCCAGAAAGTTCCTGATCGATGGTCCCGATTTCTCTCTTGACCATAGGGCGTAGACGTCGGCGCGGATCGGTTGTCCACTGACAGGCTTGTATACGACGTCCGCGTGCGCCAGTCGGGCGACGAACTCTGGGATGATGGCGATGCCGAGCCCAGCCGCAACGAGGCTCGTCAACGACGCAGCTTCGACGACTTGGTGCGTGATGTTCGGGACGAACCCGGCGTTGACGCAGCATTGCCAGAGGTGCTTGGCGAACAGCGAGTCCGAGAGCCGCAAGAACACGAACGGCTCCCGATCCAGGTCGGCAAGGTCGATGGCCCCTCTCCGCGCCAGGCGGTGGCCTCGCGGCAGGACAAGGGTAACGGTCTCGCACCAGGCTCGTTCGCTGACGAGGTCGACGTCTGGGGGTGGACTGCGCAGGAAACTGACGTCGGTCTGCCCAGCCTTCAGCATCGAGATCTGTCGGTCCGGCGACATCTCGTGAATACGCAAATCCACGTCGGGATAGATCATCGCGAAGTCGCGGATGGCGCGTCCGAGCGGGCCGGCCAGCATCGATCCCGTCAGACCGACATTGACGATGCCGGCGATACCGGTACCGATGGCCCGCGCTCGCTCCACGGCCTCACCGGACCTTTCCAGAATGTCGAGCGCCTGTGCGTGGAAATCGACGCCCGCCCTCGTCAACGACACCCGCCGCGTCGTTCGTTCGAACAACGCGGTGCCAACCTCGGCCTCGAGATCCCGGATCTGCTGGCTTAACGGCGGTTGGGCGATGCCGAGGCTCTCGGCGGCAGCGGTGAAGCTCAAGTGCCGAGCAACGGCGACGAAATAGCGGAGGTGGCGAAGTTCCATCGTCACATTGATATCTCATAAATCTTAACCGAGACATACGGAATATTTGACGTCTAGATGTGCTGGTAACATGGTGCCACCGTGCAAGACGAGCGTTCGAAGCCCTGCAGGCTTAGGTCGACCGACCAAAGCGCCTGCGGCGTGGATCGTGCTTGAACAAAACGGGCTGAGCCCGGCATGGAACGACTCGACCACGGACTGGGGTATGATGATGCGGTTCTTCCGTTCGTTGTTCGGGCAGGTGGTCGCCGCCCTCGTCCTCGGCATCGTCTTGGGCATAGCTTGGCCGAACTTTGCAGTGACCCTTAAGCCCCTCGGCGACGGGTTCATCAAGCTGATCAAGATGGCCATCGCGCCGCTCGTCTTCGGCGTGGTCGTCCAGGGCATCGTCGGGGCCGGCGATCTGAAGAAGGTCGGACGCGTCGGGCTCAAATCCCTGATCTACTTCGAGGCGGTGACGACGCTCGCCCTCGTGCTCGGTCTCGTTCTGGCCTACGCGTTCGCACCGGGCCAGGGCATGAACGTCGACGTGACGGCCTTGGACGCGAAGGCGATCGCCGGCTACACCGATCGCGTCGGTCAGGTCACCGGGACGGTCGACTTCCTGATGAAGCTGATCCCGACCACGTTGGTCGATGCCTTCGCCAAGGGCGATATCCTTCAGGTTCTCATCATCGCGATTCTGTTCGGGGCCGGTCTCTCCCTCCTGGGCGAGCGGGGCAAGCCCTTGGCCGACAGTCTGGAGCGCATCACCGAGGTCCTGTTCAAGATTATCGGCTTCATCGTCAGGCTCGCGCCGCTCGGCGTGCTCGGTGCCGTCGCCTTTACCGTGGGCAAGTACGGCGTCGGCTCGCTCAAGCAGCTTGGAATGCTGGTGGTGCTGTTCTACGCGGGCGTGGCATTCTTCGTCTTCGTGGTGCTCGGCAGCATCCTGCGCGTAGCCGGATTCAGCATCCTCAAGCTCCTCGCCTACCTGCGCGAAGAACTGACGGTCGTCGCCGGCACGGCCTCCTCGGACTGTGTCTTGCCGCAGGTCATGCGCAAACTGGAGCGCCTCGGCATCAAGGATTCGACCGTCGGCCTCGTGATCCCGACCGGATACTCGTTCAATCTCGATGCCTTCTCGCTGTACCTGACCCTGGCCACGGTCTTCATCGCCCAGGCCACCAACACGGATCTCTCCTTCGGTCATCTGATGCTGATCCTCGGCATTGCACTTCTGACCTCGAAGGGAGCACACGGCGTTCCGGGCTCGGCCATCGTCGTGCTGGCCGCCACCCTATCGGCGGTGCCGGAAATTCCGGTGATCGGATTGGTGCTCGTGCTGTCGATCGACTGGTTCGTCGGCATCGCACGCGCCCTTGGCAACCTGATCGGCAACTGCGTGGCGACGGTTGTGATCGCCGTGTGGGAGGGCGACATCGACCATGCGCAGGCTCGGCGCGTTCTCAATGGCCAAGCTCCGACTGATACGGCCGTGATCCTCGACGCGCCGGTCGCGGAACTGCACTCGGCCTGACGGCGACGCCGCGACACCTGCCAAAAGCGGCAGCGCGGCTGCTAGGCCGACTCCCGACGTTCCAACCGGATCACCGGAGACCCCTGATGACTGCATCGCCCTACAACCCGCCGTGCGGCGGCCTCCCGCCTCAGACTGCGCTGATGACCGGCCGGGCGGTGTTCACGGAAGCCTACGCGGTCATCCCTCGGGGGGTGATGAGCGACATCGTCACGTCCGTGCTGCCGTTCTGGGAGGGTACCCAGGCCTGGATGCTATCGCGGCCGCTCTCGGGCTTCTCCGAGACTTTCGCACAATACCTCATGGAGGTCGCCCCCGGCGGTGGCAGTTCGCAGCCTGAGCCTGATCCGGACGCCGAGGGCGTGCTGTTCGTGGTGGAGGGACAGGCCCACCTGATCGTCGGCGCTCAGGCGCATGACCTCGTGCCCGGCAGCTACGCCTACCTGCCACCCGGCACTTCCTGGAGCCTGCGCAACGCCGGGGCCGCGACCACCCGCTTCCATTGGATCCGAAAAGCTTACGTGCGGGTGCCCGGCATTGAGGTTCCGCCAGCCTTCGTCACCCACGAATCCGCCGTTCCGCCGGCACCGATGCCTGGCACCGACGGGGCTTGGGCCACGACCCGCTTCGTCGCCTCCGACGACGTGCGCCACGACATGCACGTCAACATCGTCGCCATGCGCCCGGGCGCATCGATTCCGTTCGAGGAGACGCACGTGATGGAACACGGGCTGTTCGTGCTGGAGGGGAAAGCGGTCTACCGGCTTAACCGCGACTGGATCGAGGTGGAGGCCGGCGATTTCATGTGGCTGCGCGCCTACTGCCCGCAGGCCTGCTACGCTGGCGGCCCTGGCCCGTTCCGCTACCTGCTCTACAAGGACGTCAACCGCCACGCCGCCCTGGCGCCATTCCGGACGGCCCGATGAGTGATCACCGAATTGTCGCCGAGCCGTTGACGCAGAAGGCCTTCGCCCCGTTCGGCACCGTGATCGACAAGGGCGCCGTCGCACCGCGCCCCATGAACGCCGGAAAGGCCCGCCGCTTCCACGATCTCGCCCAGGTGGGGGTGGTGGGCGAGGACGGACACGTGGTGATCGGCTACGTCGAAGCCGAACCCTACGATTTGCCCCTCGCGGTCAGCCTCGTCGAGCGCCATCCCCTCGGAGCGCAGGCCTTCCTGCCCCTGAACGCCGCGCCGTTTCTCGTCGTGGTCTGCCCCGACTCGGGCGGGCGCCCCGGCAGGCCACGTGCTTTCGTCACCGCGCCCGGCCAGGGCGTCTGCTACGCCATGGGCACGTGGCATGGTGTGCTGACCCCGTTCGGTGCCCCTCAAGACTTCATCGTGATCGACCGGGCCGGGCCGGGCGTGAACTTGGAAGAGTTCACGTTTGAGGTGCCCTGGGCGATACAGATCCAGGACGGTCGAGCGCTCGATTTCTGATGCTGGACGAAGAGAGCCAGAGTGGAGGCCCCGTGGCGCGCTGGATCAATCCCGGTGGCTTTCGGAGTTGCGATGCCTCGTGCGTGCGGCTTCCGGCAGAGTGACGATCGGTCAGCCATTTCGGGACTCACCAGGTACCGAGAAAATTAGTTTTCCGATAAAGACTAGTCGTCTTACACCAATTTTTCGCCTCTGCTAGAGCGGTTTCCACCTACTCCGGATCGTAACCGGCGGCAGCGAAGTAGTTTGCGCACTCGGTTGGGGTGAAGGCGTCGAGCAGATTGCCGACGACAGTCCAGAGCCGATCGACCGTGCGCTCGGCC
>NZ_JAGHKN010000033.1:0-59515 GCF_023093475.1 Methylobacterium sp. 37f
CAGTGTGTATAAGAGACAGGATTGCTCCAAGGCATGCTCGCCGATCTCTCCTGTTCCAGCAGCGTCTGCGCCGCGCACGAAGCCCACCCGCGCTCTCCGTCCCGGCCTCCTCAGGAGGCGGGCCGGATCTCCCCCGCGTGGACAAGAGTATTGATCTCGTCGTGACCCGACCCTGGCACCTGCCTGGGCGCACCGAATCCTGTCAAGATTGCCACTTGGGCATCGGACCGCCGAAAGACAACCGCATGGGAACCCGATGCGCAATGGGTCGCGCCGGAATGGTTTACGGGACCGGCCTGCGTCGCGTCCCTCACCCGGCTCGCTCCAGATCGACGAAGCTGAAGCCGCAGGCGTCATGCTCCCCCGGCGGATGGGCCTCGCGGTGGGTCTCGCGATAGCGCGCGCGATCGAAGGTCGGGAACACCGTATCGCCCTCCGGCGCCAGATCGACCTCGGTGAGGTGGATGCGGTCGGCATGCGGCAGCGCCAGCGCGTAGATCTCGCCGCCGCCGGCCACCATCAGCTCGTCCGCGCCCTCGGCCGCCGCGAGCGCGCCGGTCCAGTCAAGGGCGACGGCGACGTCCGGCGCCGCGAAGCCGGTATCCCGGGTCAGCACGATGGTGCGCCGCCCGGGCAATGGACGACCGATCGACGCGAAGGTCTTGCGCCCCATCAGCAGGGGCTTGCCCATGGTCAGGGCCTTGAACCGGCGCAGGTCGCTGCGCAGGCGCCAGATCAGGTCGTTGTCGCGGCCGATGATGCCGTTGCGGGCGACCGCCGCGATGAGGGTGATGCGGGGTGCGGCCATCAGACCGCCACCGGAGCGCGGATGGCGGGATGCGGCGCATAGCCCTCCACGGCGATGTCCTCGAAGCGGAAGTCGGACAGCGCGGTCACGGCGGGATTGAGCACGAGCCGGGGCAGCGGGCGACGCTCGCGCGTGAGCTGCAGCCGGGCCTGCTCCAGGTGGTTCACGTAGAGGTGCGCATCGCCGAGGGTGTGGATGAAATCGCCGGGGATCAACCCGGACACCTGCGCGATCATCGCGGTGAGGAGGGCGTAGCTGGCGATGTTGAAGGGCACGCCCAGGAACACGTCGGCCGAGCGCTGATAGAGCTGGCACGAGAGCCGCCCCTCCGCCACGTAGAACTGGAACAGGCAGTGGCACGGCGCCAGGGCCATCCGGTCGAGATCGGCCGGGTTCCAGGCGGAGACGATGAGGCGGCGCGAATCCGGGTTGCGGCGGATCTCGTCGAGCACCCAGGCGATCTGGTCGACGCTGCCGCCGTCGGGTTTCACCCAGGACCGCCATTGCTGGCCGTAGACCGGGCCGAGGTCGCCGTTCGCGTCGGCCCATTCATCCCAAATGCTGACGCCGTTGGCCTGGAGCGCCCGCACGTTGGTATCGCCGGTGAGGAACCACAGCAATTCGTGGATGATCGAGCGCAGGTGGAGCTGCTTCGTCGTGACCAGGGGAAAGCCCTGCCCGAGGTCGAAGCGCATCTGGTGCCCGAACACCGAGAGCGTGCCGGTGCCGGTCCGGTCGTCCTTGCGCACCCCCTCCCGGAGGATGCGTTCGAGAAGCTGGTGATAGGCGTGCATCGCGGCTCCGGGGCGGGGCGCTTGGAATACCTCGTCGCGCCGGAGCTGGCGAGATCGGCAGCCGGCGCGTCAACACCTTCATGCCGGCGCCCGCTCAGCCGATCGCCGGCCCGAGGACGTACAGGATCATCGCGAAGTTGCTCCAGGCGTGGAGCACGATGCCGGGCCACAGCCGGCCGCTGCGCCAGCGCACCCAGCCGAGCATCAGGGCGAGCGGGATCAGGGAGACCGGCCGGGCGAAGCCGGCGGGCGTGAGATGGGCGCCGGCGAACAGCAGCGCCGTCACCAGGATGGCGCCTGGCGGGGCGAAGTGTTCGCGCGCGCGGGCGAACAAAGCGCCGCGCATCAGCAACTCCTCGGCCAGCGGCGCCAGCACCAGCACGTAGGTGAACCACAGGGCCGCCGCCCCGGCGGTCAGGCTCGGGGACAGCGACGTGTGCCGGCCGATCGGCATCCGGAACAGCTCCGCGCTGCCGGTCACCCAGGTGATGTGGATCAGCGGCCAGGCCAGCAGGATCAGGGCGAAGCGCCCGGGCGACAGGCCGGGCGCGCCCCAGGGCGGCGGTCCCGGTGGCGCAAGCGCCAGGGTCCGCCGCCAGGCGGCGCCGTGGCGCCAGCGCACCGCCCCGACGACGAGGACGGCCAGGATCACCTGGCGGATCACGTCGAGGGCCAGCTCCCGCATGGCGACCTGTCGCGGATGCAGGCGCGGCCGCTCCCCGCCGAAGGGCGCCACGCCGTCGAGCCAGTCGCCGCCGACCCGCACGATCACCAGGGCGAGGACGCTCGCCGCCACCAGCGCGAGGCACGCCGCGAAGGCCAGACCGACGATGGCCCGCGCGCGGCCCAGAACGGTCCGGCCGGGGAACGCACGCGCCCCCGGAGGCTCGGTCGTTGCCCGGATGACATCCGCCCGCGCTTCGGGCAGCGGCGCCCCATCATCGGGCTTCAAAAGCGGCGGCACTCCCACTATAATCAAAGTGTTGGCCGAGAGGCTCGGCGAGGACGGAAATCCGGCATCGCCGGGTCGGGTTTCGCGGTCGGGCGAATGGTGCGACCGGAGGGTAACCCGGCAGCGCCTCTCCGGACCACGGGCTTTTGGACGCAAGGACCCGAGGCTCGACAGGCCGGAGGTTTTGGCGGAAGCTCGGACGCGCGGCAGATCACGGCGCAGGCCGCGATGTCCTGGACCGAGATGTCCTGTTTCGTCCGGGAGAGATCCTGTCGGCCCCGAGCCGTTCAGGCGAGGTTCTGGGAGGGCCGGGCACCGGCGCTCCCCATCGATTTTCATCCGACCCGGGGCGCCCTCACGGCGCGCGACGGCGGGCAGTGACCGGGCATAAGCGACCGCAGATGGCAGACGACCTGATCCGCTACGATCTCCTGGTGCAGGACGCCCTGCGCGGCGTGGTGCGCAAGGTGCTGACCGACGCGGCCCGCGAGGGCCTCGCGGGCGAGCACCACTTCTACGTCTCGTTCCGCACCGAGGCGCCGGGCGTGCGGATGTCGCAGCGCCTGCGCGAAAAATACCCGCAGGACATGACCATCGTGCTCCAGCACCAGTTCTGGGACCTCGGCGTCAACGAGCACACCTTCGAGGTGGGCCTGTCCTTCTCGGGCGTTCCCGAGCGGCTGCTCGTGCCTTTCGACGCCCTGACGGGCTTCTTCGATCCCTCCGTGCAGTTCGGGCTGAAATTCGACCTGACCGAAGGCACGGAGGAGACGGCCGCAGAGGCGATCGACGACGAGTCGGCGGCCGACAATGGCAAGGGCGCACCGCGCGGCGCCGCCTCGGAGCCCACCGAGATGAAGCCGAAGAGCACCGGCCTCGCCACCATCGGCAGCACCGTGCCGAAGCTGATCCCGGCCGCCCCCGGCACCGCCGCGGCGGCGGCCAAGGCCGATTCGGACGCGAAGCCGGCCGCCAAGAAATCCGAGGACGGTGCCAAGAAGTCCGAGGACGGCCAGGAAACCAGCGCCGAGGTCGTCAGCCTGGACGCCTTCCGCAAGAAGAGCTGACGGGACGAAAATTTCGGGGGTGAAGATCTCCGGGGTGAAGAGGCGAGAGGCCGCCTGATCACCCCGTCATCCCGGGGCCGCGCAGCGGAACCCGGGATCCAGAAACACGGGTGGCCCGAGGTCTTCCTCGGTCGGCGCCCCGGAATGACAGCGCGCGAAGATCTGCGCGTGTCCCACCTCCGTCGTCCCGGCCTCACCCCCGCGGGTGCACCGTCATGTGCAGCCCGTGCTCCGGCCGCAGGGTCACGCGATGGAGCGGGGTCACCGGCGCGTGGTCGTCGGCGAGCGTAAAACGGGCGGCACGGGCGATGTGGGCCAGCACCACCACGGCTTCCTGCACCGAGAAGCTCTGGCCGATGCAGACGCGGGGACCTGCCCCGAACGGCAGGTAGGCGAAGCGCGGGATCTCCGCGCGGGCTTCGGGCAGGAAGCGCTCGGGCATGAACGCCTCCGGCTCCGGCCACAAGGTCTTGTGGCGGTGGAGCACGTAGGGCGCCACCATCACCAGGGAGCCCTTGGGGATCTTGATCCGGCCGATGCGATCCTCCGCGATGGCTTGGCGGCTCAGGAACGGCACCGGCGGAAACAACCGCATGGTCTCCTCCATCACCGCCCGGGTAAAGGGCAGCGCCTCGGCATCGAAATCCTGGTCCGCCGGGACGGCATCGACCTCCGCCTCGACCCGGGCCTGGGCGGCAGGGTCCTGCGACAGGCAGTACAGCGCCCAGGTCAGGGCGTTCGCCGTGGTCTCGTGACCGGCGGCGATGAAGGTGACGATGTTGGCCTTGACCTCCAGGTCGGTCAGTCCCCTGCCCGTCTCTGGGTCCTGCGCCTTGAGCAGCAGCGTCAGCAGGTCGTCGGGCGCTGCCCCTTTGGCGATCCAGGCGCGGCGGCGGTCGATCAGTTCATCCACCACTTCGGCGAAGAACCGGATCGCGGGGCGTGCCCGCAGGCGACCGATGCGCGGCACGAAGCCCGGCACCCCGAACACGTCGAGGGGATCGATCGGCCCGACCGATTCGAGGAAGCGGGTGATCGCCCGTCCGAGGGCATCGGGATCGCTGGCGAGGCCGTGGGTGAAGATCGTCCGCTCCAGCACGTCGAGGGTGACGCGGGTCATCTCCAGGGCCACGTCGATGCGGGTGCCGTCGCGGCGCGCCAGTCGGCGGGCCATGCGGGCGCCGGCCGCGTTCATCGGCGCGTTGAAGCCGAGCACGTGCCGGGCGGAGAAGATCGGCGCCAGGGTGCGGCGCTGGAGCTTCCACTCGTCGCCCTCGGCAGTGAGCAATCCGTTGCCGAGCCCGGGGGCGAGGACGCGCCGCTGCAGGTCGTCCTTGCGATAATTGGCGGCGTTCTCGACGTAGAGGTAGCGGATCAGGGCCGGGTCGCTGACCACCGTGACGCGCCCGAGAGCGCCGTCGGCGGCCACCACCTGTTTCTCGAAATGGACGTCGAGCCAGGTGGTGAGGGGGTTGGCGCGCGCCGCCTTCAGGAATCCAAACAGGCCCGGCTGCTGGCGCAACGGCTTGGGCACCGCCGGCCTGAAGCGGATCGGGGCTTCTGAGATGACCGGGGTTTTGGAAGAGAGCGGAGCTTGGGAAGAGACCTGGGCTTCAGAAAAGACCTGGGCTTGGGAAGAGACCTGGGCTTGGGGGGAGACCTGGGCTTGGGGGGAGACCTGGGCTTGGGAAGAGACCTGGGCTTGGGGGGAGACCTGGGCGGCGGCAGGCGACATCGAGGACAACTCCGGGCCCGGCGAAGGGCTGGCAGGGTATGGCTGGGGAGCCATGACATTTCGGCGCCGGGCACACGGCCCGCTCGCGATGCGGCATCGCGGTTTGCTGGCGTGCAGTTTAAGTAGGGTCCGGATTGACCAGACGAAGAGGCCACGATGTCGCCCACCGAGACGCCCGCCACCCGCACCGAGTCCGACACCTTCGGCCCGATCGAGGTCCCGGCGCATCGCTACTGGGGTGCGCAGACGCAGCGCTCGATCCAGAATTTCAAGATCGGCACCGAGAAGATGCCGGCGCCCCTCGTCCACGCGCTCGGCATGGTCAAGCAGGCCGCCGCCCTGGTCAACCAGGACCTCGGTGCCCTCGACCCGAAGGTGGCCCAGGCCGTCGCGGCCTCGGCGGCCGAGGTGGTCTCCGGCGAGCACGACCAGGAATTTCCCCTGGCGGTCTGGCAGACGGGGTCCGGCACCCAGTCGAACATGAATGCCAACGAGGTCATCGCCAGCCTTGCCAACGAGCTGCTCGGCGGCAAGCGCGGCGGCAAGTCGCCGGTCCATCCCAACGACCACGTCAATCGCGGCCAGTCGTCCAACGACGTGTTCCCGACCGCCATGCACATCGCGGTCTCGCGCGAGATCAACGACCGGCTGCTGCCGGCCCTGCAGCACCTGCACGACGCCCTTCAGGCGAAGTCGGAGGCGTTCGCCTCCATCGTCAAGATTGGCCGCACCCACCTGCAGGACGCGACCCCGATCTCCCTCGGCCAGGAATTTTCCGGCTACGTCGCGCAGGTGGCTCTGGGCACCGAGCGCGTGAAGGCGACGCTGCCCGGCGTGCTGGCTCTGGCCCAGGGCGGCACGGCGGTCGGCACCGGCCTCAACGCGCATCCCGACTTCGCCGAGAAGTTCGCCGCGAAGGTCGCCGAGCTGACCGGCCTGCCCTTCACCTCGGCCGCCAACAAGTTCGAGGCCCTGGCGACCCACGACGCCCTGGTGTTCACCCAAGGGGCGCTGACGGCCCTGGCCTCGGGCCTGTTCAAGATCGCACAGGACATCCGCTTCCTCGGCTCCGGCCCGCGCTCGGGCCTCGGCGAGCTGTCGCTGCCGGAGAACGAGCCGGGTTCGTCGATCATGCCCGGCAAGGTCAACCCGACCCAGTGCGAGGCCCTGACGATGGTCTGCGCCCAGGTGATCGGCAACGGCACCACCGTGAGCTTCGCCGGCAGCCAGGGCAATTTCGAGCTGAACGTGTTCAAGCCCGTCATCGCCAACGCGGTGCTGCAGTCGATCCGCATCCTCGCCGACGCGGCGGTGAGCTTCACCGACAATTGCGTCGTCGGCATCAAGGCCAACGAGGACAAGATCGCCGACCTGATGAGCCGCTCGCTGATGCTGGTCACGGCGCTCGCGCCCTCGATCGGCTATGACAAGGCCGCCGAGATCGCCAAGACCGCGCACAAGAACGGCACCACCCTGAAGGAGGAGGCCCTGCGCCTCGGCTACGTCACGGCGGAGGCGTTCGAGCGCGTGGTGCGCCCCGAGACGATGCTGGCGCCCAGCGCCGAGTGAGGGAGACCACCGGCATGGCGGAGATCATCAACCTGCGCCAGGCCCGCAAGGACCGGGCACGGGAGGAACGGGAGGCGAAGGCGGCGGACAACCGCATCGCCTTCGGTCGCCCGAAGAAGGCCAAGACCCTGGCCGAGGCCAAGAAGGCCATCGAGGTCTCGCGCCACGAGGGGCACAAGCTGGTGGGGCCGGATTCGGAGGGGTGATGCGAGGAGAATGGTTCTCGTATTCCGCAAAGCTTCGGGATTCCGCTTCGAGACAAGTGCGCGCCGCGCACCCCACGGCGGGCCAATCCCATCGGCCCCTCTGCACGCCGAAGAACCTCGTGGAGCACCCCGTCATCCCGGGGCCGCGCAGCGGAGCCCGGGATCCAGAAACACAGGTGGTGCAGAACGTTACACCGTCGGCGGCTCTGGATTCCGGGCTCGCCTACGGCGCCCCGGAATGACGGCGCGGTGCCGTCTGCGATGGCTCTGCCGTCCCTTGCTCCACACGCTTGACGGATGTTGGGTAAGCCCGAAATCAGCCGAGGAGCATGACTGGCCCTCAGGGACAAGGGGCCATTTCAGGAAGCCCGTCACACCATCAGGGAGGGTTTGCTGGCGATGACCACCGGGGTCACCAAGCGCTCCGTGATGATCGCCGGCCATCGCACCAGCGTATCCCTGGAGGACCCGTTCTGGGAGGCGCTGCGCAGGATCGCGGCCGCGCGCGACCAGTCGGTCCAGGCCCTGATCGGCACCATCGACGCCGGCCGCGACGGCCAGAACCTGTCATCGGCGATTCGGGTGTTCGTGCTGGCCGAGGTCGGACGCCGCGTGCCGTAAGCGCATCGCCCGCCGATCTTGCGATCTGCTCCCGCAGCGACCTGCCTATTCTGCCGCCAGCAGCGCCCGTTCGCGGATCCCCTCCAAGGCCGCCGGCTTCGGGCCGCCGGTGGCCCAGTCGAGCAGTTCCGCCGTGTGGACGATCGGGATCGCCGTGCCCTTCCCGATCTGGGTGGCGCAGCCGATGTTGCCGGTGGCGATGACGTCGGGGCGCATGCGCTCGATGTTGGCGACCTTGCGGTCGCGCAGGCGGTTCGCGATCTCGGGCTGAAGGATGTTGTAGGTTCCGGCCGAGCCGCAGCAGATATGGCCCTCGGGCACGTCCTTCACGGTGAAGCCCGCCGTCTTCAGCAGGTTCTTGGGCTCGGTGCGGATGCCCTGGCCGTGCTGCATCGAGCAGGCCGAGTGGTAGGCGACCACGAGGTCGGTCTCCACGATCGGGGGCATCAGGCCGATGGCGGCCACGTACTCCGTGACGTCCTTGGCAATCGCCGAAACCCGCTTCGCCTTTTCGGCATAGGTCGGGTCGTCGCGGAACATGAAGCCGTAATCCTTGATCGTCGTGCCGCAGCCGGAGGCGGTGACCAGGATCGCGTCGAGGCCGGCGCCGTCCATTTCGGCGATCCAGGCGTCGATGGTGCGCTTGGCCTGGGCGTGCGACGCGTCGGCCTTGCCCATGTGGTGGGTCAGGGCACCGCAGCAGCCCTCCCCCGCGGCCTGGACCACCTCGACCCCGTGCCGGGTCAGAAGGCGGATCGCCGCCTCGTTGAAATCGGGGCGCAGCACGCTCTGGGCGCATCCCCGCAGCAACGCGACGCGACCTCGACGCGACGGCGTGGCATACCCGTGCAACGCATCGCTGGCCTCGAGGGCTCGCGTATCGGCCGGAAAGGTGCCCGGACGGTCGTTGGGGTTGCGGTTCGGCAGTTGCGCCGGGGCGAGGTCCAGCATCGCCGCGAGGCGGTTGCCGACACGCGGCAGGCGCGCCACCAGGGGCCGGAACGGCGCACCGATCTTCGCCCCAAGGAGCGCCAGCCGGAAGCGATTCGGGTAGGGCAGGACAAAGGCCAGGACGGCCCGCAGCAGCCGGTCGCTCAACGGACGACGATAGGTTTCCTCGATATGCGCCCGGGCATGATCGACGAGGTGCATGTAGTGCACACCTGACGGGCATGTCGTCATGCAGGACAGACAGGACAAACACCGGTCGACGTGCTTGACGACCTCCGGCACGGCCGGCTTTCCACCTTCCAGCATATCCTTGATCAGGTAGATCCGCCCCCGCGGAGAGTCGAGTTCATCACCGAGCAGGAGGTAAGTCGGGCAAGTCGCGGTGCAGAACCCGCAATGGACGCAGGTCCGCAGGATCTTCTCGGACGCCGCCATGGCCGGATCGGCGAGCTGCGTCAGGCTGAAATTGGTCTGCACGGCGTGTCCTCGGATCCACCCTCGCGCCGTCGATCAGGGCGGCTTCGCAGCCCGCCCCGTGTCGGCATCGTCGTTCTTCCGGCGTCAGTTTAAAGACAATCGCGCCGGATTCCGAGCCTTGGAATCGCTCTCAGCAGCGCAGCCTCAAAGGCCGGCATACATCCGACCCGGATTGAACAACCCCTGGGGATCATGCGCCGCCTTGATACCGGCGGTGATCCGCATCAGAGCCTCCGACAGCGGCTCGAATACGGCGACCGCCGCCCGGACAGCTTCCGGCGCCCGCACGAGGGTGGCGTGTCCGCCCTCCGCTCGAACGGCCGCGCGGACGATCTCCGCTCCGGCATCTCCCGCCGCGTCCGTCGCAAGCCAGATCAGGCCGCCGCCCCAGTCGTAAAACCAGCGGGCCTCGCGGCGCGACGCGATCGCCGCCGTCACGGCGGGCGCATGGGTCGGGGCGGTCGCGATGCGCCAGATCGCAGCCTCGCGCGGCTCGGCCAGCGCCACGACATCGCGAATCCCGGTCCATAGCTCGGCGCCTGGATCGCCCTCGACGACCTCCGGCTCGCCGAAGCGCTTGAGCAGCCTGCGCAATTCGCCGAGCCGATAGTCGATCGATTCCGAAAAACCCTCGAGCCGCATCAGCGTCCGCGCGGTTCCACCCGCGATTCCGGCAGGCAGATGGGCGGCCCCTGTCAACTCGAACGGGGAGCCGAGGGCAGCGGACAGCGCCCCGATGGCACGGACGTCGTCGAGGTCCGGGAAGGCCAGGGTCGCCACCCGCTCCTGCCGCGGCAGCACCTTGAAGGTCACCTCGGTCAGCAGTCCCAGTGTTCCCCAAGAGCCCGCCATCAGCTTCACGAGATCGAGTCCGGTCACGTTCTTCATCACCCGGCCGCCGGACTTGATCGCCTCGCCGCGCCCATTGACAAAGCGCACGCCGATCAGGCTGTCGCGCGCCGCGCCGGCATTGATCCGCCGTGGGCCGGAATTGTTGGTGGCCGCCACGGCTCCGAAACTGGGCTCGCCGGTCGTCCCCATCAGGGTACGATGGTCCATCGGCTCGAAGGGCAGCATCTGGCCACGCTCCGTGAGCAGGGCCTGAACCTCCGCCAGCGGCGTTCCAGCTCGAGCCGAGACGACCATTTCGGCGGGTTCGTAGAGGGTGATGCCGGAGAGCCGGACGCTGGACAGCGTCACCTCGTCCTGGGCCGGGCGCCCGATGGCGCTCTTGGTCGCGCCACCCACGAGGCGAAGCCGCTCGGGACCGCTGGCCGCGGCCCGAACAACCTCGGCCGCCGCGCCCTCATCGTGAGGCTCATATGAACGCATCGATTCCTGCCCGATTCGGAGCGTTCTACGGCGCCCTCGATCCTGTCTGCCATCGACCACCTTAAAGGAGGATCACGGCGATGACAGCCAGTCGAGTCCGTCTATTCCGCCGAGCCCGTCCTATTCCACCGAGGCCGGCTCGGTGGGGCGGGGCGATCCGGGAAGGCTGCGGGAAAGGCGTGCCATCGCGTGGCCCCTCAACCCGGCAATGTCGAAGAACCAGACCAGGGCGCCGTAGACCGCGATGCCGAGCGGTACGCCGAGCGCGAGGGCACGGGTCGGCTCGATGTGGCGCAACGGCAGGAGGCAGAGCGCCATGGCCATGGAGGCGACACCGGCCGCCAGGACCTCCCACCAGGGCAGGCGCAGCCGATCCGGGCCGGTCAGTGCGCGGATTCCCAGCAACAGCGTCGCGGCAGCCAGTCCCAGGGTCTGCGCGACCGCGACGCCCTCGGGACCCAGCAGGGGTGGGAGGAACCATAACCCGGCAGCGTTGAGACCCAATCCAACGCAGGCAGCCGCGATGACCGGGCGAGTCCGTCTGCGGATCTGGAAGATCGGATTAAGCGCGAAATTCATCATCGCCAGACAGAAGAAGCCTGGCACCATCACGCCGGCATAGGCGGAAAAGGGACCACGGTAAGCTTCTGGCACCACCAGTGTCTCCAGAGCGGGAAGCACGGCCCAGAACCCGACGGCGCAGGGCAGAAGCAAGGTGACGACAACGCCGACGTTCAGTCCGACCTGGCGCTCGGCCGCGGCACGGCCCTCCTGCTCCTCCACCCGGACG
This sequence comes from Methylobacterium sp. 37f, assembly GCF_023093475.1. Classification (NCBI taxonomy): domain Bacteria; kingdom Pseudomonadati; phylum Pseudomonadota; class Alphaproteobacteria; order Hyphomicrobiales; family Methylobacteriaceae; genus Methylobacterium; species Methylobacterium sp. 37f. The sequence continues at coordinate 11,303 of NZ_JAGHKN010000033.1, forward strand.
GCTAGTTGAAACAACAGTAGGTCGAGGGCAGTGCCGAGGGTACCGATACTCCGGGTGGTGACATCGGCAGCCAATGCAAAGTAGCCGGCTTCGGCAAGACCCGCATGGGCCGCGATGCTACCCCGATTGAGAAATGGAAGGAGCTGATAGATCGCATTCGCGGCAATCAGCGGCAGACCATAGGCGACGAAGAGCCGCCAAGTCTCCCGGACGCGGGCCTGCAGGCGCGGCACGACCGGGTCGCGCATCGGACCGTAGAGAAGCAGGACAGCAACGGCCTGGCTGATACCGGCCGCCACCAGAACCCAGACCGGTTGCGGAAAGTACCAGGCGGCCCCCGCCATCAGAACGAAGGCGAGGGCATTCTTGACCGCGACGAGGTTGAAGTAGAGCGCACCGTCAAAGCGCGCGCGGACGAGCGCGGCATGATAGTCGAAAACCCCGATGCCCAGCGCGGCCACCGCAGCACCGGCCGTGATCGCGAAATGGCTGTCCGCACCCGGCTGAAGCGAGACGCCGAACACGGCACAGAGCAAAGCCGCAGCGAACAGGGCCAGCGCCAGAAACGCGTAGGCATGGTCGAGCCCGTGGCGGATCCAAGGCTCATCGACGCGCACCCGAACGGAATAGAAGCGCGTCGCCGACAGGCGAAGCCATTCGAACAGGATGGTGTTTGCGACGATCGCACCGGCGGTCGCCAAAGCGAACAGGCCGAAATCGGCGGGCCCGAGCAGCTTGGCGATCAGGAGCCCGAGGACGAAGTTCAGACCTGCATTGAGGACGAAGGCAGCGATCACGGCCATGGCGCGGACACTTCATCCTCGAAGGCTGCTTGGACGGGCAGCGATGCAACCGGGTTGGTTTCGCACGCGCGACCGAACAATTCGTCACGCCCTCAGATCCAGCCCCGAATCCGAAAGAAAACGACCGGAATGATGGCGCTGAGCGCGATCAGGGTCAGGCCGTAAGGATAGCCGTAGAGCCAGTCGAGTTCCGGCATGTGCTTGAAGTTCATGCCGTACATCGAGGCGATCAGCGTCGGCGGGATACCCACCACGGAAGCCACGGTGAGAACCCGGAAGGTGTTGTTCTGCTCGATGCTGATGAGGCCCAGCGTGGCGTCGAGGAGGAACTGCACGTTCTCCGACAGGCGAATTTCGAACTCGTCGAGGGAGGCGATGTCCCGGCGCATCGCCTCGAATCTCGGCACCTGCTCCTCCCCGAGGATATGCTCGCATTCGTTTGCGACGAACGGCACGATCCGCTCCAGTCCGAGGAGACTGGAGCGGATCTTCCCGAGCGCCTTTCCGCGTCGACCGATGCCGCGCAGGATACGGCGAAGGGCCAGGTCGCGCCGGCGGGGGTTCTGGTGCGGGACCCTGATGTCCCCGGTGGCGGCGCTGCTGCGGACATCGAAATCGAAGATCCGCGTCGAGAGGGCGTCGAGGTCCGCGCCCATGTCCTCGAGGGCGTCTGCGAGACTGTCGACCAGTTCCTCCACCAGCAGAAGGAAGATCTCCGTGCTGGTGGTGCCCGGTCCGTCTCCGGCATCGATCCGCCTCTTGACCTCCGCGAAGGCCCGCAGATCGTGGAAGCGGACGGTGAGCAGGCGATCCTTCGTCAGGACGAAGCCGAGGGGTTTGAGCTGAGAATCCAGTTTGTCGAAGGTGATCATCGGCGTGGAGAGCGTGAAACCGCTCTTCATCCGGCGCAGACGGCTCGAATTCTCGACCTCGCTCAGCGCTTTGCGCGACGGTACGCTGATGCCGGTGGCAAGTTGGACCCGCTCTGCCTCGGCACTGCTCGGATCCTTGAGGTCGATCCAGACGGCATGGGAGGGATAGGCGCTATCTGGCGCCGCAGGCTCGACCGCACCCTGCGGTCCATGAAGCTCGATCATCCGCGAAGGACTTTCCGTCGGGGTGTGAAATGAAGGAAGGATCCTGTCGTCGGAACGTCGTCGGACCCTGCGACAGTCTTGACTCGACGGAGCCACGCGCCTAACTCGGCGCCATCGTTAGCACTCACCTAGAGAGAGTGCTAACGGCCTGGGTTGAGCGCGCTGCCGCGCCGCATCAACGCCGTCCACGAATTTGAAGCAAGAGGGCAGCTCATGAAGTTCCGTCCGCTGCACGACCGTGTCGTCGTCCGCCGCATCGAAGGCGAAGAGAAGACCAAGGGGGGCATCATCATCCCCGATACCGCCAAGGAGAAGCCGCAAGAGGGCGAGATCGTCGCCGTCGGCCCCGGCGCCCGCGACGAGGCGGGCCGCATCAACGCGCTCGACGTCAAGGCCGGCGACCGCGTCCTGTTCGGCAAGTGGTCCGGCACCGAAGTCAAGATCGATGGTCAGGACCTCCTGATCATGAAGGAATCCGACATCATGGGCGTCGTCGCCTAAAGCGCGGCCCGCCTTCTTCCCTCGATCCTAGCTGAGTCCTTCGAGCGCGCTCTCGTTTCGAGCGCCTCAGGGCTCTCAACAACTTAAGGATTTGAACATGGCAGCAAAAGAAGTCCGTTTCGGCTCCGATGCCCGCGAGAAGATGCTCCGCGGCGTCGACATCCTCGCTGACGCCGTCAAGGTGACGCTCGGTCCCAAGGGCCGCAACGTCGTCATCGAGAAGTCCTTCGGCGCTCCGCGCATCACCAAGGACGGCGTCACCGTCGCCAAGGAGATCGAGCTCTCCGACAAGTTCGAGAACATGGGCGCCCAGATGGTGCGCGAAGTGGCCTCGAAGACCAACGACATCGCTGGCGACGGCACTACCACCGCCACCGTCCTGGCCCAGGCCATCGTCCGCGAAGGCGCCAAGTACGTCGCCGCCGGCATGAACCCGATGGACCTGAAGCGCGGCATCGACCTCGCCACCACCGCTGCCGTGAAGGACATCACGAGCCGCGCCAAGAAGGTCGCCTCGTCCGAGGAAGTCGCCCAGGTCGGCACCATCTCGGCCAATGGCGACAAGGAAATCGGCGAGATGATCGCCCACGCCATGCAGAAGGTCGGCAACGAGGGTGTCATCACCGTCGAGGAAGCCAAGACCGCCGAGACCGAGCTCGACGTCGTTGAGGGCATGCAGTTCGATCGCGGTTACCTTTCCCCGTACTTCATCACGAATGCGGAGAAGATGGTCGCCGAGCTCGAGGACCCCTACATCCTCATCCACGAGAAGAAGCTCTCGTCGCTCCAGGCGATGCTGCCGGTTCTCGAGGCCGTGGTGCAGACCGGCAAGCCGCTCGTCATCATCGCCGAGGACATCGAGGGTGAGGCGCTCGCCACGCTCGTCGTGAACAAGCTGCGCGGTGGCCTTAAGGTCGCGGCCGTCAAGGCTCCCGGCTTCGGCGATCGCCGCAAGGCCATGCTCGAGGACATCGCGATCCTGACCCAGGGTCAGATGATCGCCGAGGACCTCGGCATCAAGCTCGAGAACGTCACCCTCCCGATGCTCGGCCGCGCCAAGCGCATCCGCATCGAGAAGGAGACCACCACGATCATCGACGGTCTCGGCGAAAAGGCGGACATCGAAGCCCGCGTCGGCCAGATCAAGGCGCAGATCGAGGAGACCACCTCGGACTACGACCGTGAGAAGCTCCAGGAGCGCCTGGCCAAGCTCGCAGGCGGCGTCGCGGTCATCCGCGTCGGCGGCGCGACTGAGGTTGAGGTCAAGGAGAAGAAGGACCGCGTCGACGACGCGCTCAATGCCACCCGCGCTGCGGTGGAAGAGGGTATCGTCCCCGGCGGCGGCACCGCCCTCCTCCGTGCCCGCGAGGCCGTCCGCGCCCTCACCAGCGACAACCCGGACGTCCAGGCCGGCATCAAGATCGTGCTGAAGGCCCTTGAGGCGCCGATCCGCCAGATCGCCGCCAATTCCGGCGTCGAGGGCTCGATCGTGGTCGGCAAGATCACTGACAACACCTCTTCGATCACCTTCGGCTTCAACGCCCAGACCGAAGAGTACGTTGACATGATCCAGGCCGGTATCGTCGACCCGGCCAAGGTCGTGCGCACCGCCCTTCAGGATGCGTCCTCGATCGCCGGCCTCCTCGTCACCACCGAGGCCATGATCGCCGATGCTCCGAAGAAGGACAGCGGCGCCCCCATGGGCGGCGGCGGCGGCATGGGCGGCGGCATGGGTGGCATGGACTTCTGATACGTCCAAGACATCTGAGCACCGTAAACAAGGGGGTCGCCGAAAGGCGGCCCCTTTTTTCATGTTGTGACCGGACGAAAACGCGCGCACCGACGACGCAGCGCGCGGAGGTCTACGGGCTCAGACCAGCCCGAGATCGCTTGGGGAGACGTCCGGGAAGATGCGACCGAGACTGGCTGCATCGAGTCCGTAGATGCGCTGCAACAGACCACTCAGCATCGCCCGATAATCGGTGAGCACCGGATAGTCCCTGTTCTGGAACAGATGAGCTTCGTCGGCCCGAACCTGCGGACCGGCGATCCGGCCGCCCCGTACCCCGCCCCCGAGCACCCAGTAGACGCTACCGTGACCATGATCGGTGCCGCGATTACCGTTCTCGCGGAAGGTCCGACCGAACTCGGAAACCACGACCACGACAGTATCGGTCCAGCCGGCGCCGATCTCCTGGACGAAGCCGGAAAGGCCACGGCCAAGCTCTCCGATGCGGTCGGCGAGATAGCCGGTTGCACCGCCCTGGTTCACATGCGTATCCCACCCACCGACATCGACGAAGCCGAGGTTGAACTGGTCCCGCATCAGGCGGCCGATGCGACGGGCGGCCAATTCGAACCCCTTGGGCGAAACCGCGCCGCGATCCGCCTGTGCTTGGTGATCGGAGATCGTCCGATAGACCTCGTCGCGGACCCGAAAGCCCTCGTTCACCGCGCTTGCCAGGGGGCCGCCCGCGTACATAGCCCGGATCAGAGCGGCCTGCCTCTCGTCGATCCCCGGCTTGCCGATCCCGTGGATCGCGATGTTGGGCACGGGATCGGGTCCCCGGAAGATCAGGGGTGATTGCTCGGTGAAGGCGATCGGGCGCACCCGCGTCAATTCCACGGCGAGGCGCGCCATGAACCCGGATTGGTAATTTCGCGAATCACCGACCGTCTGTCCGAGTTCGATCGTGTCCTGCGTCTCGAAGTGGCTGCGCGTGACGTCGTTCGTACCGGCGAACGGCACGAAGGCCGCCTCTCCTTTCGCGTAGAGCGGCAGGATCGTCTCGCGCAGCGCCGGATGAAGGCTCCAGTCGGCATCGAGCGGGAGGGCTGCCGCCGGGTTCGCCGGATCGGGTCGAGCCACCGCCAGATTTGGCCGGGCTCGATAGTAAAAGTCGCTGCCGGTCGGGATCACCACATTGGCGGCGTCGTAAGCCCCCCGTAGGAAGACGACGAGAAGGCGGGCATCGGCTTTGGGCGCCGCCCACACCCGGCCCGCGACGGTGCTGGCACCGAAGGCGGCGGCAGCGCGGATGAGATCGCGTCTGTTCATTGATCCGCCTCCTCAATGCATGAACTCGGGGGAGGACAGGAACAACGTGTTCCAATCCTGGGGCGAGACCGCCCGACGCAAGGCGTCCCTCGTCCGCGGCGTGAGGGTCGCCACCAGCGGCCCGAAATAGAGACCATTCTGCAGGAGCGGAAAGGCAGGTTCCTCGACCGCATCAAGGGCGCCAGACTTGAACAGCCCCGCCGAGCCGGAGCCGATCTGGCGCGCGATCTCGAAGCGCGTCGTGAGCTGGCCGGGGCCGCTCCAGGCAGCAGCGTCGAGCGGATACCCGTCGGGTGTCGAGCGATTGAAGAGGCCTTCTCCGAGGCGATTCAACCAGTTCTGGACTGGGGTCGTATTCAAAATGACCCGGTCGTCATAGGCCAGCCGCAGGGCCGAGAAAACATAGCGGACCGGATCCTTGAACCCCGAGCCGGCCGCGTCCATGAATTCGGGCGTGTGGACGAGCGCGCCCAGGACTGCCGCGGTATCGCCGTCCGTTTGAGTGAAGACCGCGGCAAGCCGATCGACGAGAGCATTCGAGGGCGAACGCCCCATCAGATAGAGGGCCATTGCCCGGGAAACGTTGCGGGCGGTCGCGGGATGCCGGGCCAGAACGTCGAGCGCCTCCTCGATCTCGGCATAGCCACGACTGTGGATGGTATGACCAAGCAGAACCTTGCTGCCGTAATCGTGCCGGGCCGGGTTGAACAGGAAGAGCCCCTTTCGGACGAGATCGCCCTGAAGCTCTGGCTTCACCCTGGGGTTTTCGGGCCGCGAATCGATACCGGCCCCCGTGAGAATACGAGCCAATTCCTCCACGTCGTGCTGCGCGTACCCCCCTCCGACGCCGAGGGTGTGAAGTTCCATGAGTTCGCGGGCGTAGTTCTCGTTGAGCCGACCAGCAGCATTCTCGACGTTATCGAGGTAGCGCAGCATCGCCGGGTGCTCGAGCGTCGCAGTCAGGAGATCGCGGAATCGCCCGAGGGCATGGGGGCGGATGGCGGTGTCGAGATAGTCGCCGACGAGGACGCGCAGATTGGCCTTGCCCTGATGCACGTTGAAGCGGTTGAACCAGAACCAGGTCATCCGCTCCCGAACCTGATCCGGCGCGTAGAGCGCTCGCAGAATCGTGGCGGTCAGTGATTGCCGGCAGGCGTCGTTCAAGGCGCCCTGATAGGCGGATTGAGCCGCCTTCTTGGCGTTCAGATCGGCGAGCCCATTCGCGGCCTTGGCTTGTGCGTCGAAAGCGACGACGCGATCGATCAAAGCGCCCTGCGGCTGGATCGAATGGATTTGGGCCTGAGCCACGGGGGGGAGTACCATCGCGTGGGACGGCCGCAGTTGCGCCGACAGCCAGGCTTCCCGCCCTTGCGCCAGCAGCGCGGAGAAACTCGTCGGCGTCGCTCCCCAGGTCAGCGCGTCGAGAAGCGCAAGGTCCGACGACGGTGACCCGACGGGCGCTGCAAATACCGGCCCACAGGTCAGGATTGCCCAAATGAGAGCAGTGCGAACGATGGCCGCGTCACACAACCTCAACATGAGTCGCCCCCTTCGGCTTATCCGTAAGGTGCAACTCGCCGAGGAAACATGGCGGTGGAATGTCGGGGAGAAGGCAGGCGCGGCGGAGAAACCGACAGGAAACCAGATTGTGGCCTACCGCCTGCCACCTGTCGGCCCCCCCTTCGAACTTGGACCCAACCCTTCGGGACGGTGCACTTACCGGCCGAAGATGCCCTTCAGGAACTGGGCGGTACGATTACGCTTTTTCTTGCGCTCGAGTTCGTTCGCATCCTTGACCCAAGCCACCTGCACGACGCGACGCTCGCCCTCGAAAGGCTCGTGGCCGTGCCAGGAATTGTCAGCGCGAAGGAACGCGAACATCGTGCCCATGGTGGGAGGGACCTCGACCGCGAAGGGTTCATAGTTCTTGCCGTCATAAAGTACCCGCAGGCGCCCGGCCGCCGGAGCGTCCCAGGCGTCGTTCATGTAGATCAGCATCGTCATCACCTTGGACGGGCCATCGGTGTGGATCGAGCCGTATTTCAGCTGACTGCGCTTCATGATGGTGGTGAGGCGCGGACATGAGACGAGATCGATGCCGAACTTCTCACCCATGATCCGCGAGAAAACGTCGCTTTCCAGTTCTTCGATCAGCGCTTTGAAGCGGCCCTTCAAGGCGACCTCGTCGACGGTGAGATAGCCGGGCTTGGCGATCGCCGGAAAATCCTGGCGGATCTCATCGACGGCTTCCGGCTTCAGAACGTCGTTTCCGAGAAAGAAGCTGTAGGGCTCCCGCGATACGGGAGCGGCACGCACGGCATCGAGATTGAGGATCGACAGTCCCGTCATGGCTCAGACGTTCGTCCATTCCGGCGGACCGAACCGTTAGCCGGTGGTCGCGCACTGGGTTGAGCGCCCGCGGGGCGCAATCTCGGTGGATAGAGCGCGCGATTGCGGCAAGCGGACGGCAACCCCTTTCCGCGTCACACGGAAACTGCCATGCTTGTCCGCATCGAAACAGAGGAACGGCGCCGCGTATCGTGACGAGATGCCTCGCACTCGCCCTCTGCGCCATCCTGGTGACGCCGGCCAGTGCTCAGAATCCCCTCCCCTCGACCCAGCGTTTGACCTGCGCCGATGCCATGGCCTTGGTGAAGGACAGAAGATCGCTCTGGATCAACCCCGGCAACGCAGCCGCCGAGCGCTTCGTACGGGACCGCAGTCAGTGCAATCTGACGGAGATTGCAGAACTGCGCTTCGTTCCGACACGCGATAACCCGGAATGTCCCATCGGCTATCGTTGCCGCGAGCCCGACTTCGGTGACTGGGACTGGTAGCGGTTCCGTCGACGCGGGCAGAAGCCGAGCTGCCGGAGGTCGCAGGGCAGCGCCACGATCTCGCCACGACCGGACGGCAATGCCACCGGCAATCCGTGCCGTCTTGGCATCCAGCCATAAGAACAATGACAAGGGGAGGCGCACGTGCCCGCATTGAGGACAGGCCTCGGCCTGCAAGCCGGGATCACGGCGCTCTTCGCTCTCGCTCTTCTGATCCTGCCGGGCGTGTCCACGCCGCTGTATGTCAGCCTCAGCGGCTTCGCCATGGCGGCGATCCTCATCGCGTCCGGCAAACTCTCCGACTACCTGAAGGTTTTCGTGTCGGTCTACGGGATCGGCTACGTGCTGCTCGCGGGTTCGAAAACGCTGGCCGCCATGGGCATCCTGCCCGCCGTCGTGGCGGCACTGCTGCCCCCAGCCTTCGCTGCCACGGGCGCCGTGGTCTTCGCCGGCGTGGTCCTCGCCATCTCACATTGGAAACCGGTCCGCGACATCACCCTGATCGCCGACCCGTATTTTGCAAACCGAGACAAGCCGACCAAGGAGATCGGCCTGTTCCGCTGGTTCGGGCGCACAGAGGGTCAAATCGGCCAGCGGCTCGTCGCGCTGTCGATCTTCGTCAATTTTGCGGACGTCGCGCTGACGCTGCGGTTCAACTTTTTTTATCGTGACCTCTACAACTCCATCCAGGAATACGACCAGCAGGCTTTCTGGTATCAGCTGGCCTGGATCTTCGTCCCGCTGGCCCTCCTGAACATCGCCATCGGCATGTTCGACCTGTTCGTCGATTCCTCGTTGCACATCCGCTGGCGCACCTGGCTGACCCACAGCCTCTACGAGCGCTGGCTCGGCGCCGGTACGCACTACCGTATTCCCTTCACCGACGAAGATGCCGACAATCCGGATCAGCGTATCCAATCCGACGTGAACGCCTTCATCCAGCAGACAGCTGGCGTATCAATTCGCCTGTTGTCCCAGGCGGCTCAGCTCGTCTCATTTATCGTCGTGCTCTGGACACTGAGCCGCGATTTCGTCCTGCCCTTCACCGACATGGTGATCCCGGGCTTCCTGGTGTGGCTGGTGATTGCTTATGCGTTGGTCGGAACATGGCTCACCCATCTGATCGGGCGTCCCCTCATCGGGCTTAACTTCCGCCAGGAGCAGGTCGAGGCGGATTTCCGTTTCTCGCTCGCTCGAAACCGCATCTACTCCGAGCAGATCGCGCTGCTGCGCGGCGAGCGGGCTGAGAGCACGCGGCTCGCCACCCTGTTTCATGCAATCATCGACAACTACGTCGGCATCATCTTTCGACGCATCAAGCTGATCGCCTTCACCTTCAGCTATCGGCAAGCCAGCGCGATCTTCCCGCTGGTCATCGCCGCGCCGTCGTTCTTCGCCAAGAAGATCACCCTCGGCGCTTTGCAGCAGACGTCCAGCGCCTTTGGAAGCGTGCAGGAATCGCTGAACTTCTTCATCACCTCCTATCTGACGCTGGCTTCCTACAGGGCGAATACGATTCGTCTTGGCTCGTTCAAACGGGCAATGACGAAAGCGGAGGCCCTCTCAGCGGCGGGGTATGGCCTCGTGCAAGGCAACGAAACCACCGGTGAGGTGGTCGCCCGGAACCTCACGCTCGCCCTTCCGGACAACCGCGAGATCGTTACGGCGGAACGGCTGACGCTCCAACGGGGGAAAGCGACGCTGGTCACCGGCCCATCCGGCTCCGGCAAATCGACGCTGTTCCGCGCGATCGCTGGGGTTTGGCCCTTCGGTCGAGGTCGGGTCGACGTCCCGGCTGGCCAGTCAGCCCTCGTCCTACCACAGCGGCCCTACCTCCCGCTCGGTACGTTACGTGGAGCGGTGGTCTACCCGAACACAACGGATCAATTCACGGATGCGGCAATCCGAGACGCACTGGTCGCGGCACAACTTCCGCAATTTGCCGACCGGCTCGACGAAGTGGATAGCTGGGACCGGCGCCTGTCCGGTGGTGAGCAGCAGCGCCTCGCCATCGCCCGGGCTGTCCTGACCAAACCGGATTGGCTGTTTCTCGATGAAGCCACGGCCGCCCTTGATGAGCCCAATGAAGCTGCGATCTATCGCATGCTACGGGAGCGACTTCCTGGCACAACAATCGTGTCCATCGGGCATCGCTCGACCCTTCATGCCCTCCACGACCGGCGCATCGACATGCAACCGGTCGACGACGGCCGGTTCACTCCTCGGGAGGTTTCCTCGACTGTCGTCGCTCAGTAGAGGTCAGCGCAGAAAGGTCAGTGCAATCGGTGCCAGGATCGCAGTGAGGAAGGCATTCAAGCCAAGGGCGATCCCCGCGAACGCGCCGGCAACCTCGTTGACCTGAAAAGCACGTGCCGTTCCAACCCCATGCGCAGCAAGGCCCGCTGCGAAGCCGCGAGCGCGCATGTCCCGAATGCGCAGAACGTTCATCAGCGGCGTGACCAGGATACCGCCCGTCATTCCGGTCAGCATGACGATCACGGCCGCCAAGGTCGGGTCGCCCCCCAAAGTCTGGGCGATCCCCATGGCCACGCCAGTGGTCACCGACTTCGGCGCGAGCGAAATGATGACCTCGCGAGGAATGCCGAACGCTTGGCCAAGAAGCAGGGCCGAGCCCAGAGCCACTACGGAGCCGACGATGAGGGCCGCCGCCATTGGAGCGAGCGAACGCAGCACGGTGGCGCGATATTCATAGAGCGGAATCGCCAGGGCAACCGTCGCAGGCCCCAGCAGGAAATGCACGAACTGAGCGCCATCGAAATACGTGGCGTAGGGTGTGCCGGTCGTCTCCAGAACCGTCGCCGTGAGGGCTATGGCCATCAATACGGGATTGGCCAAGGGATGACGGTTGGTTGCCTGAGCGATCCGATCGGCCACGACGTAGGCCAGTAGCGTCACCGTCAGCCAAAGCAGCGGCGTACGCGAGAGATAGACCCAGACAGCAAAATCCGGGGTCACGGGTGCGCCTTCGGTTTCGCCAACGCGTACGAGACAGCGACGAACGTGACCGCAGTGGCTGCCAATGTTGCCACCGTCGAGATTAGTACGATCGCACCGAGGGCCACGCCCTGTGCGGCAAGGACGTCAAGGCGCCCGACAATGCCGGCTCCCGCCGGCACGAACATCAGCGAGAGATTGGCCAGGAGCCCCTTCCCGGTCCCCTCCAGGCGGCCATCGATCAGCGGGAGCGCTAACAGGCGTGGACCCAATCGTGGTGCCCGATCTCTTAGGATCAAAAACAACAGGAGCAGCGCCATTCCGATCAGGGGTCCCGGCACCGGTAACCCGGTGGCATGGGCCAGGGCCTCGCCGCAAAGTTGCGCGAAAAGAATCAGGGTCAGGCAGAGGATCATCGCAGCAACCCAGTCAATTCAGGGCAAGTGGCCCTTCCGCGGCAGCGCGCCGCGTATCGGCTATGGCAGCCTCGTCGAAACCGAGCAGACCGCCCAGGCGGTGCACGAGCGCCTCTTCGAATTCGTGAACAACGCCGTCCGCACCTGCAACGGACCAAGCCATCGCCAGCAGCCGCCCTCTCCGCTCCTTGTCGACGGCGTGGCCGATCATCTCGACCAGTTGCGCCATATCCCGGGTTTCGGCGTCGAAATCGGCGGCACGAGCGATCAAGACCTCGGCTTCGCTCCGGGTCTCGGTGAAACGACCTTCGACAAGGCGGGCAAGCCGTTCCGTCTCTTCCGGAGCCAGGACGCCATCGGCGCGCGCGACGTGAACAAGGAGTGCGATCGCAGCGAGGCGCTCATCGGCCTCACCGCCAGCGTGCGTAGAGTCTTTGAGGCCGAGTGTATCGACGGCGTAGGCACGAAGGCGGGCGATCAGGGACATCAGAACCTCAAGCGTCGCTGGAAGCCTTCGGGGGCAGCTGATGAGACGTCAAGCATCGGCTCAGACGTATCGGACAATGCCCGTGACCGTGTCAGAGATGCATCGTTTCCCGCCCTTTCACCCTGGCAGCAGGATTCAGAAAGCTTGCCATCCGCAGCGCCGCCCGATATGACCCACCACCACACGGTTCGGCTTGGCTTCAACGCCCGTCGCGGAACCGAGCCGCAATAGCTCAGCTGGTAGAGCACCTCATTCGTAATGAGGGGGTCGGGGGTTCGAATCCCTCTTGCGGCACCACATACCTCATTCGTTTCGAAGTCGTATGTGATACCGCGAGCAGGCATCTGCTCTTACATTCTCAATACATTGGGACTGAATTCCCGGCCTCTTAGACGGCCGGGAGCACGACGTAAAAAGGGGAAGCTACAAGCAGCGCTCCCCCGTTTTCGTCTAGGCCGCTCTCGTTGCCTTAGCGCTGGCCAGCGTGATCGCCGTCGCGCATGTTGCCAGTCGGTTCCTGCACGTGGGCCTCGAGGAACCAAAGCTGCTTGTCGACCCCGCGCGAAACTTCGGTCAGGAGATCGGACGTGCCAGCATCACCGGCCTCATCCGTGTCATCGATGTTCTGGCGCACTGCGTTGGCATAAACGCCATAGCGGTCGATGAGCGCTGCAAGATGATCAGCGACGGCATAGGCATCGAGGGGATAGGGCGCGAGCTGCGATCCTGAGGCCACGGATGTGGCGGTGCCACGTGCCGTCCCGCCGAGTTGGGTGATTCGCTCGGCCACTTTGTCATTGTAGTCATCGAGTTCCGTGCGGAAGCCATCGAGCATCTCGTGAATGCCGATGAACTGAGGTCCTTTCAGGTTCCAGTGAGCCTGTTTGACATCAAGGGCTAGATCGATCCCATCTGAGAGACGGGCGTTCAGCACATCGATCGACACCTTCTTCGCGTTGGACTTCGTACCGTTCTGGGTCTCATGGAGACGCTGATTACCGGCTTGGGACTTGGAATCGGCCATTCGGATGGTCCTTCAGTTTCGTAAAGAGCACACGACCAAACTCAGATCCCGAGCACATGATGCGACGATGCCTCGAATTTGGCTGAACATGATCACGATTGGGCAGCGATCAGCGCCTCCCGTTCGATCTGTCTGCCATTCAACGACAGGCTCTCGCCCATGTTCCTAACTATGCACAGAGCGCATGGACCATCCCCGCAAGACGGCATCTCTTGCGTTCAGCCCGATGACGCCCGGCGAGCCTTGTCGAACAACGACATAGATATCAGATTGAAAACGCCCTCGCGCCCAGTTGTAATCACTAACTTTCGAGATACACGATAGATTTATCGAATTTTAAATGAATTTAAGCTGAAACGCTCAGCGCGGACACTGGGAATCTGTCTGGGATTTGTCAGCATGGGCGAGCCTCCTAGGCGTCTGCTCTGCGCATGTGTAATTCAAATGACCGCGACTGCGTGGCAAAAGGCCGAAAGCAGTGACGTTTCTTTAGAGAATTACCCTCATTCCTTCTCGAGATCCGGTAGCTAGAGCGCCGCCGTCGGAAGCATGGCGTCTTGTGATGACAAAGGCAGCAGTCGATTTCGACCAGTCCGACGAAGGACCTTTCGATCCTATCGCCGAGCCTGGCACCGACACGGGATTACCCAAGTTGCGGATCCTTGTGATTCACAATCGCTATCAGGTTCGCGGCGGTGAAGATTCAGTGGTGGCGCAGGAAGTCGATAGCCTCCGGCGCTCGGGTCAACGCGTAGAGACTTTGTTCTTCGACAACGCTGGCATCCGAACAGGGTGGGACCGTCTCCGAACCGCCTATGAGGCGCCCTACGCCCAGCGTGGGATCGCCACGGTGGTCGACGCGGTCCGAGCGTTCAGGCCGGATGTCGTACACGCCCATAATGTTTTTCCGCAGATATCCCCTGGCGTGCACCAAGCGATACGGGCGGAAGGCGTAGCAACAGTTCAGACGCTTCACAATTTTCGCGTGACCTGTGCGAACGGTATTCTCATGCGCGAGGGGCGCCCGTGCGAAGATTGCATCGATGGCTCTCCGTATCAGGCAGTAAGGCACGCTTGCTACCGAGGGTCTCGTTTGGGTTCGCTCGCGGTAGCGCGAATGATCGACGTGCATCGACGCTCCGGGACGTGGACGCACGACGTCGATCGTTTCATCGCTCTCACACCGTTTGCGCGAACGCGCTTCCTCGCAGCCGGTCTTCCAGGCCATCGAGTGCGGATCAAACCCAACGGGCTCGCGGACCCAGGCTTCGATAGGGAAGCTCCCCGCAACGGCGTCCTGTTTGTCGGACGTTTGGTTCCAGAGAAGGGTGTCGCCACTCTCGCAGAGGCGGCTCGTGCCTGCCGAATTCCTGTCACTCTGATCGGCGAAGGGCCTCTCGAAAGCTGGCTCCGCGATACGCCTGGGGTAACTCTTCTCGGCCCGCAGCCCCCTGCTGCCGTCCAAGCCATGATGGCACGAGCTGAAGCTCTCGTGGTGCCGTCACAGTGGTACGAAGGTATGCCGATGGTGATCGCCGAAGCGTTCAGCCTCGGCACGCCCGTTGTCGCATCGCGGATCGGAGCGCTCGCCGACCTGATCGTCGATGGGAGAACAGGTTTGCATGTCGAGCCTGGCGATCCCGTGAGCCTCGCTCGCGCACTTAACCAAATCGCCGACGCACCGGTTGCCACGCGGGACATGGGGCGCGCAGCCCGTCGGGTCTACGAAAAGGAATGGACCGCTGACGTCGTCACCGCCCGTGCCCTGCTGATTTATCGCGAAGCGATCGCCAGTCGCGCAAACACCGCCGCTCGAGACGCAGCATGACCGGCCCCATTGCGCGATCCAGCCAGCCATCTTCCTACGCTTGGGGACATGATCCGGATGTTCCTCATTTCAACCTCGGCGGCGTTCCGATCTCCATCACGGATATGAACGGCCTCGTATCCGCCATTCGGCGTCGCTTGGCCCGCAGGTCGACCGCTCCGGGAACCTTCGTGGTGTTTCGCGATGCACATGGGATCGTCCGGGCACAGGACGAGCCGTCCGTCAAAGCGGCGCACGACGCTGCCCTCCTGGTCTGTGCGGATGGCCGCCCCCTGGCCTGGGTAGGCTGGCTCCGCGGACACAGGGGCATCGATCAAGTCCCAGGAATCGAATCTGTCGAGGTCGTCTGTCGAGCTGGTGTTGAAGCGGGGTGGCGCCACTTCTTCCTCGGAGGAGGTCCCGGGGTCGCCGAGCGTTTGGCCGCTGAGATGCGCGATCGGGCACCGGGGTTAATCATAGCCGGAGCAGAAACTCTTCCGTATCGGCCGCTGACCGAACCGGAATCGCAGGATCTGCATCAACGGCTGTTAAGCGCCGGAACCCAAATCCTCTGGATTGGGCTCAGCACACCGAAACAGGAGCTCTTCCTCCACACCCACACACCCTTCCTTCCGGGGGTTATCGGCATGGGCGTCGGAGCGGCGTTCGACGTCAACACCGGAGCGATCGCACGAGCGCCTCGCATGATGACGCGATGGGGGTTGGAGTGGCTCTATCGCCTGATCCGTGAGCCGCGCCGTCTCAGATCACGCTATGCGCAGGTCGTCCCTCGCTTCCTAGCGATCGTGGCCTTCAATCGTGCAGGACGCGACTAAGGTCTATTCGCCTCGAATGGAGCAGATCCCCCGACCGTGACTGGTCAGCACACGAACCATCGCTCAATCTGGAGAATCGGTCAGCACTTTTCGGTAGGCGTCCGTTGCAGCAGCAAGGGAAAAGCGCTCGAGCGCCGGCGCAGCCAGGTGACGCAGATTTGTGCGTCGCTCTGGATCGTCAAGCAGATCGAGGGCCGCTGCAACCCACCCGTCGACGGTCATCGGGCGAATAACGCCACAGGCATAGGCGTCGAGAAGTTCGCGAGCGCTCCCCGAATGCGGTGAGGCCAGCACGGCCGTTCCACACTGGAGCGCCTCCTGGATGACGACCCCCCAGACATCACCACGGCTCGGGAAGAGGAAGAGCCGCGCCGACGCATAGATTGCGTTCAGGCCCTGTTGCTGAACAAAGCCGTCGAAGTGCGCATTCACCCCCGCCTCTGCGAAGCGCGATTGCATTTCGCCACGCAATGGGCCGTCTCCAGCGACTCGGATCCGCAGTTCCCGGCCGC
Source organism: Methylobacterium sp. 37f (assembly GCF_023093475.1). Lineage (NCBI taxonomy): Bacteria > Pseudomonadati > Pseudomonadota > Alphaproteobacteria > Hyphomicrobiales > Methylobacteriaceae > Methylobacterium > Methylobacterium sp. 37f. The sequence continues at coordinate 27,636 of NZ_JAGHKN010000033.1, forward strand.
GCGCGTGACATGCAAGGACGACTTCCGTGAAGAAGCGCGCGCCTTTTACTTCTTCGTTGAGGATCCCGCAAAAAAGGATGTCATACGGTCGATCGCGGTCGGACTGCATTGTGCCCTCAAGACCTTCCGGCTCCCAGGCGGGAAACAGTGGAGCGAGGGCGAGACGCTCGGCAGCCAAACTATAGCCTTCTAGCAACCGCAAACTTCCGTCACTCGCTCCGAGACCGAACCGAGCCTTCGGTACCAGCAGACGGCGCATCGTTCGATGTGACCACGAACGTTGTCCGGGATCGGTATCGGGCACGCCATCGGTGCGCAGACCATAGGGAATGGCGAGCAAGCGGGCCGTCGCAGCGGCCATCAGCATGGTCGGAGCGAAGTCGTTGACGACGATCAAGCTCGGGCGGAGCGTGATGATGCGGGGTACGATGTACGGGTTGATGTAGAGGTTGCTGACCGCGCTCCGATACCAGCGTAAGCCCGGGATCACTTCAAAGCGATAGGCTTTGGGATCGGGCAACTCCCACTGGCGCGCGGCCTCCCGTGCACTGCACGCCAGAACATGGAGCGGCCGGTCCAGTTCCGAGCCCAGACGCTCGTAGAGCCGATGCATGTAGGGCGCGCGTGCACCGATAATGATCGCGATAGGGCGGCTGCGATCGCTGTTTCGCGATCGAATGGCCTGATTGGCATTCATCGAGCGTCACGAGCCCGTCCACCCATCAGGGCGTCGACCTGATAGAGTCCCCAATTCGGCTCTAAGACGTGGCGCGGCATGAGCATGAGATCGTCCGGCCCAAGCGCGACACCACGCCTTGTCGTATAAAACGTCCGATAGCCCGCGCGACGTGCGAGAGTAACGTCGCGCGCCGGGTCGAAGTCGACGTTGGCAACCCCCCATGGGCAGGCGAAGTGCCGGATGGCTACGCCGGTCATCGCCTCCAAGTCCCGGCGCGATCGACCGAGTTCATCCGTAACCTCTGTCTCGCTAAGGTGGCGGAGATTTCTGTGCGTCGCAGAGTGTGACCCGACATCAAGACCGGCAGACTGCCAAGCAGCGACGGCTGAACGATCCATATAACTCGCACCATACCTGTTTGCCTTCGGAGGAGCATCAATCCAATCGCTGACAAGGAACAGGATGGCGGGTGTGGAAGAGGCCTTTAGGACTGGGAGAGCTACAGAAAGGTTGTCGAGATAGCCATCATCGAAACTGACGAGAAAGTAGCGACGATCAAGGGTGGCGCCACTCTTCACAAGATCGGCCGCCCGATCCGCCGTAACAAAATCGCCGAGTTCGCTTAGGTAGTCCAGTTGTCGAGCAAAAGACTTCTGCTGCTCGGGTAGCACATGGTGATAGCAAAGGGTGTAGAGGCCAGGGGACGAGTTAGCGATCGAATAAGTGAGCGAACGTACCCGCAAGGCCATTTCGCGCAGAAGCGGCGTGTCGCGGATGAATGTTTTGAGTGCTTTCACCATGAAGGCATCCTACTACACCCGTTCAAATTTTTCATCCAACTACCGGATCGGCTTAACTCGGATTGCGCATATCGTTAAATTAAGGATCCCTGCTGTCTTTCTTGGAAATCCATTCCCACACGGGAGGCGATATCGATCGTTTCGACGTACGACGTTCCAAACTGACGTTCACAGGCCGGTCGAAGGCATGAAAATCGATGAGTACGACGTTAGCGATCGATGCCTGCCTGGTACCCGAAATTTGGGACGACACCCTCTGGTCGCTGCCCAGGTGCAACATCTTTTCGTCGTGGATGTGGGGGGCTTACAAGGCGCGAGTCGGGTGGACCGTAACCCGACTCATAGTGCGCAACACTGAGGGCCTTCCCGTCGCACTGATACAGTATCAAGTGAAGCGGCGGGGGTTTCTCCGCTTCATCCTAGTCCAGGGGGGGCCACTCCTGACGGAGCAGGGCGAGAAGCATGCTGAGGCAGCGATCAATCTCTTCCTGGACCACCTTGCACTCGGTCGCTTCGATCTGCTTGCCGTCAGCTTCGAACACTTTCAGAGCCACGCCATTATTCTGGCCCTGCTTCAAAACCGATTTGTACCTGTCCAGTCGGCTAAATATTTTACCCTGGAAATCGATGTGTCAGGGGGTACCGAGATCATTCTGCAGAGAATGGACCAGCGCTGGCGAAAGGCTTTGAAAAAGGCCCAACGCAATCCTGATGTGACCACGCATTTCCTGACCGATCCGAATGATCGCCTGGCGGCATTCGACACGTTCTGGACGATGTACAGTGCTCTTCAGGCAAGAAAGGGGTTCCGGGACAGCCTTAACGGTCCAGCTATCCGCGACCTCATTGCGCATGATCCACATCACCGCATTCTTGAAGTCCGAGAAAACGGCGAGCCCGTGCTGATTCGGATCGCCCATGTCTCTGACACACGCTTTACGGACTTCTACACCGCCTCCAACGATCGAGCGCGTGCCTGCGCGGCACCCACGTTGGCCGTGTGGCGCTTCGTCGAGCAAGCTCACGCGGAAGGTCGGCAAACATTCGATTTCGGTGGGATAGACCCGGCCGACAACCGAGGTGTTTTCGATTTTAAGCATGGATTGACCAAAAAGGTGGCCCTCAGCGGCCCGCGCTGGATCTATGGCCGTACCCCGAGGCTGCGGGACGCTGCCGCTGCGTTCCTTGCCTATCGCTGATCCGCGAGTCCGCTTCATACGATGAGCCACGGAGTCCCTGTCATCGAATCGGTGCGCGATAACGAACTGGTCGTCGCTCGGATGAAACGCTTCGTCCGGCGTCCAGCCCTGGCCTCCGTGCTGGATCAGGCTGCCGTCAGCGGCTTCGGTTTCCTCAGCGGTATCGCTGTTGCACGCCTCGTCGGCATCGAGGAATTTGGCCTTTTCGTACTGGTCCTGATCATCACGGCTTTCGCACAGGGGCTGCACAACGCCCTGGTGACGGCACCGATGATGACGCTTGCCGCACGTGGGCGCCGGGCTGCCTCAACATACGAGGCCACCGTCCTAGCCAGCGCCATGCTGGTCTCGCTGGTTGCAGCGACCGGGACAGCGCTGGCGCTCGTCGCCATCTTCGCACTGCGACACCATCCCGTCGAGTTCGACATCGTCGTCTCGGGCGCGGCCCTGACAGTCGCGCAGAATCTGCAACTCACGGTACGCAGAATCCTGTTCATCCGTGGACGCGGTCTCCTCGCCTTCGCGATGGATAGCGTTCGAGCCTTGGTTTTTTCCTTTGCGATCGTGGCAGTTTGGTGGAGCGGACTCGTCCTCGATGCGGCGTCAGCCACCGCACTCCTGGCGGCAACTGCCCTCATCACTGTGGTTCCCCTTGCTTACGGTATCTGGCGGACACCTCGACGTGGACTGCGCTTTCGGCCTGTCGCTCACCGACATTGGGGGATCGGGCGCTGGATGTTCCCTTTGGTCTTCGTCACGTTCGGACAGGAACAACTAGCTTGGATCATCGCCGATGTCGTGTTGGGTGACGAAGCGATTGGTGGTCTGCGCGCAGCGCAGTACCTCGTCGGCTTCGTCATCATCCTTCTGACTGCAACCGAGAATATCCTGCCGACCGCAGCGGCACGAGCGTTCGAGACAGGCGGCGAGCAAGGCCTGCGCACCTATCTGAAGCGAATGGCGTTGAAGCTCGGTCCCATGGTTGGCCTGCTGCTCGTCACCATCGCGCTCCCAGCCGGGACGTGGCTCAGCCTCGTCTTCGGGCCAGCCTTCGCAGCCTATGCTACCAGTGTCCGCGTTCTGGCGGTCGCAGTCGCCTGCATTTTCATTCGTGATATGGTAACCCAATACTTTCGGGCGATCGAGGATACTGGGCCGGTCTTTCAGGCGTTTGTGATCAGCCTTATGGTCTCACTAGTGATCATGTACCCGATGATTGTCTATGCCGGGATCACCGGCGCTGCGTTCGTCATCACGATCGGGCACGCAATGTCGGCGGCGCACCTCATGCTAATTATGCGACAACGATCGGCAAATCACAGCCGATCAGCGATGCACGCCGGTTAATCGCCAATTGGCAAAAATGCTGGGCGCATCCAATCCGCGTGACCCGGCATCGTCGGACTCATTTTACCGGCCTTTACGATAATTTCGAAGTCCTAACACGATTCCGGGGCTATTCACGTCGCTGAAACGCTTCTGGAGGGAAGTGTCGAGATCGGCATCTGCGCGAGCATCGAGGGAGGAACACGTTTGCTGAACCTGTTTCTTGTGCTGGCAATCCCAGTTTGGTTCACGATGCTGTATCCGCTTGCCCGCCGCAACCTCGCGGTGGCGGTACGTCCGCTTGATGCCCGACTTGTCCTGCCAATGGTGCTGGTCTGCACCTTCGCCTTCATGCCCCTCGTTTTCACGGTCCCCCGCGAGGACGGAAACGCGGTGCTGGAGGAAGGGCTCAGCGCTTCGAACATCATCACCCTGGTGCTCACTGGGCTTACCGGGCTTTACCTTCTTGGCAAGATCGGTCTCGACCGCCGCATCGCATTGTTGCCCTTCGCAATGCCTTATCTTCCCTTTACTCTCATGATCGGCATGGACGGACTGAGCACAGCTTGGTCGATTGTACCACCCTATACACTTTATCGTAGCGTAGAGCTGCTGATCTTTTATCACGCTTCGATTGTAATATTCGATCAAAGCGATATTGAATACCGTTTCGCCGATATTTTGGCCATCATCATTCTATCTTGGCTCGCTGCTGTACTGCCGATCATCCTTGAGAGTTTAGCGCACGGAACTATCTTCTCGGCAGCAAAAAACAATATGATGCCATACGTTTGTGCGATGCTGGGCTTCCTGGTCATCTTCCGGCCGCCCCAAAGGCGGCGGGGCGCCTATCTTGGCCTGGCCCTTATTGGCTTCGTCGTCGCCGGGTCGGCGGCCAGCACGGGGGCACTCGTTGCAGTCGGCCCGGCCATGTTGATGTCGTCGCGTCATGTGGTCCTGCGTAACTTCGGTATTTTCGGAGCGCTCGCGGCCATCGCGGGTTTCGTCCTATTGATGCTCGACCTTGCGGCATTCCCGGCTCTCCTCGACCTCCTCGCCACCATCCTGCAGAAGCCGGCTGTCGAATTGGCGAATGGTACAGGACGGTCGACCTTCTGGCCCACCTTCATCGCTGCGACGCAGGATCGGCTCGCAGGTTCGGGATTCTCGGCCGGCGACCGGTTCATCCAGCTCCTGATCCCGACTACGACACTTGCTGAAACCTTGGGCCGGGAAGACGTGTTCATCACGAGTTCGCACAACATGTTTCTCAGCGCCTGGGCCGGCACGGGCATGATCGGCCTCGGCTTCTCCTTTGTCGTCCTGTTCACGACGCTGTCCTGGGGCATGAAGCTTGATCTGGGGGGACGCCGCTTCGTCGCATCATGCGTGCTGATGCTGGTGCTGAACGGCATGACCACGCCTGGAATTTACCAGGACTGGAACGTCAATGTTCTGGCGCTTGCGGGACTGCTCGCCTTCATTCGCGTTCAGCTGCCTCCGGATGGTCGGGCCGACCGGCCTGCACCCATCTCGACCGATCTGCGTCCCGAAGCGGCGGTCGCAAACGCGTGGCGCATTTCGTGAAAGCACTTCAAACACAGGCTGCTTCCGCCGCAACTTGTTCCGAAATCGGCCGGATCGAACAATCAGACCGGGACTCGCTGGGTCTCGGTGTCCCGGTGCAGGATATTATCCAGCAGGTGGCCTGCCCACCGCCGACTGCGTAACGGAAAGCGTCCATGGCTGTCATCGAACGCGCCCCACCCGTAATCCTTAAGCACTTCGGTGCCGATACCGAGGTATCGAGCGCGCCCCTCCCCTGGTTCCTGGAGATGAGCGAGGTCGGCCGTATTTTACGCCGCCGCTGGGTCACCGTAATCCTTCCGGTTCTCCTTTTATCGGCTCTCGCGGTTGGATATCTGGCGCTGCCAGCGCAGTACGCGGCAACGACCCAACTCATCATCGACCCACGTGGCCTCGCTGTTCTGAAGGACGAGGCCAATCCGCAAAGTCAGGCGAACGAATCGACCCTGCTTCTGGTCGATAGTCAGTTGCGCGTGCTTCAGTCGGACGACGTCCTGCGCAGGGTGGTGCTTTCACAGAAGCTTGCCAGTGATCAGGACTTTGTAGAGCCCAGCGCCATCGATCGACTCCGGACGTGGGTTGGGCATCTGGTAGGCCGAGCGTCGGAGCCGGAATCCGACCCGACCCTCACAGCCCTGCGAGCCTTGCGCGACCGAATGTCGGCCAGACGCCTTGAACGGAGTTTTGCCGTCGACGTTTCCGTTTCGACCAACGACCGGGAAAAGTCCGCCCGCCTTGCTCAGAGTATTGCGGAGATCTACCTCTCGACGGAAATCAGCAATCGGTCCGAAGCGATACGACGAGCTCGGGAGGGCCTCAACAGCCGTCTCGGAGAACTGCGCGACAGCGTTCAGCAGGCCGAGAATGCTGCACAGGCGTTCCGCAACAAGAACAATCTGGTAGGCACGCGGACCCAACTCGTCAGCGAGCAGCAGCTTGGCCAGTTGAGTGATCAACTCGGCGCTGCCCGGGCCAAAGCGGCTGAGCAGCAGGCGAAGCTGCGCCAAATCGAAAGCGTGAGCAGCAGCGATCCGGCCAAGCTGGATTCGATCCAGGAGGTTCTCCAGTCGCAGACCATTGGGCAGTTGCGCGGACAACTCGCACAGGTCGAGCGCCAGCGGGCCGATGCGGCGGCGAGCCTCGGGGAGCGGCACCCGGCAATGAACGCATCCGACGTGCAGCTACGTAGCGCCCGCAACCAGCTCGAAGCCGAGGTGAAGCGCATCGCCGCCGCGATTCGTAACGAATACCGCTCGAACATGGCGAATGTAGTCGAACTCTCGCAGGCCCTGGAGAAGCGTAAGGCGGACGCCCTCAACGTCGGCGACAGCTTCGTAAAGCTGCGCGAGTTAGAGCGACAGGTCGATGCCCGGCGGGGCGTCTATGAAGCTTTTCTCGTGCGCACCCGTGAGCTGCAAGAGCAGCAGCAGCTCGACACTTCAACTTCACGCATCATTTCTCCGGCTCTTCCGCCGACCCGACGCCAGGGTCCGCCAGCGCCCCTCGTCCTCGCGGCCGCCCTGCTTGCAGGCCTGGGGCTTGGCATCGGCGGAAGCCTGACGGTCGAGCAGTTCAGCGGACGCGTCCGGTCCCGGAAGCGCCTCGAGGCGCGGACGCAGCGTCTCGTCCTCGGCCTCCTGCCCACGCTGCGCCGGGGCATCGCGAGTGGAACGGACCGTCTCAGCGGCGGCCCTTACGAGATAGCGATCACCCGGCTGCGGAACCGTCTTCGCCGCGATCTGCCAGCCAAGCGTCCGCACGTCATCCTGGTGACGTCCGCCGACGATATCGTCGGTCGCTCACGTCTGGCCCTCGACTACGCTGCCTCGGCTGCCCACGAGAACGAGCGGGTGCTTCTCGTCGACGCATCGGCTGACGGTACTGTTACCCGCGAAATTGGTCTGCCGCCGCGTCATGGCGGAACCTCAATGCCACGGCGCGCAGACCTCTCGGATGTCCTTGTGCGGCACAGCTCGGGCCTCGCCTTGATTCCGCAGGACGGCCAGACTGCACGCAGCGAAATGCGTGTCTATGTCGACAGCATCCTGGGCGCTCAGGACTCTTACGACCTCGTCGTGATCCATGCCGGACTGATCGGCTCGGATGCCACAGCGGAGCGGCTCGCGGCTGACCCTCGTGTGACGGCAGTGTTGATTACCGTCCGGAACGGCGAGAGTCGCTATGCGATCCTGGACAAGGCTCTGGCAGCGATAGGTGGACGCCCATACGTCGGAATGGTCCTCACCGACGCGGAGGCGCTGGACTGATTGGACTGGGGTGCCCTTGTCAGGCGGGCACATTCGCTCCGAGATGGCGGTCGAAGTGACCGATGGTCCGCATCAAGCCTTCACGCAGGGAAACGGTTGGCTCCCAGTCGAGGATGGCCTTGGCCTTATCGATGTTCGGCCGGCGCTGGCGCGGATCGTCGGGCGGCAGCGGGCGCGCAACGATTCGAGAGCGGGAGCCAGTCAATTCAATGACGAGGTCGGCGAGTTCCCGGATCGAAAACTCACCGGGATTCCCGAGGTTGATTGGCCCCGTCACCTCAGGATCGGTTCGCATCAGGCGTAAAAAGCCCTCGATCAGATCGTCGACGTAGCAGAATGCCCGGGTTTGCGAGCCATCGCCGTAGATGGTGATGTCCTCGTTGCGTAGGGCCTGCACGACAAGATTCGACACCACGCGGCCGTCATTTGGATGCATGCGCGGCCCGTAGGTATTGAAGATGCGTGCGACCTTGATCGAGAGGTTATGCTGGCGGTGATAATCGAAAAACAACGTCTCGGCGCAGCGTTTGCCTTCATCGTAGCAGGACCGATATCCGATCGGATTGACCTTGCCCCAATATTCCTCCGGCTGCGGATGGACCTCGGGGTCCCCATAAACTTCGCTGGTCGACGCCTGAAAGATCTTGATCTTTAGACGCTTGGCGAGACCTAACATATTGATCGCGCCGATGACGCTGGTCTTGGCCGTCTGGACCGGATCGAATTGGTAGTGCACTGGCGAGGCCGGGCAGGCGAGATTGTAGATCTCGTCGACCTCGACATAGAGTGGAAACGTCACGTCGTGGCGCATGAACTCGAACCGCGGGTGATCGAGAAGGGCGGCGATGTTACGGCGTGATCCGGTAAACATATTGTCGACGCAGAGAACTTCGTGACCCTGCTCCAGCAGGCGCTCACAGAGATGGGAGCCCAGGAAACCTGCCCCACCAGTGACCAAAATCGTCTTCGTCTCGCCGTCTCTCATGCCTGACCCGAACCTGTTCGCATTACACGGTGGCGTGTTCGTCGTCCGGGGTCGGCGACAGACTGTGCGCCTGTCCAACACCGGTGTAGCGGAAGCCGCGGCGCTTTAGGTCCTCGGCCTTATAGACGTTGCGCAGATCGACCATCACCGGTGCAGTCATCACTGCGCGCAGGCGGATGAAGTCGAGCGCCCGGAAGGCATTCCACTCGGTAACGATCACCACTGCGTCGGCCCCGGTGGCACATTCGTAGGCGTCCCCGGCGTAGGTGACGTTCGACAGAAGCGCGCGAGAAGCTTCCATTCCCTCCGGATCATAGGCGCGAATCTTCGCGCCACCGTCTTGCAGGCCAGTGATGATCGAGAGCGAAGGCGCATCGCGCATGTCGTCGGTGTTGGGTTTGAAAGTCAGTCCCAGAATGGCAATCGTCTTTTCACGCACCGATCCGCCGCAGGCGACGATCACTTTGCGGGCCATGGCGCGCTTGCGCTGGTCGTTCACCGAGACCACCGTCTCGACGAGGCGAACCGGGGTGCCGGCGTCCTGCGCCGTCTTCACAAGAGCGAGGGTATCCTTTGGGAAGCATGAGCCACCGTAGCCGGGGCCTGCATGCAGAAATTTCGAGCCGATGCGGTTATCGAGCCCGATGCCGCGGGCGACTTGCTGAACATTCGCCCCCACCTGCTCGCAGAGATCGGCGATTTCGTTGATAAAAGTGATCTTGGTGGCGAGGAATGCGTTCGCGGCGTACTTTGTCAGCTCCGCGGTGCGCCGGTCCGTGTAGAGGATTGGCGCCTGATTGAGATAGAGCGGGCGGTAGATCTCAGCCATGATGGCCGCGCCGCGTTCGCTGTCTGCACCGATAACGATGCGGTCGGGCCGCTTAAAATCCTCGATGGCGGCGCCTTCGCGTAGGAATTCCGGATTCGAGACGACCGCAACTTCGGCGTCGGGCCTGGCGTTTCGGATGATGCGCTCCACCTCATCGCCGGTTCCGACAGGCACGGTAGACTTCGTCACCACAACGGTGAAACCCTTCAGCGCGTGCGCGATCTCGCGCGCGGCGGCATGCACGTAGGAGAGATCAGCGAAGCCATCACCGCGGCGGGACGGCGTACCGACAGCGATGAACACGGCGTCCGCAGCAGCGACTGCGCTGGCGAGATCGGTCGAGAATCTCAGTCGCCCATGACGAACATTCTCGGCCACCAGGGCTTCCAGCCCCGGCTCATAGATCGGCATGCGCCCGGCATTCAGAAGATCAATCTTACCCGCATCGTTGTCTACGCAGGTCACTTGGTGGCCAAAATCCGCAAAGCAGGTGCCCGAGACGAGGCCGACATAGCCGGACCCAACCATCACGATGTGCATGACAAGCCTTTCCTTGCCGGTGCGCATGCCCGGCAACCGACGTCTCCGCGATCCGTGGCGCCTAGCAGCCCAGGATGCGATGATCCATCACGGAATCGGTCGGCGCGGCGCGGAAACAGCCCATGAAGGCCGCCGGGATGCTGCGGCAGGGTGATCTCAATGAGACTTCGCCAAGTATTCAAAAATCGGACATGCCTATCGTTCGTCGCTGCCCCTATTGATAGCAGGTGCCGCCAAGAACGCTTCAACATACGCTAACGATGTTACACTCGGTCCCATCGTAGCTTGGAAAAACCCACGAAATTGGCAGGGAACAATGGGAAATCTACGGGTGACCCGGTCGATTGTCTTCGAAGGGCTTGAGTAGGATCGAACGTTCCATCCGATCGTAGTCTCTCCGGCGCACCAAGGCGTTCGTGGCATCCAGCACGTTTTCAAATCGCTTTACGCTCTCTTTCCGTGAAGCGACCTGTTCGTCGCTGCGAGTCAGGGGCGCCAGACGAAGGCCGGCTGGACCGATGTTGCGCGTGAGGTTCTGCTCGCTGGAACGGGCCAAATCCCCAAAACGGAACGGCTCGCTGTTTAGAAAGACATTGTCCGTCAGGCTGTTGCGAGCGGCGGCCGGATCGTCAGCCAGGATCGTCGCCAAACCTGGATAGCGCTCACGCCACAGCTTCCCGCCGACCGGCATCGCCGCGTAGGCGGCCCGCAATTCCGATTGCGGGTCCGTGATTGCATCCTGGGCCCAGGTCCGGCCGCGTGCATCGACGTGGATCGCAGGGCTTGAATCCACGAAGAGGTTTTCGATGATGCGATTGTCGCGACCACCGCCGAGGAAGATTGGCTGATCGACCCGAACGAACAGGTTGTCCCGGACGGTGATGCCGCTCGCCATATCGTCGAGATAGATCCCCTTGATCTCGAAGCCCGGTGCTGCGCGGATATCGTGCAGGTAGTTGTGCTCGATCACCGAACCCCGAGCGGACCAGTCGCGGCCCGAATAGATCGCTCCACTATCCGTTGATTCCGAAAGGATACGAGTGATCTCGTTCCAGGCGACTCGGTGTTCGTTACCGCGCAAATGAATCGCGTACTCGTCGGTATCGTGAATGTAGTTGCCCTCGACGGTCTGACCCACGCCATCGACCATGATCGCTGGGCTTTGAGTTCGCGCCGACTGGGCGTAATCGCTGATGCGACAATCCCGGACGAAGAGCCCGGCCGGAATCAGGCTGTGTCGATCGCCACCCGACAGACGGACGCCGCCAATTCCGGTTTCCGCAACGGTGCTGCGTTCGAGGCCGCTGGCGGTCGATCGCTCGATTGACAGGGCCCGACCGGCGGACCGCCGCAATCGTGAACCGGAAATGACCACGTCGGCCGCATCGCTGATCCGAACCAGATCGCCCTGAGCCTGTTCCAGGGTCAGGGCCTGGATTCGGAGATGTGATGCGCCTTCCACGCTCAGCAGGGTGTCAGTAACGGCCACCTCGACGGCGTCGGAGGGATCGCGCGGCCAGAGAAGGACGACGCCCCAGCCGGCGTCGCGCCACCACTCGCCGGGCGCGTCGAGTTCGCTGAGGGCGTGGACGATCCGGAAGCGGGCGCCCGAGGCGATGCCCTCGTAGGGTGTGGCCTCCAGGGTGAGGTGGTCGGGTGCCACGGCGGCGACCGGAAAGGTTTCGAACAGCCAGTTCCAGCGCCAGTAGCCCTCGGCCCAGAGCTCCGGCTCGCGCCGCCAGCGCGCGGAGCGGCCGTCCGCCAGGGCGAAACTGGCCTTATTTTCGTTGTGAGACGAGACACTTACGTCGGAGGCGGTCCTGGCCCAGCCGGTGTTCGGCCAGCGCGCCGGCCACAGGGCACCGGCGCGATCGAACAGCGCGAGGTGGACCGGGGCATCGCGCCGCGCGAGGGTGCGGGGCTCCTGGATGCGCTGGCCGGTGACCGCGGCGGGCAGGCGATAGACACGCAATTTTGCGCCTCGGTCGACCAAGAGGGTCGCGTCGAGGTCACGGGGAATTCCGTCTGGCGCAGGCACGAGCGGAACGGATCCGACGAGGCGCGTCGAACCGTCTGCGGCTCCGTATACCACCAGGGGAATCGCGGCTGTGCCGCTATCTTCGCGGGCGAACCGGACCGGCTCGGACAGACGATGAACACCCGGAGCGAGCGCGATCGAAATCGCTTGACGCGAATCGACGCGGCGCCAGCGTCGGCGCAGGGCCAGTGCCTCGGGAAGACTGGCGACCCGGACCCGATCGACCGCTCGCTTCGGCGGCGTTCCGACGGCCTGAGGGTCGACCGTGATGACGAGGGGATCGGCAGCACAGGCCGGCGAGACGAGGCTGGACGACGAGAGCAGGAAGGAGCCGACGATCGCCAGCAGCGCCCATCGACACGAGGAAGACCGGCGCCATGTCGCCACCAGGATCTCAATCGCCGCCCCCGCCCCTGCCCGTTGCCGCACCGGGAGGATGCGGCAGCGAGGCAGTTTAGGCGGTCGGGTAGGAGAACACACCCACCGACTTGTGGAAGTGTCCGGTCTCGCGCGCCCGATGCCGGCGGGCCTTGTCGAGCAGGCGGCTATCGAGGCGCTCACCGCCGATATCGGCGAATTGCTGGTCGGTGAGATCGGCGATCTGACGAACAGATGCGCTCTCCTTCCAGGAGGACAGAAGATGGGTGAGGATTGCGTGTACCATGAGAGAGAACGTCCAAACGTGTCGGTGCGGCGGGTCTGTGTGATCCCGTCGCCATGACCGGAATGTAGGCTTTGCCGCAGCGCAGCACGAGGGAGGATGCGGATGGGCTGCCATGCAGAGTGGGCATGAAACAGGCAGCGTTTGATTAACCTCTGAGCATATCCCTGCTAACCCTCTCCACGCACACGCGTTATTTCCGCCCCGATGCCGCCCACTTGAACGGAAAAGCGCAATGCGGCGCCATTCAGGGCTGAACCGATGTGCGACGCAGCACGCCGGCCTCGAGACCTGATTCCAATGGGGCGCCTGCCCAGCTGCAACCCTATTCCGCAGCGGCCTCGTAGGTCCGAGCCGTCGCACCGTCACCGAGGAAACCGCCGGACTGGCGCTCCCACAGGCGGGCATAGAGACCGCCGCCGGCGATCAATTCGGCATGGGTGCCCTCCTCGATGATGCGGCCGGCATCGAGAACGATCAGCCGGTCGAGGGCCGCGATGGTCGAGAGCCGATGGGCGATGGCCAGCACCGTCTTGCCCTGCATCAGGGTGTCGAGGCTTTGCTGAATGGCCGCCTCCACCTGCGAGTCGAGGGCGGAGGTCGCCTCGTCGAGAATCAGGATCGGGGCGTCCTTCAGGATCACCCGGGCGATGGCGATGCGCTGACGCTGGCCGCCCGATAGCTTGACGCCACGCTCTCCAACCTGAGCGTCGTAGCCGGTGCGACCCTTGTGATCGACGAGGTCGCGGATGAAGCCGTCGGCCTGGGCCAGCCGCGCGGCGCGCTCCACCTCCGCCATCGTGGCATCGGGGCGGCCATACGCGATGTTGTCGCGGATGGAGCGGTGCAGCAGCGATGTATCCTGGGTCACCATCGCGATGGCGCTGCGCAGCGAGGCTTGCGTGACGCCTGCGATGTCCTGCCCGTCCACCAGGATGCGGCCGCTCTCCAGGTCGTGCAGGCGCAGGAGCAGGGAGGTGATGGTGGTCTTGCCGGCGCCGCTGACGCCGACGAGCCCGACTTTCTCGCCCGCCCGGATATGCAGGTTCAGGTTCTCGATGATCGAGGCATCGTCGCGGCCGTAGTGGAAGCCGACCTTGTCGAAGCGGATATCGCCGCCGGCGACCGCCAGGGTCCCGGCATCGGGCCGGTCGGTGATGGCGTGCGGGCGCGCGATGGTCTGCATGCTCTCCTGGATCACGCCGACATTCTCGAAGATGCCGCGCACGGTCTGCATGACCCAGCCCGACATCGCCATCAGGCGCAGCACCAGGGCGAGGCCGGCCGAGGCTTCGCCGGTGGTCATGCCGCCGCGCTGCCACAGGACCACGCAGACGGCGGCCGTCGACAGGATCAACAGGCTGTTGAGGAGGCCGAGCAGGGTCGTGGTGCTGCTCACCAACCGGAACTGGTGCAGGTAGGCCTTGGTGTGGATGTCGACGGCGTCGCGCACCGCCGCCCGCTCCTCGCGATCGCGGGCGAAGAGCTTGACCGTCAGGATGTTGGTGTAGCTGTCGACGATGCGCCCGATCAGGGCCGAGCGGGTGTCGGCGGTGACCAGCGATCGGGCGCGGGCGCGTGGCACGAACCAGCGGGTCAGCAGGGCGTAGGCGGCGATCCAAACCACCACCGGGAGCGCGAGCCACAGGGAGATCGAGCCGAACAGACCGACCGCCGTGACAGCGTAGATCGCCACGTAGAGCAGCGTGTCGATGAACACGACGGCGAGTTCGCGGACCGCCGGTCCGACCTGCACCACTCGGTTGGCGAGGCGCCCGGCGAAGTCCGCCTGGAAATACGAGAGCGAGTGCCCGAGGGTGTAGAGGTGGGTGCGCCAGCGAATCTGGTTGGTGGATTGCGGCACCAGGAGTTGGTTCGACAGGATCTCGTGTAGCCAGATGGTGATCGGCCGGACCACGATCAGAAGACCGGCCGCCAGCATCAGAGCAGTGCCGTGCTCCTGCCAGAGGGTGGCGCGGTCCGCCTTGTTCAGGAGGTCGATGAACCAGCCCATCAAGATGTAGAGCGAGGCCTCGACGGTCCCGGCCACGATCGCCACCACGAACAGGACGATCAGCGCCGACCGGACCGGGCGCAGGTAGAACCCGGCGAAGCCCATCACCGTCTTCGGCGGCATGCGCCCGTCGTCGAACGGCGCGAAGGTGTCGATCCGGCGTTCGAGCCAATCGAGAAACATGAGATCATCCGGTCGTTGCAGCGCTCCTTAGCTAAGCCGTCTTGACCGCCTGCCAACCGGGGGGCGATGCCGCACGGCCCAATCCGCTCGCTGTGTCCGCCACCATGCTCCGCCTCGCCCTGTACCAACCCGACATCCCGCAGAACACCGGCACCCTCCTGCGCATGGCCGCCTGCCTCGGGGCCGCCGTCGAGATCATCGAGCCGGCCGGCTTCGACGTCTCCGACCGGCACCTACGCCGCTCGGGGCTGGACTACCTCGACCACGTGGCGGTGACCCGCCACCGCTCGTGGCAGGCGTTTTCGGATTGGCGCCGGGCCGAGAACATCCGGCTCGTTCTCGCCACGACCCAGGGGGCCCTGCCCTATACCGACTTCGCCTACCGGCCCGGCGACTGCCTGCTGATGGGCCGGGAATCGGCGGGGGTGCCCGATGCGGTCCACGCGGCCGCCGACGCGCGGGTCGTGGTGCCGATCCGTCCGGACCTGCGCTCGCTCAACGTCGCGGTGTGCGCCGCCATGATCCTCGGGGAAGCCCTGCGCCAGACCGGCGGCTTTCCAACGGCATATTGAACGGCGTGCAATACCGCACTTGAACGCTGTTCAAACCGTGCGACATCCGGGTGGTGGACAGCGTCCCCGCACCCGGAGGCCATCATGCTCAGACTGTTTCGCACCCTCGCCCGCGGCGCCGCCGCCAAGGCCGAAGAGGACCTCTTCGACCGCAACGCCCTCCTGATCCTGGATCAGCAGATCCGTGAGACCCGGGCGGCCCTGGAACGCAGCCGGCAGGCCCTGGCGGCCTCGATGGCCGGGGACCGGGCCGAGGAACGACGCCTCGCCGAGGTCGAGACCCGCGCCGCCGACCTGGAAACCCGCGCCGTGGCGGCGCTCCATGCGGGACGCGACGACCTCGCGGGGGAAGCCGCCGAGGTGATCGCCGAACTCGAATCGGAGCGCGACGCCATCCGCGCAGCCCGGACCCGGTTCGCCGTCGAAATGGCCCGCATCCGCGCCGTGGTGGCCGACGCCACGCGGCGGCAGGCTGAGCTAGAACGAGGCCGGCGCCTCGCCGCCGCGGCCGAGACCGCCCGGCGCCTGCGGGTCGCCTCCGCGCCGCAGGACCGCGCCACCCTGACCGAAGCGGAGGCGACGCTGGCGCGCCTGCGCACCCTCCAGGCGGAGGCCGAGGACACCGAGGCGGCCTTGCGGGCGGTCGAGCCCGGGATCGACATGGCCGCACGGATGGAGCGCGCGGGCTTTGGCCCAAGCACCCGCCCGAGCCCGTCGGCGATCCTCGACCGCCTGCGCTCGAGGGCCGAGGCGGCCCGAGCCCACGCGGGCTGACGTCCTCCGACAGCGCGTTGTCTGGCACCACCCGTGTTTCTCGATCTCGGGCTCCGCGGCGCGGTTCCCGAACGACAAAGCGTGCCGGGATGGTCGACGCCCCCAAACGTCTGCTGCGGTCGCTCGGCACCGCAAAATATCCGGCACCGCAAAAATATCCGGCACCACAAGAATCGCCCGGCACAGCAGGAAATGGGAAGCGCGGCGACCTTCGTCGTACCCGCCCTGAAATCCGCTTTTCCCGCCTCCCGAAACGACGTCCTCTCCAAGGAACATCATCATGACCAACGAGACCACGCAGCATTCCGGCGCCTGGGTTGCCTTCACCTACGCGTCGTTCATCGGCTCCGCCGCGATGGTGAGCCTCGGCATCCTGTTCATGCCCATCGACATCTGGATCAAGGGCTACCTCGCCATGGGCACGATCATGCTGGTGCAGTCCTGCATCACCGCCACCAAGACCCTCCGCGACGTCCACGAGGGCCGGCGCATGGTCAACCGCATCGAGGACGCCAAGACGGAGCGGCTGCTGATGTCCGTCAAGGATTGATGGCGATCTGGCGAATTGACGGGCGGGCGGCGGGATGGGACATCCCCCGCATGTCGATGCCAGATTCCAACGTCCCGCCCCTGCCCGAGGCTGAGCGCGACGCCCTCAAGGGCGCGGCGACGGCCTGGTTCACCACCCTGCGCGACCGGATCGTGACCGCGCTCGAGGCGATCGAAGCCGAGGCGACCGGGCCGTTCCATCCCGATGCCCCGACCGCGCCGGGACGCTTCGAGAAGACCCCCTGGCAGCGCACCGACCACACCGGCGCGCCGGGTGGCGGCGGCACCATGGCGATGATCAAGGGCCGCGTGTTCGAGAAGGCCGGCGTCCACGTCTCGGCCGTGCACGGGGAGTTCGCTCCGGAGTTCCGTGCCCAGATGCCGGGCGCGGCCGAGGACCCGCGCTTCTTCGCCACCGGCATCTCGCTGATCGCGCATCCGTGGAACCCGAACGTTCCGACCGTGCACATGAACACCCGCTTCGTGGTGACCACCAAGACGTGGTTCGGCGGCGGCGCCGACCTGACCCCGGTGCTCGATCGGCGACGGACACAGGACGATCCCGATTCGGTCACCTTCCACGCGGCCATGAAGGAAGCCTGCGACGCGCATGCGCCCGCCGCCGACTACGCCCGCTACAAGGCCTGGTGCGAGGAGTACTTCCACCTCAAGCACCGCAACGAGCCGCGGGGCATCGGCGGCATCTTCTACGATTACCACTGGACCGGCGACCCCCAGGCCGATCTCGCCTTCACCCGCGACGTCGGCGGCGCCTTCCTGAAGGCCTACCCGGCCATCGTGCGCGCCAATATGGGGACGCCCTGGACCGAGCAGGACCGGCTGGAGCAGCAGGTCCGACGCGGGCGCTACGTCGAGTTCAACCTGCTCTACGACCGCGGTACGATCTTCGGCCTGAAGACCGGCGGCAACGTCGCCTCGATCCTGTCGTCGCTGCCCCCGACGGTGCGCTGGCCGTGAGCGCCCCTCCGGCGGACATCACGGAGACCAACCGCGCCGTGGCCCGGATGCTGGCTGGGGCCTTCGGGGGGCGGCCCTCCGTCGCCCGCCACGCCGACGAGGCCGGGCGCAGCCACGTCGACATCCTGACCTGCCGCGAGGCGCCCCGCCCCGGCCTCACCGCCGGCGCGACGGTGACCCTGGCCAATCACCCGCTCTACCAGGACGGCGCGGAGTTTCCCGGGCGCTGCGAGATCCTCGGCATCGGCTCCGACCCGGATTTCGCGCGCGTCCTGGCGGCCTGCGCCTTCCAGGTGATCAACGGGCGCTGGTTCCTCGCCCCCGGCATCGTCTTCCCGGGCGTCCTCGCGGGCACCGGCCTGTCGACCCCCCTCGCGCATGTGCTGTTCGTGCCGCCGGTGGCGTTCGAGGCCCGTCTGCAGGCGCTTCCCGCGCGCGACACGGCCCTCGCCTTCCTCCAGGCGGTACCGATCTCGGAAGCCGAGTACGCCTTCGCGCAGGAATCCGGCGGCGATGCCCTGGAGGACGTGTTCGACGGGCGCGGCACCGATCTGTTCGACCTCGGCCGGGCCTCGGTGTTCTGATGGCCGAGACCGATCTGCCGACCCGCTTCGCCCCCCAGCAGGACGCCGCCCTGAAGGCGATCGCGGAGTGGCGCAAATCGAGCGGCCAGCAGGTGTTTCGCCTGTTCGGCTATGCCGGCACCGGCAAGACTACCCTGGCCCGGCGCATCGCCGACGATGTCGAGGGCACGGTGGTGTTCGGGGCCTTCACCGGCAAGGCCGCCTCCGTGATGCGCCAGAAGGGCTGCCACGACGCGGCGACGATCCACAGCCTGATCTATCGCACCAAGGAAACCGAGGAGGGCGGCCCCGCCTTCACCCTGAACCGCACTGGGCCGGTCTCGAAGGCCGAACTCATCATCATCGACGAGTGCTCGATGGTGGATTCCGACCTCGGCAACGACCTCCTGTCCTTCGACAAGCCGGTGCTGGTGCTCGGCGACCCGGCCCAGCTGCCACCGGTGCGCGGCGGCGGCTTCTTCACGGAAGCCGAGCCCGACGTGATGCTCACCGACGTCCACCGGCAGGCTGCCGACGACCCGATCGTCCGCATGGCCATGACGGTGCGCGAGGGCGGGCGCCTCAGCCTCGGCGATTACGGCGAGAGCCGCATCGTCTCGCGCCGGTCGATCGATCCGGCCGTGGTGTTGCAGGCCGACCAGGTGCTGGTGGGCATGAACAAGACCCGGCGGCTCTACAACAACCGTCTGCGCGAGCTGGCCGGCCACACCGACCCGATGCCGGCGGTGGGCGAGAAGCTGGTCTGCCTGCGCAACGACCGCACCAAGGGCCTGCTCAACGGCTCGACCTGGACGGTGCATGCCCAGCGTTCCTCGCCACGCTCCGACACGGTGCGCCTCGACGTGGTGCCGGAGGACGATCCGGCCCTGCGCCGCCGCCCGGTCGACATCAAGGTCCTCAAGGCCGTGATGTCGGGCTCCGAGGAGGAGATCCCGGCCTTCCTGAAGCGCGAGACCGACGAGTTCACCTACGGCTACGCCCTCACGGTCCACAAGGCGCAGGGCTCGCAGTGGGACGACGTGGTCCTCTTCGACGAATCCTTCGCCTTCCGCGAGCACCGGGCGCGCTGGCTCTATACGGGGCTGACCCGGGCGGCGCGGCGCATCACCGTGGTGATGTAGGCCCGGTGGCATTCGGGCCCGAGCGCGCCTACCTGCCTCCCCACACAACCGAATTCAGGAGCCCGCTTTGGCGCACGATCAGAACGGCCCGCCGCAGATGCATGCCACCACGATCCTCATGGTCCGCAAGGGCGGCCGGGTGGTCATCGGCGGCGACGGGCAGGTCAGCCTCGGCCAGACCATCGTCAAGGGCAACGCCCGCAAGGTCCGGCGGCTGGCCAAGGGCGCGGTGATCGGCGGCTTCGCGGGCGCGACCGCCGACGCCTTCACCCTGTTCGAGCGGCTGGAGGCCAAGCTGGAACAATATCCGGGCCAGCTCACCCGGGCCTGCGTCGAGCTGACCAAGGACTGGCGCACGGACCGCTACCTGCGCCGCCTCGAGGCCATGATGCTGGTCGCCGACAAGGAGGTCAGCCTGCTGCTCTCGGGCGCCGGCGACGTGCTGGAGCCGGAGAGCGGTGTCATGGCGATCGGCTCGGGTGGCAATTACGCCCTGTCCGCCGCGCGGGCGCTCGAAGACAGCAGCCACGACGCCGAAGAAATTGTGCGCCGCGCCATGCGGATCGCGGCTGAAATCTGTGTCTATACCAATGACAGTCTCGTGATCGAGACGCTGGAAACGTCTGAAAACTAACCAAACGCCACACGTTAACGGAAGTTTTCAGGAACCTGCCTAGCACCTTGGGTGCAAGGTTGGGGCGGGTTCTTGAAAATGACGATCAAGACGAAGATTCTGTTGTTCGTTCTCTCTTGCGGGGCGATCACCCTGCTGGTCGCCGGGATCGGGATCAGCACCCTCTCGGCCTTCAACGGGGCGATGGAGGAGTCCCGGATGGCGGCCCGCCGCGCCCTCGACGCCGCGAACGTCAACCGCCTCGTCACCAACGTCGTTCTCGAATCCCGGGGCGTCTACGCCGCCAAGGATACGGCCGATGCGCGGAAATACGCCGATCGGCTGCGCCAGAATCTGACGGCCATGAACCGCCTGCTCACCGAGTGGGGCGGCCGCATTCCGGCGGAGGAGCGGGCGCAGTTCGAGCGCGTCGTCCAGGGCGCCGCCACCTTCACGACCCTGCGCCAGGAGATCGCCCGCCTCGGCACCGAGGTCGCCCCTGCGGCTGCGGCCGAGCAGGGCTTCAACGAGGCCAACCGGGCCAACCGGCAGGCCTTCCAGGATTCGATCGACGTGCTGGTGGCGAGCGGCCAGGTGCAGGTCACGGCCATCGACGCCGCCACCGACGCCCTCTACGCCAACCGCCTGACCCTCCTGTTCGCGCTGGCCATCGGCGGCACGCTGGCGAGCCTCGTGCTCGGCGGCCTGATCGGACATCACCAGATCGCAGCGCCGCTCGCCAGCGTCACGGCGGCGATCCGGCGCCTGTCCGGGGGCGACCTCGATCTGCCGTCGGTCAAGCCGAGCCGGGACGAGATCGGCGCGATCTGGTCGAGCATGCAGGTCTTCGCCCACTCGATGCGCGAGGCCGAGGCCCTGCGCCAGACCCGGGACGAAGCGGCCGGCCTCGCCTCCACCCGCCGCCGCGCCGAGCGCAGCGAACTCGCCGACCGGTTCCAGGGCAGCGTCGGCGCCCTGGTGGGCAACCTCTCGAACGCCGCCGCCGAGATGGAGGAGACCGCCCGGGCCATGTCGGCCAATGCCGAGCGCACCAACCGCCAGTCGGCGGCGGTGATGCAGGCCGCCGAGGACACCGCGCAGAACGTTCAGGCGGTCGCCGCCGCCACCGAGGAACTGGCCGCCACCGCCAACGAGATCGGCCATCAGGTGAGCCAGACCTCCGCCGCCGCGGCCAACGCCGTCGAGAGCACTCGTCTGACCAACACCCGGGTCGAGGCCCTGGCCCAGGGCGCCGCCCGCATCGGCGACGTGGTGGCGCTGATCTCCAGCATTGCCGGCCAGACCAATCTGCTGGCGCTGAACGCCACCATCGAGGCCGCTCGCGCGGGCGAGTCGGGCCGTGGCTTCGCCGTGGTCGCCTCCGAGGTGAAGACCCTGGCGGCTCAGACCGCCAAGGCCACCGACGAGATCACCGCCCAGATCACCATGATTCAGGCCGCCACCCGCGAGACCGTGGAGGCGATCCGCGAGATCGGCACCACCATCGGCAGCGTGCACAGCATCGCGGTCGGCGTCGCGGCAGCGGTGGAGGAGCAGCAGGTCGCCACCCAGGAGATCGCCCGCAGCGTCAGCGACGCCGCGCGGGGCACCCAGGACGTGACCCAGACCATGGCGGAGGTCCAGGGCGCGGCGGTGGAGGTCGGGGCCGGGGCCGCCCAGGTCCTCGCCTCGGCGGCCGAACTCGCCCGCCGTTCGAACACCCTCGACGCCGAGGTCACGCACTTCGTCGGGTCGATCCGCGCCGCGTGAGACGCCGGAACAACCGGACCCGGACGATCGAACCGCGATGAGGGGGCGGGCACGACTGGAAAGCACGGCGCCGGGCGCTTAAGTCCGGACCGTGCGCCAGCCCGACCCCTTTCCTGCCCGACGCGGCATCGCCCTTGCTCATCGCCGGGCGACCCTCCGCGAGGTTCCGTCGTGATCACCATCGACCACCTCCGCCGCGCCGTGGCCGAGGGCATCATCACCGATGTGCAGGCGAACGCCCTCGATCGCCTAGCCCGGTCGGGTGCGATGCCCCCACCCGGCCTCGAAGAGCCGCGCGACGACGAGCGCCTGCGCTTCGTCTCGGGCTTCGCCGACATCTTCGTCACCCTCGGGCTGTTCCTGTTCCTCGGCGCCTGCGCGCATTTCGGACTGTCGGCGCTGGGTCCGGCCGCGGGCTATGCCCTGATCGCCGTCCTGGCCTGGGGCCTTGCCGAATTCTTCACCCTCCGTCGCCGCATGGCCCTGCCCAGCATCGTGCTGCTGGTCCTGTTCGCCCTGGCGGTACAATCGTCGGTGGCCTTCGGGCTCGCCGGTTCCGGCCTTGCGGGGTCGAGCTGGCCGACGCTGTTCGACCTGATGACGGCTGACCGCCTCGGCCCGGCCCCGCTGATCGGCAGCGGGCTCGCGACCCTCGCGCTGGTGACCCTGCATTATCGGCGCTTCGCCGTGCCGGTCACCGTGGCGGCGGGTGCGGCGTCGCTCTGCGCCCTGCTCTTCGGGGTTCTGCTCGCCGTCGCGCCGGATCTGACCCTGGCGGCGCGCAATGGCCTGTTCATCGCTGCCGGCCTCGGCGTCTTCGCCCTGGCCATGCGGTTCGACCTCTCCGACCCGGCCCGCGTCACCCGCCGCACCGATATCGCCTTCTGGCTCCACCTCCTGGCCGCGCCCCTGATCGTGCATCCGATCCTGGGCAACCTGACCGCCGGCGGCGGACAGGCGGCGACCCTCGGCGTGCTGGCGATCGTGCTCGGCCTCGCCGGCATCGCCCTCGCGGTAGACCGGCGCGCGCTGCTGGTCTCCGGCCTCGTCTATGCCGGGATCGCCCTCGGGTCGCTGGTGCGGGACGCCGGGTTCGCCGGCAGCACGATCCCGCTGAGCCTGCTCACGCTGGGGGCCTTCATCCTGGCGCTCAGCGCCGGATGGCACCCCTTGCGCGCCCTCGTGCTGCGCGCCCTCCCCCGCCCCCTGGCAGTCCGGCTGCCTCATCCGATCGGAGCGTGATGACCACCTTCTCTCCCCGCGAGATCGTCTCGGAACTCGACCGTTTCATCGTCGGACAGGGCGACGCCAAGCGCGCCGTCGCCATCGCGCTGCGCAACCGCTGGCGCCGGCAGCAGCTCACCGGTCCCCTGCGCGAGGAGGTCGCGCCGAAGAATATTTTGATGATCGGCCCCACGGGCTGCGGCAAGACCGAGATCGCCCGCCGCCTCGCGCGCCTCGCCGGCGCGCCCTTCCTCAAGATCGAGGCCACCAAGTTCACCGAAGTCGGCTATGTCGGCCGCGACGTGGAGCAGATCGTGCGCGATCTCGTGGAGGTCGGCATCGGCCTCAAGCGCGAGGAGAAGCGTCGTTCGGTGAAGGCCAAGGCCGAAGCGGCCGCCGAAGCCCGCATCCTCGACGCCCTGGTCGGCCCGACCGCGAGCCAGGCCACCCGCGACAGCTTCCGCAAGAAGCTGCGGGCGAGCGAGCTGGACGACAAGGAGGTCGAGATCGAACTGGCCGGCGGATCGCCGGGTGGCCTGCCGATGTTCGAGATTCCCGGCATGCCGGGGGCCTCCATGGGCGCGGTCAATCTCGGCGACATGCTCGGCAAGGCGCTCGGCGGCCAGAAGGGCAAGCCGCGCCGGATGACGGTGAAGGACGCCTACGCCCCGCTGCTGGCCGAGGAATCCGACAAGCTCGTGGATGCCGAATCCTTGACCCAGGAAGCGATCCGCGAGGTCGAGGACAACGGCATCGTCTTCCTCGACGAGATCGACAAGATCTGCGCCAAAGAAGGGCGCTCCTCGGCCGACGTCTCCCGCGAGGGGGTGCAGCGCGATCTGCTACCCCTCATCGAGGGCACCACGGTCGCGACGAAGCACGGACCGGTGAAAACCGACCACATCCTGTTCATCGCCAGCGGCGCGTTCCACGTCTCCAAGCCGTCCGATCTGTTGCCGGAGCTGCAGGGCCGCCTGCCGATCCGGGTCGAGCTGCAACCGCTGACGGTGGAGGATTTCCGCCAGATCCTGACTTCGACGGAGGCGAGCCTGCTGAAGCAGACCGTGGCGCTGATGCAGACCGAGGGCGTCACCCTCGAATTCAGCGAGGACGCGGTGGATGCGCTCGCCCGCGTCGCCGTCGACGTGAACAACTCGGTGGAGAATATCGGCGCCCGCCGCCTCCAGACCGTGCTGGAGCGCGTCATCGACGACATCTCCTTCACGGCCACCGACCGCTCCGGCGAGACCGTGCCGATCGATGCCGAGTACGTGCGGTCGCGGGTGGAGAGCCTGGCGGCGAACGCGGATCTGAGTCGCTTCATCCTGTAGCGGCAGGCTCGCGGAAAGCCGTCACGACGCGGCATTCCGGGCGGAGTTCGGGAGCCTGCGCCGTTCAGGCCTGCCAGACCTGCCCCGGCTGCATCGCGAGGAACCTTTCCGGCGCGAGGCCGGTCTCGGCGCAGGCGGCCGCGAGGGCCTCGACCGGCTGCTCGATACCCTCGTCGGTGAGCTGGAAGGTGCCCCAATGGTGGCCGAGCATCTGGTCGGCGCCGAGGAGCAGCCCGGCCTCGACCGCCTCGGCCGGGTTCATGTGCTGGTCCTTCATGAACCAGCGCGGCTCGTAGGCGCCGATCGGCAGGGTGGCGAGCCGCGGCGGGCCGAACCGAGCCCGGGCCTCGCGAAAATTCGCCCCGTCGCGCAGGCCGGTATCGCCCGAATGGTAGTGGACGCCCACCGGCGCGGTGAGGACGAAGGAGCACCACAGGGCCATGCGCCGGTCGTTCACCCCGCGCGCCGACCAGTGGTTGGCTGGGGTGAGGTGAACCGTGAGACCGCCGCCGAGATCGACCGACTCGCCCCAGTCGCGCGTCTCCACATGCATGGTGTCGTCGTAGCCGCGCAGGATCGCGTCGTTGCCGAGCGGTGCGAGGATCAGCGGCTGATGGGCCTGCCAGAGCCGCGCCACCGTCGGCCCGTCGAGATGGTCGTAATGGTTGTGGGTGAGCAGCACCGCGTCGATCGGAGGCAGGTCGGCATAGGCGATCCCCGGCGGATTGACCCGCTTCGGTCCGGCGAAGCGCACCGGACTGGCGCGCCGGGCATAGACGGGATCGACCAGGATGTTCCGGCCGGCCACCTGGAACAGGTAGCTGGCATGCCCGATCAGGGTAACGCGCAGGCCCGCATGGCGCTCGGGCGGAACGTCCGTCGCGAAGGGGCTCGGATGGTAGGACGGCCATATCTGGCGCGGCGGGCTGTCGATGCCGCGCCGCGTGCGCCAGCGGGCGAGATCACCGAGGCTGGCATCGGCCGGCTGGTCGACGCCGTGGAAGCGCAGACCGTCGAAATGGTCGCTGCGGGGGCCCCGGTAATAGGGATTGCGGCCCCGCCGGTGCGCGGCATAGCCGACCCCGCCGAGCGTCATCACGGTGGCGGCGCTCAACGCCTTGATCAAACTGTGCCGTTTCATTCCCCCGAGATGGCGGCTGCGGCGCCGCGATCAAGCGGCGCGGCCGAGCATCGCAGATTCAGGGGAACGTCGCGGCTCGATCACGAGCGCCAGCGCAGTTCCTGCGTGGCGAGCGGGGTGACGAAATCGCGGCCCTCACGGGCGGCCTGCAGGGCCTCGCGCTTCAGGCGGAAATACCATTGCGACGGCAGATCGCCCTGGCCGAATAGCACCATGGTGGGTTTGCGATCGAGGCCGGCCTGGGCGTGCTGGAGCACCTGCTGGTCCTGCGTCAGGAACTGACGCATCAGCGGCCGGGCGATGGGCTTCAGCAGGTTCAGGGCCGGCATGTTCCAGTACAGCGCATTGGTGAGCATCGTGCGGTTCTGGGTCAGGGGCGTGGCGAAGGTGTAGTTCGCGACCCGCTTGGTGCCCGCCTCGATTCGCTCCAGGCGCACCCCCGGCAGGCGGAACTCGATCTCGACGGAGGGCGCGCCGCCGAGCAGCCGGTAGACCGGGGAACTCGTGGTGGTGGCGTGGCTCGTCATCGTGAAGCCGTGCGGGGTCGGCGTGAAGGTCTTGACCTTCTCGCGCAGCTCCTTCGAGGGCCGGAACCACCAGGAATCGTGGACGAAGGCGACGTGGCCGGGATCGACGAGGCTCAGCGTCGTCAGGTCGAACGAGGCTTCGACCACCAGTTCCACCACCACGCAGCCAGCCGGCGCGAAGCCGAGTTCCGGCAGGGCGGCCGCGGGTGAGCCGGTCGGCGGCCCGAGATAGGGATTGACCCAGGCGAAGCCCGCGCTCTCCCGGATCGGGAAGCGCTGCACGGCGATGCGCGAGAAATCGGCGTTGTCGGAGGCCGACAGCGTCGGGACGTCGCGGCAGCGCCCGTCGGTGCCGAAGCGCCAGCCGTGGAACGGGCAGGTCAGGGCGTCGCCGTCGAAGCGGCCCTTCGACAGGGCCATGCCGCGATGGGGGCAGCGGTCGCGTAGCGCGAAGGGCGCGCCGGAGGCCTCACGGCCGAGGACGATCTGCTCCCCGTTCAGCTCGACGGCGCGCAACGCACCCGCCTTCAGGGCATCCGAGCGGCCGACGCAGTACCAGGCGTCGGGCAGCGGCTGACGCATGGCATCCGGATGCAACGCGTCCGCGTGGATGGCGTCCGAGTGGATGGCGTCCGGGTCGAGCGCCGCCTCGTCGGGCGCCGGCATCCGCAGGGCTGTGGACATGGGGTGGGGTCGGTCCGTGGCCGGTGGGCGACACACGGGGCCGCTCCACCCTGGGGAGAAGGCCTGACGCTTTAGACCTCCGGTGAAGCCGAGGCCAGCGCAGTGCTCGCCCGACCCGGACTGGGTCGGGAGGGGAGCGGCGGATGGGCGCGGCCGACCCCCTTTTCAAACCCGCCGGGGCTCACTAGCTTTGGCTCACCCGCAACGAACGAAAGGAGGTGATCCAGTGTCTCATTGTCATCAGCCGCTCACCCCGGCCCCCCGGACCTGGACCGTCGCCTCCGGCGCAGCCTTCTAGCGCTCGACGCGAACGAGACAGTTTCGGCCGGACACGAGTGGTTCGGCAATGGAAGGGCCGCCCTGCGAGGGGCGGCCCTTCGGTGTTTCAGGCCCCCGAAACGGGTGGTCTCAGACCGCGCTGCGGTGCTGGAAGATCGGCTGGGCCAGAGCCTCCGCCCGCGCCGCCCACAGGTCGCGCTCGCTGCGCATCTCGCTGAAATTCGCCGCATCGGCGGTGATCCGGACGCGCAGATCGCGGATTTCCTGCTCGAACTCGGCCTGAAGCGCGACGAGATGGTCGCGCTCGCCCCGGACCGTCTCCAGATCGCGCATCTCCTCCTCGACATGGGCGCGCAGGCTACGCAGCTCGCGGGCGATGACGCCCTGGAGCGCGTCGTAGCGGTCGGTCTCGACCTTGAGCTTCGCCTTCAGCATGATGTTCTCCGCCATCAGGTCCGAGACGTCCGCATCTTCGGCACTGGCCGGTGCCGGCGTCACCACCCGTGGGGTCCACGACTTGTTGGCCTCGGGCGCCCGGGTTTCCGGGGCCGGTTCGGCGAGGCGGGCAGCCTCGCGGACGGGCGTCGCGGGGACCGGCGTCTCGGTGACCGCCTTCATGGCCGCGAGCCAGTCGCGCAGCGGCCCGGGCTGGGGCCGGGCGGCCGGGTCGTACGGGGATGGGTGACGGGCGGCTTCCGACATCGGCTGGTCCTCGACTCTTGAGAATCATCCGACCAAAACATGCTTAACGAAGCGTAAAGAACGCCGCCGTCAGGGTGTGCAGAAGTGGATTTCACCCCGCTCCTGTCTGAGCGCCCAGGTCTCGGCTCCGGCGCCCCGTCCCCTTCCCTCTTCAGGACCGAAGACGCCATGACGCGCGACACCGCCGATGCCCTCGACTCCTCTGTCCTCGAATCCTCCGCGCTCGAATCCTCCGCGCTCGCCGGCCTGCCGGGGATCCGCCACGCCTTCTTCACCCGGCGCGGCGGCGTGTCCGAGGGACTCTATGCGGGGCTCAATGGCGGGCTCGGCTCCGATGATGCGCCCGCGCATGTGGCCGAGAACCGGCGCCGGATGTGCGCCCGCCTCGGCGTGGCGGAAGATCGGCTGATCAGCCTGTATCAGGTTCATTCCGCCGAGGTGGTGGTGGTCGAAGGGCCGATACCCCTGGATCAGCGCCCGAAAGCGGACGCGATGGTAACGCGCGTGCCCGGCCTGGCGCTCGGCATCGCCACGGCCGATTGCGGCCCGATCCTGTTCGCCGACGCGCAGAACCGTGTGGTCGGCGCCGCCCATGCGGGCTGGAAGGGTGCACTCACCGGAGTGATCGGTGCCACGGTCGACGCCATGGAGCGCCTCGGCGCCGAGCGCAGCCGCATCGTCGCGGTGCTGGGTCCGACGATCGGTCAGGCTTCGTACGAGGTCGGCCCGGATTTCATCGCGCGCTTCCATGCGGAAGCCCCGGGTTTCGAGCGCTTCCTGAGGGCGGGACCGCGCGCGGAGCACGCGCAGTTCGATCTACCCGGCTTCATCGCCGCGCGCCTCGCCGAGACCGGAATCGGGACTACTGGCGATCTCGGGCGCTGCACCTACGCGGACCCGGAGCTGTTCTACAGCTATCGCCGGACCACCCACCGCCGGGAACCGGATTACGGCCGCCTGATCTCGGCCGTCGCCCTCGCCGACGGATCCGACCAGCCCCCTGCGACAATCTGTCAGGGTCGTTAACGCGGAAAAGCGTGGCCGCAGATGAACCTTGGCCATTCGCGGACGTTCGGTGTTCACGGAGTGGGTAAGAATAAGACGAGCATCGCCACAAAGGGGCCGCGTTCACGGCGGCCGGCGTGTTCGTAACGCAACAGCTTCTTGCACGCTGCTGGATTAAAGACGGGGAACTGCAGCGGACGCCACCAGCAAAAGTGGTGCCGTTGTCCAACGGTTAGAGGACCAGACCATGAAATCCTTCCTTCGCGGCGCCACCGCGCTCGCCGGCATCGCACTCGCCGGTTCCGCTTTCGCTGCCGACCTGCCGCGTCGCCAGGCTCCGCCGCCGGTATTCGTGCCGGTGCCGGTGTTCACCTGGACGGGCTTCTACGCCGGTTTTAACGCCGGTTACGGCTTCGACGCCTCCAGCCGCGACACCAACGTCTACAACAACGTGTTCCCGAACCTCGTGCGTGGCCCGAACGGCCTCGTCGGCGCCGGCGGTCCGTCGCAGGTCGCCTACTCGAACAACTCCAACGAGGGTTTCACGGGCGGTGGTCAGATCGGCTACAACTACCAGTTCACCCCGGGTTCGGGCGTGGTCGTCGGTATCGAAGCTGACGCCCAGTACGTCGACTTCGGCCGCAGCCGCAACAACTCGATCCTGACCCCCGGCTTCACCGCCGTCCCCGGCGTCACCTTCGTCGATCCGCGCGGCACCGCCAGCCTCGACTACTTCGGCACCGTCCGCGGTCGCCTCGGCTACGCCTTCGACCGCACCCTCGTGTACGGCACCGGCGGCTTCGCCTACGGCGCCGGCAGCAACGAGCGTTCGTTCGGCGGCTTCCGCGGCAACGACGACTTCCGCACCGGCTGGGCCGCTGGTGGTGGCATCGAGTACGCGCTCCCCACCGACTCGTTCCTGAACTTCTTCCGTTCGTCGGCCGTCACGCTCAAGGTCGAAGGCCTGTACGTGAACCTCGACAACAACAACCGCAACGCCGGCGTCTACGCCTACGACACCAACAACGTCCTCTACCGCCAGCCCGGCTTCTCCAACCGCAACAGCGGCACCGAGTTCGCCGTCGTCCGCGCCGGCCTGAACTACAAGTTCGGCTCGTACTAGGACCCGATCCGGGCGCCCCGCACGGGGCGCCCTCTTCGTCGAAAGCCCGGCCGCGAGGCCGGGCTTTCTGCGTTCGGGCACACACATTTCACGGGCGCGATGCATCCGGGACGGCAAAGTTTGCGTTGAGCCCCTGACAAAGGTCGACGGCACCCCCATCTCTGACCCGCCCCGCGCGGGTGGTTCACCCGCCGGCTTGCCCCAGGAGGACAACTCCATGAACAGCGAAGAACGCGACGTCATCGGCGGCATTTTCCAGCGCCTGGAGCAGGCTTCGAGCCAGCCCCGCGACGCGGAAGCCGAGCGCTTCATTGCCGAGAAGATCCGGGCTCAGCCCTACGCGCCCTACGCGATGGCGCAGCTCATCTATGTCCAGGAAGAGGCGATCAAGAGCCTGAACGAGCAGCTCGAGCAGCTGCGCCGTGCAGGTCAGCAGCAGCCCCAGGGTGGCGGCGGCTTCCTGTCCAGCATCTTCGGCGGTTCGTCCGCCCGCCAGCCCGAGCCCCCGCGTCAGGGCGGCGCCTGGGGGAACCAGGGCGGGCAGCCCGGATACGGGCAACAGCCGGGTTACGGCCAGCAGCCCGGCTACGGTGGCCCCCAGGGCGGACCGCAGCAGGGTGGACCTTGGGGCGGCCAGCAGGCGGCTCCGGCGCGTGGCGGCGGATTCATGGCCACGGCTCTACCGATGGCGGCGGGTGCGGCTGGCGGCATGTTGCTCGGCAGCGCGCTCTCCAACGCGTTCGCGGGCGGGCATTCCCAGCTCGGCAGCTCGGCGGCGGCAGGCCTCGGAGCCCCGAACGTCACCGAGAATAACTTCTTCGGCGGCAGCGGCGGCAACGACGATCTCGGGTCGGCCCTCGGGGGCGGCAACGACCTCCAGGATGCCTCGTTCGCAGACGATTCCGGCGGCGATTTCGGGGGTGACCTCGGCGGCGGCGGCGACGACGACTGGGTCTGATCCGATCCGGACGGGAGGCGGCCGCATCGAGGGCAGCCTCCCGTCAGCTTGTCAAGGTGTCACAAAACCTCGACGCGCGTTCCCACCGGTATGCGCTCGTACAGGTCGATGACATCCTCGTTCATCATGCGGATGCAGCCAGAGGACACGTTCTGTCCGATGGTGTGCGGCTCATTGGTCCCGTGGATGCGGTAGAGCGACGAGCCGAGATAGAGCGCGCGGGCGCCGAGCGGATTGCCCGGCCCCCCTGCCATGTGACGCGGAAGATCGGGACGGCGGCGGATCATTTCGGCCGGCGGCGTCCAGTCCGGCCATTCCCGCTTCTGGCTGATGGTCTTCAGTCCGGCCCAGGCGAAGCCCGGCCGTCCGACGCCGATTCCATATCGGATAGCCTGTCCACCAGGCTGGACGAGGTAGAGGAACTTGCTCGGAGTATCGACCACGATGGTGCCGGCACGCTGCGGTCCGTCGAAGGCGACGACCTGGCGGGCATAGCGGGCATCCGGCGCGCGGGCGATACGCTCGACCGCCGGTTCCCGATCCGGCGCCATTGGCAGAGCGGCGAGGCGCACCGGAACGCGTTGCGGCGAGATCTGGGTCTGTCGCTCCGGTTCCGGCTCGACCGGGACACGATCTCCCGAATGCAGCTGGCGGGGTACGCCGTAGGCGAGCGGCTGCGGCTGCGGCTGGTGATAACCCCATTGCCCGTCGGGTGAGGGACGGCCGGAGACCGGCCGCTCCATCCGGGCTTCGAACGCCCCTGTGCCGGCGCGGTCGTTCATCAGGAGTTCGATGAAACCGCCGCCATAGGCGCCCGCCCGCGATGTGCCTTGCGCC
>NZ_JAGHKN010000034.1:0-58187 GCF_023093475.1 Methylobacterium sp. 37f
GAGCTCTCGAAACGTGTCAGCAATCGTCTCACAATCCCCACTACAGGGATCCGCAAGGACAATAATCGCCGCCCACGCTTCTCTTTCTCAGATTCACTTGTCAAAGAACACCAACAACAGACAGAAATACCGCCCAGATCACCAGGCGACAACCCATCAACAGTCAGGAGATGCAAAAGCAAGCCGCCAATCGCCTTGGCCGCTCGCCGATGAAGGGGGTATACCCACAGACCCAGAGCCTGTCAACAGCGTCATGACGGAAAAGCGACAGCCCGGTCAGGCGGCATCGCGGCAGCGGACGAGGAAGCGCCTCGCTTCGTCTGCCGGCAGGGGCGTACTGATCAGAAATCCCTGCGCCTCGGTACAGCCTTCCTGGCGCACCCGCGCCAGCTGCTCGTCGGTCTCGATACCCTCCGCCGTGATGCTGGCGCCGAGCTGGGTCCCCAGGCCGACCACCGCCCGAACGATCGCGGCCGTGCCTGGATCGGCGATTTCTCGGACGAACGACCGGTCGATCTTGATCCTGTCGAATGGAAACCGTCGCAGGTAGCTCAAGGAGGAGTAGCCGGTGCCGAAATCGTCGAGAGCGATGCGCACGCCGAGCGCCCGCAGGCGGTGAAGGCAGGCGATCACGGCCTCGGCATCCTGCATCAACACGCTCTCGGTGATCTCCAGCTCCAGACGCCGCGCGGGCAGCCCGGAGGCCGATAGCGCCCCGATCACGCTCTGCTCCAAGGCGGATTGCCCGAACTGCACGGCGGACACGTTGACTGCGATGCGCATGTCGCCCGGCCAGGAAGCAGCCTCGATGCAGGCCTGACGCAGGGCCCAGGTCCCGAGTTGGCGGATCAGCCCGGACTCTTCGGCCAGCGGAATGAATTCGCCCGGCGCGATCATCCCGCGAACCGGATGCGGCCACCGCAACAGGGCCTCGAAGCCCCGGACCGTGCCGCTGTCGAGATGAAGCACCGGCTGATAGACTAGGCTGAAGTCTCCGACCCGGACCGCCTCCCGCATCTCGAGTTCGAGCAGATTGCGCTGGGTGGTGGCGGCATCCATCGCCGCCTCGTAGAACCGGTAGGTGTTGCGCCCCGCGGCCTTGGCTCGATACAGCGCGATGTCGGCATTCCGGAACAGGGTATCGGCGTCGACGCCGTCCTGGATGCCGAGGCCGATGCCGACGCTGACGCCGATGCCGACGCGATGGCCGTCGAGATCCACCGGCTGCTCGAGGGATTCGATGATGCGCCGGGCGGCGAGGCCGGCCGCCTGGGGATCGTCGAGATCGACCAGGATGACGGCGAACTCGTCGCCTCCGAGGCGGGCGACGGTGTCGCCCACCCGGACCACGGCATTCAGGCGCGCGGTGACGACGCGCAGGAGCGCGTCGCCGGCCGGGTGACCGAGAGTGTCGTTGACCGCCTTGAAGCGGTCGAGGTCGCAAGCCAGGACGGCGAAGCCTGCAAAGCCGTCGGTCCGCCGGTCGGCGCGGGCGAGTTCGCGGTTCAGGCGCTCCTTGAACAGGAGACGGTTCGGCAACCCGGTCAGCCCGTCATGCAGCGCCATGTGGGCGATGCGGCCCTCGGCCAGCTTGCGCTCGGTGATGTCCATGGTGAGCCCCACCACCCGGAGGGGATCGTCGCTCTCCGTATCCCGAACGATGCGGGCGAAGGATTGCAGCCAGCGTTGCGGGGCCCCGTCCGGCACCGCCAGACGGAACTCGCAGCTGTAGGAAGTGCCGTCGGCGAGGGAGCGGTAGATGTGTCCGTACAGGACGGGACCATCGTCCGGATGGATGCAGCCGTCCCATTCGGCCACGGCGACCTCGACCGGCGCGTCGGCGGTTTGCCCGTCCTTGACCGGCAAGCCGTACATCCGCGCGCTGTCGACCGAGAGACGGACGATGCCCTCCCTCAGGTCCCATGACCAGAGGCCGGCTCCCGCCGATTCCTGGGCGAGCCGCAGGAGGTTCGAGGTCTCCTCCAGGGCTTTGCGTGCCGTGACGATGTCGTCGATGTCCAGGGCGGTCCCGAGCAGGCCCACCACGACGCCATCCTCCCGGATCGGCAGCATCACCAGCTTGTGCCAGCGATAGGCGCCGTCCTGCCGGCGCAGGCGTCCCTCGACCTCGTAGGGATCGCCCTCCCGCGAGGCCTCGCGAAAAGCCTGCTCCATTCGCTCGGCATCGTCGGGATGGTTGCAGGCCAGGCGGGCCGCGCGCGCCGAACCGATCGGGCCGTAGAAGTTCTCGAAGCGCTGGTTGACGTAGGTGGCCTCCCCGTCCCGGAGGGACACCACCCAGACGATCTGCGGCAGGGAATCGGCAAGCGCCCGGTAACGCGCCTCACCGAGGCGCAGGGCCTGCTCGGCCGCCATCCGCTCGCTGACGTCGCGCGCGGCCGTGATGGTCTCGTGGGGACGCCCGGCCGCGTCGCGCACGAGCCGCGTCTGGGCCTCGATCCAGATCCAGCGCCCATCCCGGTGCCGAAGGCGATGGGTGATGCGCCCGCGCTCGGTCCGGCCGGTCCGGAAGCCCTCGAGAAACCCTAGCGTGGCGGCCCTGTCATCGGGATGGAGCGAGTCATTCAAGGGAAGGCGCAGCATCTCCTCGGGGGTGTAGCCGAGAAGGTCCTGCGACGCGGGGGAGACGTAGGTGCGAACATCCCGGGCAGGGACATCCAGGCTCGGAGCATCCCCCTCGCTCGACGCGGCGACGCTGCGGCGGACGATCATGTCGGAGACGGAATCCGCCAGGAGCCGGTAGCGCCGCTCGCCGTCCTGAGTCCGGGCCTCGGCCGCGCGATGCTCGGTGACATCGGTAAAGGTGTGGACGATCCCACCATCCGGCAGGGTCACGCCCCGAACCTCCAGGGTCGCACCATTGGGCCGGCGCCAATCGAATCGCAGCGGCGCCCAGGCACCTGCCGCGTCGCGCAGCCGCGGCGGCCCCTCCGGAAAGACCGCCGCGGCGAGGTCGCCCCGTCCGGACAAGACGGCGAGGATCTCGGACAGGGGCGCGGATTCCCGCAGGACGGTGTCCGGCAGCGCGAGGAGCTGCTGCGCCCGGGGATTGAGCAGGCGCACGCAACCCTGGGCATCGAGCATCACCAGCCCCTGGTCCATATTCTCCAGGATGGCGCGCAGGCGCAGATCCTTTTCGCGGAGCTGGGCCTCGGACGTGACGAGGTCGGTGACGTCGAGGATGAGGCCGTAGAGCGCCACCTGCCCGCCGGCCAAGGCCCGTTCGGCGACGCCCTGGACGATGGCGTGGCACAGGCTTCCGTCCGGCCGGACGATCCGCGCCCGTCCCTGGTAGGTCGCGCTGTCGGGTCCCGCCTCGTCCAGGGCCGCATCGATGCGCGCGGCCACCGCCGCACGGTCGTCCGGATGATAGTAGCCGAGGTGGCGCTCCAGGGGGATCTCGCCACCGGGCGGCATCGGACGTCCGAAGACGCCGCGGACGCCCTCAGACCAGGAAACCATGCGGGTCTTCGGATGGATGCGCCAATACCCGATATGGGCGACGGATTCGGTCATCCGTTGAGCGCTGACCACGAGCTTGAGATCGGCGGCCTTCGCGGCCAGCAGCGTTTCGGCCCGGTAGCGCTCGGCCCGCTCGGCCTCGCTCGCGCGCTGAGCAGCGGTGAGACGCAGGTGAGCCTCGACGATCGTCCCGAGGTCGCGCAGGCGTGACGCGCTGACCGCATCGAAATCGTCGCGCGGGACGGTGTCAATCACGCAGAGCGTGCCCAGCGGCAGGCCATCCGACAAGACCAGCGGAACGCCGGCGTAGAAGCGGGCATGGGGCGCCCCGGTGACGAGGGGGCTGACCGCGAATTCGGCATCGGCCAGGAGGTCGGGAAGCACCAGCACCGCCCCCGGCTCTCCCAGGATGGTGCGGTCGCAGAAGGCGCCAGCGCGCGGTAGGGGTCCGCTCTCGGCGATGCCGCAGCGGGCCTTCAGGGTGTAGGTCTCGCTGCCCGCCAGGTTCAGGAGGGCGATGGGCACGCCGAACAGGGCGCAGGCCATGCGGCAGACGGCATCGAGATGCGCCTCCGGCGGGCTCTCCAACAGCCCCAGATCGTTCAGGATCGCCAGACGCTGCGTCTCGACGGGGGCGCTCGGCACGTCACTTCCCTCTCGCCGACCCGCGGCCCGCGGCACATCCGCGTGTCTCCCGAATGCCTGCGGAAACCGGTGTCGATGACAGGCTCCCGCAGCGGCATGATTGCCGTCGGTGACCTGCGGGAGCCCCCCTACAGAGTCGCCGACGTCCGATCATGCGGCAGCAGCCTTTAACGTTCGTTTATGCGGGCGCGCCCGGAGCGGCAGTGGGCACGGGCCCGATCCGCCTCTCGCCAGGATCGCTCCGGGACCGGATCAGGCCGGCAGTTGCAGCCGGGCGCTCAAGCCTCCGAGATCAGAGCGTCCGAGTTGGAGCCCTCCGCCGTAGAGTTCCGCGAGTTCAGTGGTGATCGACAGACCGAAGCCATGGCCCGGAACGCTCTCGTCGAGGCGCCCGCCGGGCCGGATCGCCCGCGCGGCGGCGGCGGCATCCAGTCCGGGGCCGTCATCCTCCACCGTCAGGGTGACGCCGGCCTCGGCGGGCCGTCCGGCGATGCGGACCCGGCCGCGGCTCCACTGGCAGGCATTGTCGATGAGGTTGCCCAGCATCTCGTCGATGTCCTGGGGGTCGCAGGCCGCCGCAAGCCCCTCCGGAAGATCGAGATCGATGACCAGCGTCTTCTCGGCATAGAGCCGGCCGAAGGTGGTGCGCAGGTCGGACAGGGGGCCGGCGAGATCGGTCCTGGCGCGGGTCGCGCCGCCGAGGGCGGCGGTGCGCGCGCGCCGCAGATGATGGCGCACCTGCCGGTCCATGGCTGCAACGAGAGCCGCCAGACGGCCATCCGGGTCGCGCGTTCGGTCGGACAGGGCGAGGGTGAGGGTGGCCAGCGGCGTCTTCAGACCATGGGCGAGGTTCGCCACATGGGTGCGCGCCCGTTCGAGGTTGGCGGCGTTCTGGTCGAGCAGAGCATTCACCTCCGTCACCAGGGGACGGATCTCGGCGGGCTGCTGGCCGGGAATGCGGGGGCGCCGGCCGGCCCGGACCTCGGCGATGTCCCGGCGCAGGCGCTCCAGGGGGCGCAGGCCGAGGCGAACCTGCGCCACGGTGCCGGCTACGAGGCAGAGTCCGAGGATGCCCAGGATGGCGGCGAGGGCACGGCCCGCCTCGCGCAAGGGGCCGTTGAGGGCCTGGGCGGGGGCGGACGCGACGAGAATCACCGGCGGACGGCCCGCCTCAGCCGGCAGCACGCGCGTCCGCAGGATGAGCGCATCACCCCAGGGACCGGTCGCGTCGCCGGGTAGGACGCGGTCCGGGTCGGGATCATGTGCCGGCCGATCCGGTACGGGAAGGTCGCGCCCTTCGAGGGAGTCCGCCCGCAGCGTGGTGCGCCCCTGCCGGACCTGCCAGTACCAGCCCGAGCGCGGCCGGTCGAAGGGCGGGCCATCGAGGGTACGGTCGAGGCGGAGGCGCTCGCCGGGGCCGCGCTCCAGGCTCGCCGCGATGGCGACGAGTTGGCTGTCGAGTCGGCTGTCGAGCTGCGCCCGCACGAAGCGGTGCAGGATCACCCCGATCGCCAGGCCGGCGACCACCAGCGCGAGGGTGACGAAGGCCAGGGCGGCCAGCAGCAGCCGGCGCTGGAGGGACCCGAGCTGGAGAAGCCCGGCGGGCTTTGCAGGTGGACTGGGCTTGTCCGGCGCAGCGGGCTTCGTCAGCCCGGCAGGCCGCGGACCCCGCCCCGAGGGTGGCGGCGTCATGCGGGATCGCCCGGCAGCAGCCGATAGCCATGGCCGCGCACGCCCTCGATCCGCGCGGGGGCGATCTTGCGGCGCAGGCGCGTGATGATGACCTCGACCGAGTTTGAATCGACGTCGGCATCGCCGTCATAGACCCGTTCGATGAGCTGGCTGCGCGGCATCACCCCGTCCTTGTGCAGGATCAGACAGGACAGGACCCGCCATTCGAGGCCGGTGAGCCTGAGGGGCAGGCCGTCGCGCTCGAAGGTGCCGAGGCCGGATTCGTAGGAAAGGGGACCGCAGGTGACGCGGGACGCCCCATGCGCGCTCGCCCGGCGTACCAGAGCCCTCAGGCGGATCACCAGTTCCTCGACCCGAAACGGCTTGACCAGGAAGTCGTCGGCACCCGCCTTGAAGCCCGCGACCTTGTCGCTCCAACCGTCCCGGGCCGTGAGGATGAGCACAGGGACGGTGAGCCCCGCGAGGCGCCAGGCCTGCAGGACGGAGAGGCCGTCGCGCCTCGGCAGGCCGAGATCGAGCACCACGGCGTCGTAGGTCTCGGTCTCACCGAGATGCTGCGCGTCCTCGCCATTGACGGCGTGGTCCAGGGCGAAGTTCTCGGCCCGGAGCGCCTTGGCGATCTCGGTAGCCAGCGGCGCGTCATCCTCCACCAGCAGGAGTTTCATGGAGTCGGGTCCGGGGATGGAAGGGCGGGAAGCGAGGGCAAGGCAGGCGTGCGGGAGCGGCCTAAGCCGCGTCGTTTAACGGGGGCTGAACCGTCCGGTTCAGATCGGGTTGGAGGCCCCGGCCTAGAACGCCGTCACCCCGAGAGGGCCACCGTCGAACCCCAGAAGGACAGGCCACCATGACCGAGACTCCGCAGAGCAGCACACCCGCCAGCCCCACGCCGACCCTCACCCCGGCCCCGATGCGCTCGCGCCGCGGCCTCGTCGTCGGCGCCATCGCGGCGCCCCTCGCCTTCGGCGCGGTCGGCCTGTCGCTGGCCCAGACCGGCGCCTCGGTGATGACGCCGGTGGCGCCCACCGCGATCTCCGCCCTGAAGGCCTCGGGCTCGATCGCCGCCAAGGGCGACGTCGCCGAGATCTACGGCAACAAGTTCGTGATGCAGGATGGGACCGGCAAGGCACTGGTGGAAACCGGGCGCCCGGGAGAGGGAGGCACCCTCGTCAAGCCGGGCGAGGCCGTCACCGTGCAGGGCCGGTTCGAGAACGGATTCCTTCACGCCCTACTCATCACCCGCGCCGATGGCAGCCAAGTCCGCGTCGGCCCCGCCGGCGGCCCGCCCGCCGGAACCCTCGACTGGGCCAAGGACAAGGTCGGCCTCGGGGCAAAGCCCGACGTGCCGGCCCTGACCGCCGGCGTCGCGGCGGCCGGCTACTCCGACATTCGGGTCACCGGCCGGGGGCCGCGTCACCTCGAGGTCGCCGCACGCGGCAGCGATGGGCGCGAGCGCCAACTCCACGTCGGCTTCGACGGTCAGGTCCGCGAAAAGCGGGTGTTCTGAACGCCCTGTGACACCATTCCCCACCCTACGATCTCCCCGGACAGGACCTCCATCATGACGAAGACCACAGCCCTTCTCGCCGCCGCCGCGATCCTCGTTGCCGGCGCGGCCGTCGCCCAGCCAGCCCCGCCGCCCGGTGGTCCGCGCCCCGGACCGGAGGCCGATGCGCCTCCGGGCGGCCCTCGTCGCGGCCCCGATGCGCCGCCGCCCCCGCCAAAGGCCGCGCATTTCCGCCTGGAACGGGGCGAAACCGCCGTCGACGTGAAATGTGCCGACGACGAGCCCATGAGGGCCTGTGCCGATCTCACCCTTCAGATGCTCGAACGCCTGGCCGCACTACCGAAGCCGGACCCTTCGAAGCCCGAAGGTCCCAAGCCGGAGACTGCCAAGCCTGAGACTGCCAAGCCTGAGGCCCGCTGATCCCCGCACCCCAGGACCGGTGCGGCGGTTCCCGAAGGCGCCGCATCTCGGCCTGCCTGCATCCCGGTTTGCCCCCAATTTCAAGGAAGCACCATCAGCCCATGCCCCCATCACGCAGCACGCACGGAACCATCTGGGCCCTGTTCGGCCATCGCCTCGCACTCGAGGGCCCCGAAGGCCGCGTCCTCGTGGATCTCGGCCCGGAGGGCGCCGAGGCGCTCGCTGGCGCGGCGGTGACCCTGAAGCCGGGCGATGCCATCGCGGTGACCGGCAAGCAAAAACCCTCGGAGATCAAGGCCAGCGCCATCACGGCTCCGGACGGCACGCGGCACCGCATCACCCGGTCTCGTCCCGAGGACGGAGATGCGGGGAAGGCCGATCCGGCGCTCGCTCTCGCGGCGTTGCGGCAGGCGGGCTATCAGGTCGATGGGGAGGCCCGGCGCAAGCCGAAGCATTTCGAAATCCATGCCCGGAAGGACGGCGGGCATTTCGAGGCGCACGTCACCTTCGCGGGGGTGATCCGCAAGACCAAGGCGATATCCAACGGCGTCACCGGAATCGACTGATCCCCCGCCATAGGGCGGGGCGGGAGCGGGACCAGCAGCCTGGAAGCGATACCGCGTTGCAACATAAATCTTTCGCCGATCCGTTTCGGCGTGATAGATTGGCAATCGTTATTGCTGATACGGAGTTCTCTGCATGTCCAACCTGTCCCGTCTCGCCGGCATCCTCGGTGCCGCGGCCCTCGCGCTTCCCCTGGCCATCCCGGCTTCGGCCAAGGAAGCCAGCGCCGCGAAGGTGATCACGATGGTCGACACCGACAACGACGGCACCATCGATCTGAAGGAAGCACAGGCCGTGGCCGGCGCGCTGTTCGACAAGCTGGAATCCGACAAGGACGGCACTCTGGATACCAAAGAGCTCAAGGGCCGGGTCAGCAAGAAGGCCCTGAAGGCCGCCGATCCGGATTCGGACGGTACCCTGGACAAGGCCGAGTACCTCGCCCTCGTGGAGGCCCGCTTCAAGGCCGCCGATCCGGACAACGACGGCACCCTCGACGCCAAGGAGTTGAAGACCCCCGCCGGCAAGGCCCTGGTCTCGCTGCTCAAGTAAGTCCGACCGGTGCCGAAGGCACCGGACTCCGACGCTTCCGTTCGACGGCCCGGCGCTCCACGCGCCGGGCCGTTCGCGTTTCAGGAATCGGGGAGGCTCAAGCGTCGCGCTGCGGTGAGGATTGACCCGAGGCGTTTGTTCAGAACATTCCAGGCTGGCATGCCATTCGCACATGCTATCCCCGTTCTCACTTCTCATTCGCGAATGGCCGCGGCGTCGAAACGAAGGCCGGTACATGGAATTTTTCGCCCAGCAGTTCATCAACGGCCTGACGCTCGGGTCGATCTACGGGCTGATCGCGCTCGGCTACACCATGGTCTTCGGCATCATCGGCATGGTGAACTTCGCCCACGGCGACGTCTTCATGCTGTCATCCTTCATCGCGCTGATCTTCTTCCTGATCCTGACCACCTGGCTCGGACTCACATCGGTCGCCCTGGTGTTCCTCATCGTGCTGGTCCTGGCGATGATCCTGACCGCGCTCTGGGGCTGGGCCATCGAGCGGGTAGCCTACCGCCCCTTGCGCGGCTCGTTCCGCCTCGCACCGCTGATCTCGGCCATCGGCGTCTCGATCTTCCTGTCGAACTTCGTCCAGGTGGTGCAGGGCGCCCGCAACAAGCCGGTTCCACCCCTCGTCCGCGACGTGATCGTGCTCTACCAGAACGAGCAATACACCGTGACCCTGTCCTACAAGCAGGCGATCATCATGACGACGACGGCGCTCCTGCTCGCCGGCTTCTGGTACCTCGTCCAGCGTACCTCGTTCGGCCGGGCCCAGCGGGCCTGTGAGCAGGACCGGCGCATGGCGGCCTTGCTCGGCATCAACGTCGACCGGACCATCTCGCTGACCTTCGTGCTGGGCGCCGCCCTCGCCGCCGTCGCCGGAACCCTCTACCTCCTCTATTACGGTGTGGTCTCGTTCTCGGACGGGTTCGTGCCCGGCGTGAAAGCCTTCACGGCGGCGGTGCTCGGCGGTATCGGCTCGCTTCCCGGCGCCGTCCTCGGCGGGCTGATCATCGGGCTGATCGAGACCTTCTGGTCGGCCTATTTCTCCATCGAGTACAAGGACGTGGCCGCGTTCCTCATCCTCATCGTGGTGCTCATCTTCAAACCATCCGGCATCCTCGGACGCCCCGAAGTCGAGAAGGTCTGAACCATGGCCACAGGATCGACCATCGGCGCGGTGGCACCCACCGTCGCCCGGCGCTCCGGCGCGGCGCTCCCTGAGATGCTCAAGGATTCGGCCCTCTTCGCCCTGGTGACGCTCGGGTTGAGCATTCCCGTGGTGGCCTACCGCACCGATCTCGGGCAGGGCACCGGCCTCGAACTCACCGGCCGCTGGGGCGTCGTCGCGGGCTTGTGTCTCGCCGTGTTCGTGCTGCGCCTCGGCCAGCGCCTGCTGCTCGGCGAGGTCGCGCGCCGGCGGGAAGTCCACCGTCTCGCGACCCTCGATGCGGCGCCGGTCGCGAAGCGGGCCGGCCGCGTGCTCGGTCCGGTGACGCTCGCCGTCGCGCTGACCCTGCCGCTGCTCGCCGCCCTCGGTTCGGGCGGCCTGTCGGAGGGGCGCTACTGGATCGATCTCGGCATTCTCATCCTCACCTACGTCATGCTCGGATGGGGCCTGAACATCGTCGTCGGCCTCGCCGGGCTGCTCGACCTCGGCTACGTCGCCTTCTACGCCGTGGGCGCCTATTCCTACGCGCTGCTCTCCACGGTGTTCGGGCTCTCGTTCTGGA
The DNA here is from genome assembly GCF_023093475.1 of Methylobacterium sp. 37f. Lineage (NCBI taxonomy): Bacteria > Pseudomonadati > Pseudomonadota > Alphaproteobacteria > Hyphomicrobiales > Methylobacteriaceae > Methylobacterium > Methylobacterium sp. 37f. The sequence goes on from NZ_JAGHKN010000034.1 coordinate 10,594, forward strand.
TCTGCCTGCCGCTGGCCGGCCTGTTCGCCGCCGCCTTCGGTGTGCTCCTCGGCTTCCCGGTGCTGCGCCTGCGCGGCGACTACCTCGCCATTGTGACGCTCGCCTTCGGCGAGATTATCCGCCTCGTTCTCATCAACTGGGTCGACTTCTCCGGCGGCGCCGCCGGCCTGTCCTCGATCCCCCGCGCCAGCTTCTTCGGCATCCCGTTCGCGGCCGGGGAGGGCGGGTTCGCCCAGACCTTCGGGCTGAGCTTCAGCCCGATGCACCGGATCGTCTTCCTCTACTACCTGATCCTCGCCCTGGCGCTGATCACCAACCTGGTGACGCTCCGCATGCGCCGCCTGCCGCTGGGCCGCGCCTGGGAGGCCCTGCGCGAGGATGAGATCGCCTGCCGCTCGCTCGGAATCGACACCACCATGACCAAGCTCACCGCCTTTGCGCTCGGCGCCATGTTCGCGGGCTTCGCCGGCTCGTTCTTCGCCGTGCGCCAGGGCTTCGTCAGCCCCGAGAGCTTTAACTTCCTCGAGAGCGCGATCATTCTGGCGATCGTGGTGCTGGGCGGCATGGGCAGCCAGATCGGCGTTGCCATCGCCGCCATCGTGATGGTCGGCGCGCCGGAACTGCTGCGTAATCTCACCTTCCTCAAGGCGGTATTCGGCGAGGGCTTCGACCCGAACGAGTACCGCCTGCTGCTGTTCGGCCTCGCCATGGTCTGCATGATGGTCTGGCGCCCGCGCGGGTTGATCTCCGAGCGCTCGCCCTCGGTCCGCCTGGGAGGGCGCACCGCATGAGCCTCGCCACCGGAACCACCCGCCTCGCCACGCTGCAGGACGCGCCGCCGGCCGCGATTTCCGGCGGCCCGGCCGACCCGATCCTGGTGGTCGACCACCTCACCATGCGGTTCGGCGGCCTCACCGCCGTGGGCGACCTGTCGTTCAAGGTCGGGCGCGGCGACATCACCGCGCTAATCGGTCCGAACGGCGCCGGCAAGACCACGGTCTTCAACTGCATCACCGGCTTCTACAAGCCGACCGAGGGCATGATCCGCTTGTCGCAGACGGGTGGCGAGACCTACCTGCTGGAGCGCCTGCCGGGCCACGACGTCAACCGCCTCGCCCGGGTCGCCCGCACCTTCCAGAACATCCGGCTGTTCCCGCAGATGACCGTGCTGGAGAACCTGCTGGTGGCCATGCACAAGCCGCTGATGCGGGCCTCCGGCTTCTCGCTCGCGGGCATCCTCGGCCTGCCGGGCTATCGCCGCGCGCAGGATGAGGCCATCGCCAAGGCCGCCGGCTGGATCGAACGCATCGGCCTGACCCACCGGGCCGACGAGCCGGCGGGCGACCTGCCCTATGGCGACCAGCGCCGCCTGGAGATCGCCCGCGCCATGTGCACCGACCCGGTGCTGCTCTGCCTCGACGAGCCGGCGGCCGGCCTCAACCCGCGGGAATCGGCCGATCTCAACACCCTGCTGCGGATGATCCGCGACGAGTACGACACCTCGGTCCTGCTGATCGAGCACGACATGTCGGTGGTGATGCAGATCTCCGACCGCATCGTGGTGCTCGACTACGGCATCAAGATCGCGGACGGCACGCCGGACGAGATCCGCAACGACACCCGGGTGATCGCGGCCTATCTCGGCGTCGACGACGAGGAGGTGGCGGCGGTGGAAGCGGAAGTCGGTCTGGCGGGAACAACGGCATGAGCGTCGCGGGCATCAACGTGCTGGTGGACGAGACCCGCGCCCGGATGGGGAAGACCGACGAGGAGGGCGCGAAAGCGCCGCTGCTCAGCGTGCGCGGCGTCTCGGCCTATTACGGCAGCATCCGCGCCCTGAAGGGCGTCGACATCGACGTGCACGAGGGCGAGATCGTCGCCCTGATCGGGGCCAACGGGGCCGGCAAGTCGACCCTCATGATGACGATCTTCGGCCAGCCCCAGGCTCGCGAGGGCACCATCACTTTCGCGGGCCAGGACATCACGAAGCTGCCGACCCACGAGATCGCCCGGCTCAACCTGGCCCAATCGCCCGAGGGCCGACGCATCTTCTCCCGCATGACGGTGCGCGAGAACCTGCAGATGGGCGCGGCCGTCAACGGCGGCAAGCACTTTGCCGACGACCTCGAGCGCATGTGCACCCTCTTCCCGCGCCTGCGGGAGCGCATCGATCAGCGCGGCGGCACCATGTCGGGGGGCGAGCAGCAGATGCTCGCCATCGCCCGTGCCCTGATGAGCCGGCCGCGCCTGCTCATGCTCGATGAGCCCTCGCTCGGATTGGCGCCCCTGGTGGTCAAGCAGATCTTCTCCGCCGTGCGCGACCTCAACGCCCGCGAGGGCCTGACCGTGTTCATCGTCGAGCAGAACGCCTATCATGCCCTCAAGCTCGCGCATCGCGGCTACGTCATGGTCACGGGGGCGGTCACGATGAGCGGCACCGGTCAGGCGCTCCTCGACGACCCGCAGGTGAAGGCCGCCTACCTCGAGGGGGGATCGCATTGAGCATGGCCGATGGTTTCAGCCTCGATCTGCGTACCCTGGGCATCTTCCTCCTGATTACCGTGGCGATGGGGGGCGGTGCCGCCTGGATGACGGGCAGCGGACTCGCCCGCGGCTGGCGCCCGTTCTGGCACTGCGCCCTGGCCCTGCTGCTGATCGCGGCGGTGACGCGGTTCCTGCACTACGCGCTGTTCGAGGACCCGCTGCTGTCGCTTCCGGCCTATCTGGTCGACGCGGTGGTTGTCCTGGCCATCGGGGCCGTGGCCTACCGCTACACCCGCACCGGACAGATGACCCGGCAATATGCCTGGCTCTACGAGCGCACCGGACCGCTGAGCTGGCGGGACCGGACGAGCGCGCCGACGCCGTGACGGCGCGGCGCGAGACCACACCGCGTTTTGGCGACCGTACCGGCGAAGCGAACGCCCGGTCCGGCGCCTGAAGAGGGGAAACGAGCATGAAGTCACTGTTTTCAGCCGGTGTCGCCCTCAGCCTGATGCTGGCGGCAACCGCCGCTCAGGCCGAGATCAAGATCGGCGTCGTGGTTCCCGTCACCGGCCCGAACGCCGCCTTCGGTGCACAGATCAAGACCGGGGCCCAGCAGGCCATCGCCGACATCAACAAGGCCGGCGGCGTCAACGGCGAGAAGCTGGTGATGACGGTGGGCGACGACGCCTCCGACCCGAAGCAGGGCGTGTCGGTCGCCAACAAGTTCGCCTCCGAGGGCGTGAAGGCCGTGGTCGGCGCCTTCAACTCGGGCGTCTCCATCCCGGTCTCGGACGTGCTGCAGGAAGCCGGCATCGTCGAGGTCAGCCCGGCCTCCACGGCGATCAAGTATACCGAGCGCGGCAACTGGAATACTTTCCGCACCTGCGGTCGCGACGACCAGCAGGGCGCGGTGGCGGGCGCCTACCTCGCCGACAAGTTCAAGGGCAAGAAGATCGCCTTCGTCCACGACAAGACCCCCTACGGCAAGGGCTTGGCCGACGAGACCCTGAAGGCCCTCAAGGCCAAGGGTGGCACCAACGTGCTCTATGAGGGCATCAACCCGGGCGAGAAGGATTTCTCGGCTCTGGTCTCCAAACTGAAGCAAGCCAATGTCGACGTGGTCTATTTCGGTGGCCTCTACACCGAGGCGGGCCTGCTGATCCGCCAGATGCGCGACCAGAGCCTCAACGCACCGCTGATGGGCGGTGACGGCATCGCCGACCGCGAGTTCGCCCAGGTGGCGGGTCCGGGCTCCGACGGCACCCTGATGACCTTCTCGCCGGATGCCCGCAAGAATCCGAAGTCCAAGGCCACGGTCGACGCCTTCAAGGCGATCAACTTCGATCCCGAAGGCTACACGCTCTACTCCTACGCCGCCATGCAGATCCTGGCTGACGCGATGAAGGCGACGAAGTCGACCGACGGCCAGAAGGTCGCCGCCTACATGCACGAGGGCAAGCCCTTCAGCACGGTGATCGGCGACATCTCGTACGACAAGAAGGGCGACATCACCCGGCCGGACTACGTGATGTACATGTGGAAGAAGGGCGCCGACGGCTCCATCAACTACGCCGGCAACGAACAGCCGTAGGCCGGGACGCACCGACGGGGAGGCCGGGGGGAACGCATCCCCCGGCCTCTCCTATTTTCAGGGCCGACCATCGACACCACGCTTCCCCCGCGACCACGCGCGCACCCAATCCGCCGGGAACGGCGCCCACCGCCGGCCGGTTGGCTGAGAACGATCGCGAAGCGCCGGACAAGGCGCCGAGCCCTCATCAGTGGGAGCAGACATGTCGAACAAGCATCTGAAGACCGATGTCCCGAGCGATGCCGATCTGAAGGGCAATCCAGGCATCGGCGCATCGAAGGGCATGACGGGGCGCGACCCGGAGGACATCGCGGCGGATTCGACCTTCGAAGGCGATGTCGACAACGAGACCACGCCCGAGGGCGGGATCGACCCAAGCCATCGGCCGCGCAAGAACGCCTGACCACAAACCCGCTGCCGGATCGTCGATCGCGGCCCCCGCCGCGATCTCTCCGATGCGTGGTCGCGTCATCCCGCTACCGCATGGCAGATGCGCCGGAACCGGGCAGCGGCAGGATTCACGAATCCGTGTTCCTCAGGTACCCCAAGCTGTGCCTTATCCGCGGCACGCTGCTTGAGGAGCCTGGATGACCAAAGACGTGCAGCACGATCGCCCCGACTCGCCGCTCGCATCTGTCTCTGACGAGATTTTCCCGCAAACCCTCTCCCGAAAGCCGGACACGCCCGCCGACGACATCGCTTCCAATCCGGTCGCGTGTGAACCGCCCTCCACCTTCGACAGCGACAGCTTCGAGGGCTTCGGCTCCTTCGGTTGAGCCACGGCGTCCCGTTGCGAGCACGCGATGCGCGGTGGCTGCGGGACGCCTCCGACCGGGCGAGGGGCACCTCGCATCCGGATCGTCCCAACGGATTCGGCGGTTTCCAGGCCTGTGGTGCCCCGTGTCAGCCCCGATCCCGCCACGTTCCCGCGCACAGTGCGCCCATCGCACCACTCGGGAATGCCGATGTCGTTTCTCTCAAATCTTCCAATTGCAGACCTGATCGCGAGCTATGGCTACATTGCGATCTTCGTCGTCATCGCTTTGGAAAGCGCTGGCGTGCCGTTGCCGGGCGAGACCATCCTGATTTCTTCGGCCGTCTATGCCGGCAGCACCGGCCACCTGCAGATCGGCCTGATCATCCTGGCCGCCGCGGCCGCCGCGATCCTTGGCGACAACCTCGGCTACTGGGTCGGTCGACGCTGGGGCATGCCGCTCCTGCTCCGCTACGGTCACCTCATCGCCCTCGATCACGGGCGGCTGAAGCTCGGCCAGTATCTCTTTCGCGAGCATGGCGGAAAGATCGTGTTCTTCGGCCGCTTCACCGCGATGCTGCGGGCCTACGCGGCCGTGCTGGCCGGGGTGAACAAGCTCGACGCCCGCCGCTTCCTGGTCTTCAACGGTCTCGGCGGCATCGCCTGGGCGACGATCATGGGGCTGGGATCGTATTATTGTGGCCGCTCGATCGAGCATATCGCCGGTCCCGTGGGCCTTGGCCTGCTCGCCGTGGTGATCTTCGGCGGCCTCGCCCTCTGGCTGTTCGTGCGCAAACACGAAACGCGCCTGCTCGCAGAGGCGGAGAGCGCGATTCCGGGCCCACTCACCTGATCGACGCGAGCTCGCGCACCTTTGAAACCAACTTCGCCGGCTCTCGGGGCTGGCGAGGTTCGTCGTTCAAAGGACGAGCGCGAGACGCGTGACAGAGAGAAAAGAGTTCACGAAAACACCGCAACGGTGGCGCACGCGATGGGCGCTTCGGACCAACTGTTGCGAGCATGCAGGGCCAGATCTCACGATCGGCTCAACCGCTATAGCTGCCTCGTCAAGAGTACAGCCAAGTCTTGAAGAAAAATTGGCTCCCCGAGCAGGACTCGAACCTGCGACAAAGCGATTAACAGTCGCTTGCTCTACCAACTGAGCTATCGGGGACCGCGATCGGGGGTCTACACAGCGCTTCGCCGGGACGCAAGGGTGTCCGGACCGGTGATTTGACGATTCCGTCACATTTTTTGGCCGGTGCCCCGGGGCGCTGCCTGAAATTCCCGCGCCTCACCCCGCGATCTCGCCCGCGACTTGGCCCGCGATTTGGGTAAGGGGCCGCATCGGATTGGAGGCGGTGGATCGCAGCACCGGGTCGGAGCGGTTTGGGCCGAGTCGCGAAAGCGACCGCCTCCTAATTTGCGGAGATCGTCCAAAGGCCGTTGCCCTCACGCGGGGGGCTCTGCTAGAGACGCCTCTCCCCGAGCCGGCCGCCCGGACGGGGGTCGCCAAACGGGTCCTTCGGGGCCGTGCGACAGAGGCCTCGTGGCGGAGTGGTTACGCAGAGGACTGCAAATCCTTGCACGGGGGTTCGATTCCCTCCGAGGCCTCCAAAGTCGACTTCCCCCTTCATAAGACCTTCGCGATCACGCCCGGATCCGGACCGCCCTCCCACGTGGGAAAGCCGAGCCCAGGCTCGTACGCGAAGGGTTCTACCGCGAAGGGTTCTCGCAAGAGAGGCTCTTCGGGCGTCCCCGGAGACGGAATGACGTCGGCGAAGCCGGATCGTACCGTCTCGGATCGTCGGACGGGCAGGGGCGTCGAGAACCTTGCGTTTTGCCAATCGATCCCCGACAACCCGCAAGCTTCGGCGTGGCCGCTCGGGCCGCCCGGAGGGATAGACCGGCGTCCGGCGTCGGCTCAGCGTCGAGGAAGACAGCTACCATGCTCGATTACGCGCAGGCGCGACGCCTCATGGTCGATTGTCAGTTGCGGACCTTCGACGTGAACGATGTCCCGGTTCTCGACGCCTTCGAGGAGATCGCCCGCGAGCGCTTCGTTCCGCCCGGGCGCGAGGATTTCGCCTATATCGACCAGACCCTGCGGCTTGGCCCCTCGGGTCGGGCGATGCCGGCGCCGATGCTGCTGGCTCGGATGATCCAGGCCCTGGCGATCCAGCCCGGCGAGACGGCGCTCGACGTGGCCACCGGCTACGGCTACGCCGCCGCGATCCTGGCACAGATCGGAGCCGAGGTGGCGGCCCTCGAATCCGATGCGGACCTTCTGGCCGGAGCCCGCGAGCGTCTGGCGGGCCAGGGCAGCATCACACTGGTCGAAGGCCCCCTCGACGCGGGGGCGGCGCAGTCCGCGCCCTACGACGCCATCCTAGTCAACGGCCGGGTGGAAACCCGCCCGCAGGCCCTGCTCGACCAATTGAAGGATGGCGGTCGCCTCGTCTGCGTGATGGGGCAGGACCGGGCCGCCAAGGCGACTCTGTTCGTCCGCGCCGGAGAGGCCTTCGGTGCGCGTCCGCTCTTCGATGCCGCCCTGCCAGCCCTCGGTGCTTTCGCGGCCGAGGCCGATTTCGCGTTTTGATTCGCGCCTGACGAAGAGCCGCAACGCCTCGCATTCCTGACGCCCGACTGAAATCCCTCTGGTTGTGTATCAATTTGACACCAACTCTGAGTAGTGTCGCTTTTTTACGGCACCGCACACGGATTCGTGCGGCGGACTGGAACCACCCGGTGCTCTGCCGGCCAAGGTCGGCTACTCTCCGCGCTGAGGCGGGCAATCCGGATTCGCGCTGTGGCGCGGTGACCATCTCGTATGGTCGTCCGGTTCATCTAGAAACCGCAAGGGTCGACGAGCGTGAGAGATTCGAAACCTGCGATGCGCACGAGGCTTCGGCCGATCGGCTTCGCCGTGCTGGCCCTCGCCGTAGCGAGCCCGGCCGGTGCCGAAACGCTGGAGAGCGCCCTGTCGCGGGCCTACGCGGCCAATCCCACTCTGAATTCGGGCCGCGCCGGCGTGCGTGCGACCGACGAGACCGTAGCGCAGGCCAAGTCCGGCTATCGTCCGACCGTCACCCTCGACGCCGATATCGGCCTTGCGCAGACGGACGGCCGAACATCTCGTATCCCGCTCAACCAGGTCACGCGGCCGGGCGGCGCGGGCCTCACGGTGAACCAGACCCTCTTCAACGGCTTTCGCACCGACAACCAGACCCGTCAGGCGGAATCGGACGTACTCCGCGTCCGGGAGGCGCTGCGCGCCACCGAGATGAACACCCTGTTCAATGCCGCCCAGTCGTACATGTTCGTTCTGAGCGATACGGCGAACCTCGAACTGCGCCGCAACAACGTCGAGGTGCTCGAGGAGCAGCTGCGTCAGACGCGTGACCGCTTCAACGTCGGCGAAGTCACCCGCACCGACGTCGCCCAGGCCGAGGCACGCTTGGCTGGCGCACGCTCCGAGGTCAGCGGCGCCGAGGCCACCCTGCGTGCCAGCATCGGCAATTACCGCCGCTATATCGGTGTCGAGCCGCGCCAGCTCGCGCCCGGTCGGCCGCTGGACCGCTTCGTCCCGTCAAGCCTCGATACCGCCCTGAACATCGGCCTGAAGGAGCATCCGCAGATTCTCTCGGCACTACATCTCGTCGATGTGTCCGAGGCTCAGGTAAAGGTTCTCGAAGGCGCGCTGTATCCCACCGCCGGCCTTCAGGGCTCGGTGCAGCAGCGTTACGACAACCAGTTCCCGGGCGACAACGCGGTCAGCGCCTCGATCGTCGGTCGCCTGTCCATCCCCCTCTACGAGGGCGGCCAGACCTACTCGCAGATTCGCCAGGCCAAGGAGACCGTGGGCCAGCGCCGGCTCGACGCCGAGGACACGCGCGATCAGGTCCGTTCGGCGATCGTCACCGCCTGGGGCCGTCTCGAAGCCGCCAAGGCGCAGGTCATCGCCTCCCAGGCGCAGGTGCAGGCCAACGAAGTGGCGCTGAACGGCGTGCGTGAGGAGGCCCGCGTCGGCCAGCGCACCACCCTCGACGTCCTCAACGCGCAACAGGAACTGTTGAACGCCCGCACCAACCTCATCATCGCCCAGCGCGATCGGGTGATCTTCTCCTACGGCGTGGTCCAGGCCGTCGGCCGCCTGACGGTGCGCTACACCGCGCTGCCCGTCGCGGTGTACAGCCCGAAGGAACACTTCGATCAGGTCAAGGACCTCTGGTACGGCGTGCGCACACCCGACGGCCGCTGACCTCCGAAAGCCGGTCGCGAGCGCAGCAGCCCGCCGGAGCGGATCGGCTGCTGCGCATATCTGGATCCGATGCGGGCTTATCCCGCGTCGCGCGGCGGCCAGCGCTTGTATCGGGACGGGAGCGTGAAATACTCGCCCCCGTCATCAACCGTCCATCCCAGATCCCGAGCGTCGTCCGGATGAGTGCAGCGAGCCCCAAGGTGTTGGACAAGACGCAGGAACCCTCCATGGAGGAGATCCTGGCCTCGATCCGTCGCATCATCGCCGACGATCAGAATGCCAAGGCCGAGGTGAGCCCGCCACAACCCTCCGTGCTCCAGCCCGAGAACGACGACGTGCTGGACCTCGCCGAGGTGGCCAAGCCGGTGCGCCGGCCGGCCCCCATTGAGGAGCCCGAGATCGCGTTCCGCAAGGAGCCGATCGAGGACGGGCAGATCGATTTCGATGCAATCTCCTTCGATGACGACGAGCCGGAGCCCGAGCCTCTTCCGCCGATCCGTGCCGCCGCACCCGTCGAGCCGCCGCGCCCCGCGCCGCAGCCCGCCGTCCGCGAGCCCGATCCGGAGCCCGTCCCGACGCCGACAGAACGGCTGACCTCGGCCGTTACCGACGCCAGCGTCGCGCAGGCCTTTCATATGCTCTCGCACACCGTGATGAGCAGTCAGGCCCGAACCTTCGAGGATCTGGTGCAGGATATGCTCCGACCGATGCTGAAGGGCTGGCTCGACGAGAACCTGCCCGGCATGGTCGAACGGCTGGTCCGGGCCGAGATCGAGCGCGTGGCCAGAGGCCGCTGAGGACCGCCCCGGTCGAATGACCGGACTCGCGAGTTGACGCAGGGGCCATGACGGGTTGAAAGCGGGCCAACCTCCGCTTTCTCCGACACGTGAACCGACCCCGCCCATGATGGACAAGACCTTCGACCCCGCTGCCGTCGAGGCGCGCATCGCCGCCGCCTGGGAAACCGGCGGTGCCTTCAAGGCCGGGCGACCCGAGCGGGCCGGGGCGAAGCCCTTCACCATGGTGATCCCGCCGCCGAACGTCACCGGCAGCCTCCATATGGGGCACGCCCTCAACAACACGCTCCAGGACATCCTCTGCCGCTTCGAGCGGATGCGAGGGCGTGACGTGCTCTGGCAGCCGGGCACCGACCATGCCGGCATCGCCACCCAGATGGTGGTGGAGCGTCGTCTGGCGGAGGCACAGGAGCCGGGCCGGCGCGAGATCGGCCGGGCCGCCTTCGTCGAGAAGGTCTGGGCCTGGAAGGCGGAATCGGGCGGGGCGATCGTCAACCAGTTGAAGCGCCTCGGCGCCTCCTGCGACTGGTCGCGCGAGCGCTTCACCATGGGCCTCTCGGGCGCGCCCGACGACCAGATGGTCCGCGCCGTCACACGCACCTTCGTCGACCTGCACGCGCAGGGGCTGATCTACCGCGACAAGCGCCTCGTGAACTGGGATCCGAAATTCCAGACCGCGATCTCGGACCTCGAAGTGCTCCAGATCGAGGTGAAGGGCCATCTCTGGCACTTCGACTACCCGGTCGTCGACGCGGCCGGCGCGGAGACGGGGGAGGTCATCACGGTCGCCACCACGCGGCCCGAAACGATGCTGGGCGACACCGCCGTCGCGGTTCATCCGGATGACGAGCGCTACACCCAACTCGTCGGCAAGCGGGTTCGCCTGCCGCTGGTCGGACGGCTGATCCCGATCATCGCCGACACCTATTCCGACCCCGAGAAGGGGACCGGTGCGGTCAAGATCACGCCGGCGCACGACTTCAATGACTTCGAGGTCGGCCGCCGAGCCGGCTGCACGCCGATCAACATTCTGGATTCGGAAGCTCGCATAAGTCTTGACGGTAACGCGGCTTTCCTAGCCGATGCGAACCCGGAGCCGGAAGCCCTCGCCCTGCATGGCCTCGATCGGTTCGAGGCCCGCAAGCGGGTCGTCGCCCTGATGGAGACACGCGAGCGCCTGCGGCTGATCGAGCCCAACACCCATGCGGTGCCGCACGGCGACCGCTCGAACGTGGTCATCGAGCCCTACCTCACGGACCAGTGGTACGTGAACGTGAAGCCCCTGGCCGAGCGCGCCCTGCAGGCGGTGCGCGACGGGAAAACCCGTTTCGTGCCCGAGAACTACGAGAAGACCTTCTTCCAGTGGCTTGAGAACATCGAGCCCTGGTGCATCTCGCGCCAGCTCTGGTGGGGCCACCAGATTCCGGTCTGGTACGACGAGGCTGGCGGCATCTACGTCGCGGCGAGCGAAGCGGAGGCGCAAGCACGGGCGGACGCGAAGCGCGGGGCGTCGGTGGCCCTGCGTCGTGATGAGGACGTCCTCGACACCTGGTTCTCCTCCGCCCTGTGGCCGTTCTCGACGCTGGGCTGGCCGGACGAGACGCCGGAACTCGCGCGCTACTACCCGACTGACACGCTGGTGACCGGCAAGGACATCATCTTCTTCTGGGTCGCCCGGATGATGATGCTCGGCCTGCACGTGACCGATCGGGTGCCGTTCTCGACGGTCTACCTCCACACGCTGGTGCGCGACGCCTCCGGCGCCAAGATGTCGAAGTCGAAGGGCAACGTGGTCGACCCACTCGGCCTGATCGACCAGTACGGCGCCGATGCCCTGCGTTTCACGCTCGCGGCGATGGCCGCGCAGGGGCGGGACATCAAGCTCGCAGTCAACCGGGTCGAGGGCTACCGCAACTTCGCGACCAAGCTCTGGAACGCCTCACGCTTCGCCGAGATGAACGGCTGCATGCTGCGCCCTGATTACCGGCCCGAGGACGCCGCCGAGACCCTGAACCGCTGGGCGCTCGGCGAAGCCGCGCGGGCGGTCGCCGAAGTGAGGGCGGCCCTCGAGGCCTACCGCTTCAACGATGCGGCGGCGGCGGCCTACCGGTTCGTCTGGAACATCTTCTGCGACTGGTATCTGGAACTGGCCAAGCCCGTCCTTCAGGGGGAGGGCGTCGCAGCGGCAGCGAAGGCCGAGACGCAGGCGACGGTGGCGTTCCTGATCGACCAGATCGCCAAGCTGCTGCATCCGTTCATGCCGTTCCTCACCGAGGAACTCTGGGCCATCAAGGGCGAGGGCATCGTGGATCGCGGCCTCCTCGCCCTGACGCCCTGGCCCGACCTGGCCGCGCTGAACGATTCGGATTCGGAAGCCGAGATCGGCTGGCTGGTCGATCTCGTTTCCGAGATCCGCTCGGCACGTTCGGAGACCAACGTACCGGCGGCGGCCCAGATTCCCCTCGTGGTGGTGGGAGCCGACGAGGCCTTGCGGGCCCGCGCCACACGCTGGGGCGACACTCTGGTGCGTCTTGCACGACTCTCCGAGATCCGCTTCGCGGAGGCAGCGCCGAAAAACTCCGTGCAGTTGCTGGTGCGCGGCTCGGTGGCGGCCCTGCCCCTCGAGGGCATCGTCGATCTCGGTGCCGAGGTCGCGCGCCTGAAGAAGGAGGCGGCGAAAGCCACCGCCGAGATCGCCAAGATCGAGAGCAAGCTCGGCAATGCCGACTTCCTCGCCCGTGCGCCCGATGAGGTGGTGGACGAGCAGCGCGAGCGCCGGGACGGGGAGGCCGCCCGCCTGGAGAAGATCACGGAGGCGCTGACGCGTCTCGCCGGTTGAGGGCGTCGTGAAGACCGCCCACACCCTCGCCGAACTCGGCTGGTCCGCATTCTTCGCGGATCAGTGCCGCACGGACGAGGCTGCCTTGCTGCCACAGCGCGTCGCCACCGTGCATCGCGCCCGCATGGGTGCCCTCTCCGAGGCAGGGCCGGCGAAGCTCATGCTGCCGGTCCACACCAACACCGGCGACTATGCCGTCGGCGACTGGGTTCTCGTCGAAGCGGTCACGCAGATGCTGCGCCGCCGCCTGGAGCGGCGCACCGTGCTGGAGCGGCGGCGCGAGGGCAGCGTAGCGCCGCAGCTCGCGGCGGCCAATGTCGACGCGCTCTTCATCGTCACCTCCTGCAACGCGGATTTCAATCCGACCCGCCTGGAGCGTTACCTCGCCCTGGCCAACCAGGGTGGACCCGAGCCCGTCATCGTCCTGACCAAGGCGGATGTCGCGGAGGATGCGGAGCGCTACCGTCGCGAGGCCATGGCGCTGCAGCGCGACCTTGCCGTGGTTCTGGTGAACCCCCGTGAGCCCGACGCGGCGACACATCTCGAGCCCTGGTGCGGTCAGGGCCGGACCGTCGCGGTGGTGGGCTCGTCGGGTGTCGGCAAGTCGACACTCGTGAACACCCTGGCGGGCCCGGACCACGCGGCACCGCAGGCAACGGGCGGCATCCGGGAACACGATGCCAAAGGGCGGCATACCACCACCAGCCGCTCGCTCCACGCCATCGCGGGGGGCGGCTGGGTCATCGACACACCGGGCATCCGCTCGCTTCAGCTCGGCGACGCAGCCGAGGGGCTGGAGACGCTGTTCGCCGAGATCACCGAACTGGCCCCGGCTTGCCGCTTCCGCGACTGCACCCATGCCCATGAGCCCGGCTGCGCCGTTCAGGCTGCCGTGGCGGTGGGCCAGCTCGATCCGGATCGGGTCGCACGCTGGCGTGTCCTGCGGGCCGAGAACCGGGGCAACACGGTGGTCCCAACGGGCCCACGCGGCAACAAGCGGCGCTGACAGCCGGCGGTCAGATCCCGCCGCCCGCGACCTCGCGGGCCACGGCCCGGCGGCCGATGTCGCGTCGGCAGAAGCCCTCCGGCCAGTCGATCCGGGCCACCGCCGCGTAGGCGCGGGCCTGGGCCTCCATCATGCTCTCGCCGAGCGCGGTGACGGCGAGCACCCGGCCGCCATCGGCGAGGAGCCGCCCGTCCTCGGCACGGGTGCCGGCCTGGAACACCAGGATGTCGTCGCTCTGGCCCGCCGCCGCGAGGCCCCGGATCTCCGACCCGCGCAGGACCGTGCCGGGATAGCCCGCCGCCGCCATGACCACCGTGAGGGCCGCGCGTCGCAGGTCGAATTCGAGGGCGATCCCGGACACGTCGCCCTCGCAGGCCGCCAGCAGGGCGGGCACCAGGTCCGAGGCGAGGCGAGGCATCAGCACCTGGGCCTCGGGGTCACCGAAGCGGGTGTTGTACTCGATCAGCTTCGGACCATCGGCCGTCAGCATCAGACCGGCATAGAGGATGCCGGTGAAGGGGGTACCGCGCGCGCGCATCCCGTCCAGCGTCGGAGTGATGATGGTGTCCATCACCTCCTGCTCCAGGGCCGGCGTCAGGATGGTGGCCGGGGAATACGCGCCCATGCCCCCGGTATTCGGGCCGCGGTCCCCGTCGAAAACGCGCTTGTGGTCCTGGGCCGTGCCCACCGGCACCGCACGGGTGCCGTCGCAGAGGGCGAAGAAGCTCGCCTCTTCGCCGAACAGGCATTCCTCGATCACGATCTCGGCGCCGGGCTCCTCGAACAGGGCGCGCACCGCGCTTTCCGCCTGATCCCGGGTCTCGGCCACGACCACGCCCTTGCCGGCGGCAAGACCGTCGGCCTTCACCACGATGGGGGCGCCGTGCTCGGCGAGGTAGGCCAGAGCAGGCTCGAGAGCCTGGAAGCGGGCGAAGGCGGCGGTCGGGATGCCGACCTCGGCGCAGAGATCCTTGGTGAAACCCTTCGACCCTTCGAGCTGCGCGGCGGCCCGGGTCGGGCCGAACACCCGGACGCCCGCCGCCTGGAGGTCGTCGACGAGGCCTGCCACCAGGGGCGCCTCCGGCCCGACCACGACGAGGCCGATGCGCTCGGATTCACAGAAAGCGCGGACCGCCGCATGATCGGAGACGGCGAGGTCCGGCCGGTTCTCACCGAAATCAGCCGTGCCGGGATTGCCCGGTGCGGTGAACAGTCGGCTGCAGAGGGGGCTCTTGGCGATGGCGTAGGCCAGGGCGTGTTCACGCCCACCCGCGCCGATGAGGAGGATGTTCATGGGGGTGATGTTCCCCAAAAGCCGTTCGTTGAAAAGGCCGATTTACCGCTAAGACCGTCAATGTACACGGGAAGCGCTCTGCGGAAGGGGGGGAGGGCCGTACTCTCGCCGCAGAACCGAGATCCAATGGCATCGGTTCTCATCCTTTGGCGTGGAACGAACGAACCGGAGTCACGTTGTGACAATCATGCCAGGCTGTCGCAAATCCGTTCCGTATTTGATGGCGCCGCCTCCGACCCGAGGCGTCAGTGCCTCACATTACCTGACACGGGGCCGTGTGCCGGTGCGGGCGTGCAACGACAATCACAGCCTCGACGCATTGCCGATCTGGCGGATGGCCTTGGCGATCTGCGCTGTTCCAGTCGCTTCCGTCCTGGTGATCCTGTCGATTCTGATGTGACCCGGCGGCGAACGCGCCCCCACTTTACCTGGGGCTATGCCGGGCCTAGCGTCCGCCGCCATGGCCGTCCCCCCTCCGCCCGCTAGAACCGCTGCATCGTCCGGCCCTGTGTCCAACGTGCCCGAATGGTCGGTCGGCGACCTCGCCTCCGCCCTGAAGCGAACGCTGGAGGATGCCTTCGGCCATGTTCGGCTGCGCGGCGAAATCTCGGGTTTTCGCGGCCAGCACAGCTCCGGTCACGCCTACTTCTCGCTGAAGGACGGCTCGGCGCGCATCGATGCGGTGGTCTGGAAGGGCACCTTCAACCGCCTGCGGCAGCGGCCTCAGGAAGGGCTTGAGGTCGTTGCCACCGGCCGGATCACGACCTTCCCGGGCAAGTCCTCCTACCAGATCGTCATCGAGACCCTGGAGCCGGCCGGCATCGGGGCCTGGATGGCATTGCTGGAGGAGCGCAAGCGGGTGCTGGCGGCCGAGGGCCTGTTCGCCTCCGAGCGCAAGCGGCCGATCCCCTACTTGCCCCGCATCGTCGGGGTAGTGACCTCGCCTACGGGCGCCGTCATCCGCGACATCCTGCACCGGCTTGCAGACCGCTTTGCCCGGCCCGTTCTGGTCTGGCCGGTTCGGGTGCAGGGCGAAGGGGCGGCCGAGGAGATCGCGGCGGCGATCCGGGGCTTCAACGCCCTGGTGTCCGGGGGCGCGATCCCGCGTCCCGAGGTTCTCATCGTGGCGCGGGGCGGCGGTTCGATCGAGGATCTGTGGGCCTTCAACGAGGAATGCGTGGTGCGCGCAGCCTCGGAGTCGGAGATTCCGCTGATCTCGGCGGTGGGCCACGAGACCGACACCACCCTGATCGACTTCGTTTCCGACCGGCGGGCACCGACCCCGACGGGGGCCGCCGAGATGGCGGTTCCGGTGCGGGCCGACCTGGTGGCCGAGGTGGTCGACCTCGGGCGGCGCCAGCGCGAGGCGGTTCAGCGCCGTCTCGACCGGGAGCGCAGCGACCTGCGCGCCCTGGTGCGGGCGATGCCGGATGTCGACGCCTTCCTGGCTGGCAAGCGCCAGCGCCTCGACCTCGCCGAGGCCCGGCTCGGACCGGCTCTCGCGGGCAATGCCCGGGTGTTCCGGCTCCGCGTGGCGCGCCTCGTGGAGCGCTTCGCCCGGCACCCGCCGACCCTGGCTCTGGCGCAGGCGCAGGGCCGGCTGGCCCGGATCGGCGAGCGGCCCGGCGCCGCGCTGCGCCATGACGTGGCGCGAAAAGGCGAGGGATTGTCGTACCTTGGCCGTCGCCTCGTGTTGGCCCGCGAGGGCACCCTCGGGCGGGCTCGGACGGAGCAGGCGCGCAACCGCGACCGCCTCGGGGCGCTGCAGGCCCGCCTCGTGCAGGCCGGGGACCGCCTGACCGAGCGCCGGGCGGACCGGCTGGCCGGGCTGGCGGGTTTGCTCGGATCGCTGAGCTACCGGGCCGTGCTGGCCCGGGGCTACGCCCTGGTGCGGGACGCCGAGGGCCGGCCGGTCCGCATCGCCGCGCAGGCCACGCCGGCGATGACCCTCGAATTCGCCGATGGATTCGTCGACGTGCGACGCGATGAAATACAACGAGGGTTTCGTCACGGTCACGGCGATTCGGGCTCCCCGCGCGCACCGGACCCGGCCGACGCGGGCCTGGACCCCGCGCCGCGAAAATCCGCCGCGAAACGGGCCCCGCCCCGGAAAAAGGGCGCCGCCCAGGAGCCGCAGCCGGAGGTCGCCGCCGCGACCCGGCAGGGGACCCTGTTCGAACTCTGACCGGATGACCGGAGCGGTGGCCGGGGCGCAACGCCGGCGGTGGCATGCGTCGGCCGGGGAGGACCTGCGTGTTCCGCGGCACCCACAGCGGGTTGACGAACCGGGCGGGGTTTGCGACCGCACCGGCAGCACGGCATGGCGCATGCCTGCGGGGATTTTGCCTGATCGGGGACTTAGCCCGATCGGGAGCCCGCCTCGCGGGACACCCGGCGGGATGCGACCGCGGCCAGGCGGCAGGAGAGGCGGAATGACGACGACGATCGACAGCGCACAGAAGCTCCACCTCGTCTTCGGAGGCGAGCTGGAGAACCTGGACGGCGTGAACTTCCGCGACGTGAAGGATCTCGACATCGTCGGCATCTTTCCCGACTACGCCTCGGCGCAGACGGCCTGGAAGGCCAAGGCACAATCGACGGTTGACAACGCCCAGACGCGCTACTTCATCGTGCACCTGCACAGCCTGCTCGAGCCCTGAGACCGGCGACCTGGCCTCGTAATCCAGGTGAAGGCTGCGTGAAGGCATTGTGACGCCCCGGTCGCGGCTGGTATGAGCGCGACAGCGAGGGCTTGCCCGAAGCGACGACGGGACGCCCCCCCAAGGATCGCGAGATGAAGACCCCGGCATGAAGTCCTCGATCAAGATCATTGCCGGCAATGCGAGCCGGCCATTGGCCGAGGCGATCGCGGCCTATCTCGAATTGCCGCTGGCCAAGTGCATGGTCCGGCGCTTCGCCGATATGGAGATTTTCGTCGAGCTCCAGGAGAACGTGCGCGGCGAGGACGTGTTCATCGTCCAGTCGACCTCGTTCCCGGCCAACGATCACCTGATGGAACTGCTCATCATGATCGATGCGGCGCGGCGTTCCTCGGCCCGGCGCATCACCGCGGTGATCCCGTATTTCGGCTATGCCCGCCAGGACCGGCGCACCTCCGGCCGCACGCCGATCTCGGCCAAGCTGGTGGCCAACCTGATCACCGAGGCCGGCGCCGACCGTGTCATGACCCTCGATCTCCATGCCGGGCAGATCCAGGGCTTCTTCGACATCCCGACCGACAACCTGTTCGCCGCCCCCGTGAAGGTGCGCGACATCAAGGAGCGGCTCGACCCCAAGGACTGGATGGTGGTGTCGCCCGACGTCGGCGGTGTGGTCCGCGCCCGCGCCATCGCCAAGCGCATCGACGCCACCCTGGCGATCGTCGACAAGCGCCGCGAGCGCCCCGGCGAATCCGAGGTGATGAACATCATCGGCGAGGTCGAGGGCCGCTCCTGCATCCTCGTCGACGACATCGTCGATTCGGGCGGCACGCTGGTGAACGCCGCCGAAGCCCTGCTCAACGCCGGCGCCAAGGACGTCTCCGCCTACATCACGCACGGGGTGCTCTCGGGCGGCGCGGTCTCGCGCATCGCCGCCTCGCGGATGAAGGAACTGGTGATCACCGATTCGATCCAGCCGACGCAGGCGGTCAAGCTCGCCCGCAACATCCGGGTCGCCACCATCGCGCCCCTGCTGGGCGAGGCCATCGGCCGGACCGCGACCGAATCGAGCGTGTCGAGCCTGTTCACCTGAGGCGCGGCCCCCGGAGAAATCCCGAACCGCTTTCACGGCCGTGCCCGATCCTGCGGGTGCAGCGGATCGCAATTGCCTTGACCCCACGGAAACCTGTATAGACGGCGCTTCCCTATTGCAGCGTTGAGACGGGATGCTGCCGGCCACTCTCGGGCCGGAGCGAGCGACGCCCTGTCGGCGGCGCCCCGATGACCCGTCCCGCCCGAACCTGTTGGAGTAGCCCGATGTCCCAAGGCCCGCTGATGCCGAAGGCCACCGCCGTGTGGCTGGTGGAGAACACCTCGCTGGCCTTCGAGCAGATCGCCGATTTCTGCAAGCTGCACCCCCTCGAGGTGAAGGGCATCGCCGATGGCGAAGTCGCGGCCGGCATCAAGGGCCTCGATCCGATCACCACGGGCCAGCTCACCCGCGACGAGATCGAGAAGGCGCAGAAGAGCCCGAACTACAAGCTCAAGGTCGCGGTCTCGAAGGTGAAGCTGCCCGAGGTCAAGCGCACCACCAAGGGTCCGCGCTACACGCCCCTGTCGCGGCGCCAGGACCGGCCCAACGCCATCCTGTGGCTGCTGCGCAACCACCCCGAACTCAAGGATGCGCAGATCATCCGCCTCGTCGGCACCACCAAGTCGACGATCCAGCAGATCCGCGAGCGCACCCACTGGAACTCCGCCTCGCTGCAGCCGATGGACCCGGTGACCCTCGGCCTCTGCACGCAGATCGACCTCGATTTCGAAGTCCAGCGCTCGGCCAAGGATCGTCCGGCCAACATGCCGGTGGACGGCGGCGCCACGCTGCTGCCGACCGAGGTCTCGACCGCCACCGACTACACCGAGTCCGACGAGCACCACCGCACCGCCCGCGACGAGAAGCTCAACGCCGATTCGGTGTTCGCCAAGCTCAAGGGCATGCGCAGCACCGAGGACGACGACGAGGACTGACACGTCCCGTACGCGCCGTGCCGACCGATCCCCGCAGCCTGGCCGCGGGGATTTTTCGTTTCCGAGACCGAAGCGGCCCGGGCGCCCGGCCAGTTGCCGGATGACCGGCAATCGGCTATGCAACCGCCGTTCTCCGATCGGAATCGACGAGTCTCGGCAGGGTTCTGCCGGGCCGCGTCCCCGTTGGAGGACCGCTCTCGACCATCGCTTGAGAATGCGTCGGCCCTCCTTCGGGAGGTTGAGCCCGTCGGGTCCAGGACCCCGGGCGGCGACGTCGAGGGTGTCCCGTCACACGAGCCGCCGATGCCGGCCTCCCGATGAGGCCTGTCAGGAGACAGAATGACTGCTGGTAACGCCCTACAGCGTAGCCCGAGCCGCGACGATTTCGCAGCTCTTCTCGAGGAGTCCTTCCTCGAACACGAGATCACCGAAGGGTCCGTCGTCAAGGGTCGCGTCGTCGCGATCGAGAAGGACGTGGCCGTCATCGACATCGGCGCCAAGACGGAAGGCCGTGTCGCTCTCAAGGAATTCAACGGCCCCGGCCGCGAAGGCGAACTCGCCGTCGGCGACGAGGTCGAGGTCTATGTCGACCGCATCGAGAATGCCCTCGGCGAGGCCGTCATCTCGCGCGACAAGGCGCGCCGCGAGGAGAGCTGGGTCAAGCTCGAGAAGGCCTTCGAGGCCAACGAGCGCGTCACCGGCGCGATCTTCAACCAGGTCAAGGGCGGCTACACCGTCGATCTCGACGGCGCCGTGGCGTTCCTGCCGCGCTCCCAGGTCGACATCCGCCCCGTGCGCGACGTCACCCCGCTGCTGGGCACCCCGCAGCCGTTCCAGATCCTCAAGATGGATCGCCGCCGCGGCAACATCGTCGTGTCGCGCCGGACCGTCCTCGAGGAGAGCCGCGCCGAGCAGCGCTCCGAGCTGGTGGCCAACCTCGAGGAAGGCCAGGTCATCGACGGCGTCGTCAAGAACATCACCGAATACGGTGCGTTCGTCGACCTCGGCGGCATCGACGGCCTGCTCCACGTCACCGACATGGCGTGGCGCCGCGTGAACCATCCGTCCGAGGTCGTGACCATCGGCCAGACGGTCAAGGTCAAGATCATCAAGATCAACCACGAGACCCACCGCATCTCGCTCGGCATCAAGCAGCTGCTCGCCGATCCGTGGGAGGGCATCGCCCAGCGCTACCCGGTCGACGCCAAGCTCAAGGGCCGCGTGACCAACATCACCGATTACGGCGCCTTCGTGGAGTTGGAGCCGGGCATCGAAGGCCTGATCCACGTCTCCGAGATGTCCTGGACGAAGAAGAACGTCCACCCGGGCAAGATCGTCTCCACCTCGCAGGAAGTGGAAGTGCAGATCCTCGAAGTCGATCCGGTCAAGCGCCGTATCTCGCTCGGCCTCAAGCAGACCCTCCAGAACCCCTGGGAGGCCTTCGCCCAGCAGCATCCGGTGGGCTCCGAGGTCGAGGGCGAGGTCAAGAACAAGACCGAGTTCGGCCTGTTCATCGGCCTCGACGGCGATGTCGACGGCATGGTCCACCTGTCGGATCTCGACTGGAACCGTCCCGGCGAGCAGGTCATCGAGGAGTTTAAGAAGGGCGACATGCTGCGCGCCCAGGTTCTCGACGTCGATGTCGAGAAGGAGCGCATCTCGCTCGGCGTGAAGCAGCTCGGCGGCGACCCCTTCACGGAAGCCGGTGACCTCAAGAAGGGTCAGATCGTGACCTGCGAAGTGGTGGACGTGAAGGATTCGGGCGTCGACGTGAAGATCGTCGACACCGACCTGACGACCTTCATCCGCCGGGCCGAGTTGGCCCGCGACCGTGGCGACCAGCGCCCCGAGCGCTTCGCCGCCGGCGAGAAGTTCGACGCCCGCGTGATCCAGTTCGACCGCAAGGCGCGCCGGGTCCAGCTCTCGATCAAGGCCCTCGAGATGGCCGAAGAGAAGGAGGCGATGGCCCAGTTCGGTTCGACCGATTCGGGTGCCTCGCTCGGCGAGATCCTGGGCGCGGCCTTCAAGAAGGCCCGCACCAGCGACGACAAGGACGAGTCGCAGGACTAAGCTTGGCGCGCGTGCCCCGGTCCTTCGGGACCGGGGCATCCGTCCGTCTCTTCGACGCCCGCGCGGGATCGCTTCCCGCGCGGGCGTTTTCGTATGCGCCCCGTCACCGGATGGCCGGCCGCCCCCGCGACGCGCGCGACCGCCCCGGCCAGACGCCGCCCCGCAGGCCCCGCGACCTGCCCTCTTGTGGGTCCGGGCCGGGCAGCGCTAGAACACGGACCAAGGATGGTTTGCCCCGGGGTTTGCCCTGAGGACGCGTGACGCGACAAAGGCTTGGTGCAAATCGGCGGGGAGTGTGGGACAAGGATCGCCCGGCGCGCGGACGCGAGTCGGTGCGGGTCCCGCATCCGAACCCGGGCCTGAAAAACAATCCGCCGGTTCAGCCGGCGCGAGGGAGCAGAACCAGCGCATGGCCGCGGATGCCGAACTTCTGATCGATCGCCGGCGCCTGCGCCGCAAGCTGTCCCTCTGGCGGGTGCTCGGCATCGGCGGCCTCGTGGTCGCCGTGGGCGCGGTCGGCCTGCGGGTCCGCAGCGGCGACACCTTCGGCCTCGGCGGTCTGCGCCCGCAGATCGCCCGGATCTCGATCGGCGGCTTCATCGCCGGCAGCGAATCGACCACTAAGCTGATCGAGCGCGTGCGCGACGACGCCGCGGTCAAGGGCGTGGTGGTGTCGATCTCCTCGCCGGGTGGCACCACCACCGGCTCCGAGGAACTCTACCGCAACCTGCGCGCGCTCGCCGAGAAGAAGCCCATGGTGGCCTTCGTCGACGGCACGGCGGCGTCGGGCGCCTACATCGCGGCGATCGCGGCGGACCACATCGTGGCGCGCGAGACCGCGCTCGTCGGCTCCATCGGCGTGCTGTTCCAGTATCCGGACCTGTCGGGCCTGCTCGACAAGGTCGGGGTCAAGGTCGAGTCGGTGAAGTCGGCGCCGCTCAAGGCCGAGCCCTCGGGCTTCACTCCGACTTCGCCCGAGGCCCGCGCGGCGCTCGCCGCCGTGGTGGGCGACACCTACGGGTGGTTCAAGGGCCTGGTGGCCGACCGGCGCAAGATGTCCGACACGGAACTCGCCACCGTCTCGGACGGACGGGTGTTCAGCGGCCGCCAGAGCGTGCCCCTGAAGCTCGTCGACGGCCTCGGCGGCGAGCGGCAGGCGGTCGCCTGGCTCGAATCGCAGAAGGGCGTGCCGGAGAACCTGCCGGTGCTGGACTGGAAACCCACCACCAAGAGCGATTTCCGCCTGTGGTCGGCCCTCGGCCTCGGGGCCGATCTCATCGGGCTCGACGGCCTCGCCGCCCGCCTGCGCCAGGTCGGCGACGAGACGGCGGGGCTGGCTCAGGGCGGCCTCCTGGTGCTGTGGCGGCCCGGCCCCGCCGAGGCGGCCCGCTGACGGTCCGCGCCCCGTCTTTCGTGCATGATTTCGTGAAGGCCCTCGCATGATCAAGTCGGAGCTCGTGCTCAAGATCGCCGAGCAGAACCCGCATCTCTACCAGCGCGACGTCGAGACCCTCGTGAACGCGATCCTCGACACCATCGCGGACGCGCTCGCCCGGGGCGACCGGGTCGAGCTGCGCGGCTTCGGTGCCTTCTCGGTGAAGCGCCGCGATGCGCGACGCGGGCGCAACCCGCGCACGGGTGCGGCCGTTGCCGTTTCCGAGAAGGCCATCCCGGTGTTCAAGACCGGAAAGGAGATGCGCCTGCGCCTCAACGAGGCCGGCATCGGGGACGGCGAGGCCGCCGCTTCCTGACCCGCTGCCCCGTCCCAACCGTTCGGAGTTCCTCTCGATGATCCGCTTCCTCAAGGGTTTGCTGCTGCTCCCCGTCGCCGTCCTGGTGGTGGCCTTCGCGGTGGCCAACCGCGACGTGGTGCGGGTGTCGTTCGATCCCGTCTCGCCCGACATGCCGGTGTTCAGCGCCGCGCTGCCGCTCTACCTGCTGCTGTTCATCGCAGTGGCGATCGGCGTGCTCCTAGGCGGCTGCGGCGCCTGGCTCGGGCAGGCGGGCACACGCCGCACCAGCGCCGCCCGCCGCCGCGAGATCCGCCGCCTGGAGAACGAGACGGCGCGCCTCAAGACCTACGCCCCGCCGCCGACCAACGAGGGTCCGAACGGCATCTACCGCAACGCCTCCGACCGCGTCGCCCTGCCGGCGCCGCACTGAGGCCGAACCCCGGTTCCCCGCCCGCATGTCCGCCGTCGCGATCAAGATCTGCGGGCTCAGCACCCCGACGACCCTCGACGCCGCCCTGGAGGCCGGGGCCGACCTCGTCGGCTTCGTGCACTTCCCCAAGAGCCCCCGCCACGTCGATCTCGAGACCGGCCGGGCCTTGTCCGCGCGAGCGAAGGGCCGGACCGAGCGGGTGGTGCTCCTGGTCGACCCCGACGACGCCCTGGTGGCGGCCGCCGTCGCGGCCTTCGATCCGGACTGGATCCAGCTCCACGGCCGCGAGAGGCCCGAGCGGGTCGCGGCCATCCGCGCCGGCACCGGCCGCCGGGTGATGCGGGCCATCGGTGTCGCCAGCGCGGCGGATCTCGACGCCGTGGCCGCGCAGGCGCGCGCGGCCGACCGCATCCTCCTCGACGCCAAGGCGCCCCCCGGCGCCGACCTGCCCGGCGGCAACGGCCACGCCTTCGACTGGAGCCTGCTCGACGGGGCCACCCTGCCGGCGGGCTACATGCTCTCGGGCGGTCTCACGCCCGACACCGTGGCGGCCGCGCTCGCCCGCACGGGTGCCCGCGCCGTCGACGTCTCGTCGGGCGTCGAGATCCGGCCGGGCGAGAAATCGCCGGCCCGCATCGCCGCCTTCGTCGCGGCCGCCCGGGGCGCCTGACGCTCCGACATCTTCGACGACTCAGCATTTCTGACCGTCGACGGCCTTGCAATCGGGTCGAAAAACCCTTGATTTCAAGGATCGACGTGTTGGCCGCATTGTCGCCGCCCCCCGCGCGGGTCTAGGCGTTGGCCAAACGCATCCGCCCGTCTCGCATGCATCCGTCCTGCATGCCTCCGTCACTCCGAGGATCATGCCCGTGACCATCGCTCCCCCTCCGAACTCGTTCCGCAACGGCCCGGACGAGCGCGGCCGCTTCGGTATCTTCGGCGGACGCTTCGTGGCCGAGACCCTGATGCCGCTGATCCTCGACCTGGAGGCGGCCTACACCGCCGCGAAGGCCGACCCGGCCTTCCAGGCGGAGATGAACAGCCATCTGACCCATTACGTCGGCCGGCCGAGCCCGCTCTACTACGCCGAGCGCATGACCGAGCACCTGCGCGCGCAGGCGGCCCCCGGACACGGGGCGAAGGTCTTCTTCAAGCGTGACGAGCTGAACCACACCGGCTCGCACAAGGTGAACAACGTGCTCGGCCAGATCATGCTGGCCCGCCGCATGGGCAAGCCGCGCATCATCGCGGAGACCGGCGCCGGCCAGCACGGCGTCGCCACCGCCACCCTGTGCGCCCGCTTCGGCCTGAAATGCGTGGTCTACATGGGGGCCGTCGACGTGGCGCGTCAGGCGCCCAACGTGTTCCGCATGAAGATGCTGGGCGCCGAGGTGGTGCCGGTGCAATCCGGCACCAAGACCCTGAAGGATGCGATGAACGAGGCCCTGCGCGACTGGGTCACGAACGTCGCCGACACCTTCTACTGCATCGGCACCGTGGCGGGCCCGCACCCGTATCCGGCGATGGTGCGCGACTTCCAGTCGATCATCGGCCGCGAGACCAAGACGCAGATGCTGGAGATGGAGGGCCGGCTGCCGGATTCCCTCGTTGCCTGTATCGGCGGCGGGTCCAACGCCATGGGCCTGTTCCACCCCTTCCTCGATGATCCCGAGGTCAAGATGTACGGCGTCGAGGCGGCCGGCCACGGCATCTCCAGCGGCCTGCACGCGGCCTCGCTCTCGGGCGGCAAGCCCGGCGTGCTTCACGGCAACCGCACGTACCTGCTGCAGGATGGCGACGGCCAGATCGCGGACGCGCACTCGATCTCGGCCGGCCTCGACTATCCGGGCATCGGCCCCGAGCACGCCTGGCTGCACGAGGCCGGCCGCGTCACCTACCTCTCGGCGACGGATCAG
Organism: Methylobacterium sp. 37f; assembly: GCF_023093475.1. Lineage (NCBI taxonomy): Bacteria > Pseudomonadati > Pseudomonadota > Alphaproteobacteria > Hyphomicrobiales > Methylobacteriaceae > Methylobacterium > Methylobacterium sp. 37f. The sequence goes on from NZ_JAGHKN010000034.1 coordinate 36,460, forward strand.
GAAGCCCTGGACGCCTTCAAGCTCTGCTCGATGCTGGAGGGCATCATCCCGGCCCTGGAGCCGGCCCACGCCCTCGCCAAGGTGCGGGAACTGGCACCGCAGCAGCCCGAGGATCACCTCCTGGTCGTCAACTTGTGCGGACGCGGCGACAAGGACATTCCCCAGGTCGCCGAAATCTTCGGGACCCGGCTCTGACAGGGCGACGGGACAGGCCATTTTCCTGGGGCCGACCCCGTTGACACCCAACGGCGGGGTTCCCTATACCGCCGATCTCATCGCGGCCTCGATCTTCGGCGGCCGCGGTCTGGCGGGGTAGCTCAGCTGGTTAGAGCAGAGGAATCATAATCCTTGTGTCGGCGGTTCAAATCCGTCCCTCGCTACCAAGATTTAAGCCTGCTAGGTCAATGACTTAGCAGGCTTTTTCTTTGCTCTTTGAGCGGCGGGAAAAAGGCTATAAATCCTAGAACAGGCCTAGCGCAGCCGAAAAAATTGTCGTGCGGGCGTAACGGTTTGCTGGGGGCTCAGAAAGCACCCTAGCGCACTTCTAGCGCAGTCCTCCGCATCGCAGTAACCAGACAGGGCGCATCGTGAGCACCCCAACCAGCCCCCAAGCTGAGCGCTACCAGCTGTTCCAACGCGCAGGCAGCACGAAGTGGCAGATGCGCTTCAGCGTGCGAGGGCAGGGGCAGCTGAAGCGATCCTTGGACACGGACGATCGAGGGGAGGCTGAGCGCCGCGCTGACGCCATCTGGTACGAGGCCACCTACCGGGCCAAACAGGGTCTCACCGCTCGCGCACACGGCTTTGAGGCTGTCGCTGAGGAGTTCATCGCGCAGATTCATCGTGAGGTGGAGCGGGGCGAGCGCCGAGCGGATCAGGGCAAGAGCGAGCCCGCGATGATTCGGCGCTTCTTCATCGGCTACTTCGGCTCCAAACCCGTCGATGCCATCACGGACACGGATCTGGAGCGCTACGCGGAGTGGCGGCGCACCTACTGGACCGAAGGCCCTGGCAAGCTCATCGAGCACATCGAGTACGAGCGTGACGGGCACCGCCTGCGCCGACCCGTGCGGCGCTCAGCACCCTCCATCAGCCGTCAGCGCGGTGAGACCGTGGTGCTGCGGGCGCTGCTGCGCTGGGCCTCGCGGCAGGGCTACCTGAAGACACCGCCTGAGATCAGCATCAAGGCGCGGCGTGCGCCCGACAATCGTCGGCCCAGCTTTGAGCCTCACGAGTTTGCCCGCCTGGAGGCGGTGAGCCTGAGCCGGCTTGTGGATCCCATCATGGATGGCACCGGCGCGGAGGTGCGGGCCAGCGGCCGGCGCAGCTGGCGCATCAAGCGGCTGGACGACCACACCCGTCGGGATCGAACCCTTCTGCACGCGTACGTGATGATCGGCGCGTTCTCCGGCCTTCGTCCCACGGAGATGTACAATCTCACCTGGGGTGACGTGCTGGGCTACCGAGCGGGCAGGGGCAAGCCGGTGGATCAGCGAGACATTCGCTTGCAGGTGCGAGGCAAGGGAAAGAGCGGCAAGGCCATTCCTCAGAAGGCGGCGATCCCGTGGTTCGACACCCTGTGGATGCTGTTCGAGCGCAGCATGGGCCGAGAGCCCCTGGATACGGACCCGGTGTTCGCGAGTGAGCAGGGCAAACGCGTCAGCTCCGTCGCGAACGGCTTCACGGAGCTGTTGAAGGCCTCAGGTTTGGAGCGGGATCATCGCGGCATCAAGCGCACGCCGTACTCGCTGCGCCACTTCTACATCAGCGAGCAGCTGGCCAACGGCGCGGAGGTCATGGATGTGGCCCGCAACTGCCGCACCTCACTCGTCATGATCGACAAACACTACGGGCAGGTGCGGCTGGAACGAGTGGCAGATCGGCTCCGGCCGGAATGGACGCGGGCCTGAGTTAGTCAGAAGTTGACCTTAGGTGTTCAGTCCCGAGGTGAGATGGGTCGGATCGTATCTGAACCGGTCCGGATCGTCTGCCCAGGCTCGGCAGGCCGCTTCGTATGGCGTGAGGCCGCGTAAGGTCTTGAGTCGCCGAGCGAAGTTGTAGGCATCCAGGAAAGCGGCGAGGTGTTCCCGCAGTTGGTCGTGGCTGTCGTAATGGTAGCGCTTGACGGTCGCCTCCTTGAGGGTCCGGTTCATGCGCTCGACCTGGCCATTGGTCCACGGGTGGTTTGGCTTGGTGAACCGATGCTCGATGTCGTGCGCCCGGCAGATCTGGTCGAAGCGGTTGACGCGGTACAGGGCAGTCGGGCCTCGACGGTTCTTAGGCAGCTCGGCGAACTGGATGCCGTTGTCGGTCAGGATGAGGTGCAGGCGGTAAGGACAAGCCTCGATGAGCGCCTCCAGGAAGGCGCAGGCCATGGGCCGATCAGCGCGTTCGTGCAGCTGGGCGAAGGCGTATTTGGATGTCCTGTCGATGGCCACCCAAAGGTACCGTTTGCCTTCGCCGGTGCGAACTTCCGCGATGTCGATGTGGAAGAAGCCAATCGGGTAGGCTTTGAAGGCCTGTTTGCAGGGCTTATCACCGCCAACCTCGGGCAACCGGCTGATCCCGTGGCGCTGCAGGCAGCGATGCAGCGACGACCGGGTCAGGTGCGGGATGGTGGCCTGGATCGCGTACAGGCAGTCGTCGAGCGGCAAGAGGGTGTGCCGGCGGAAGGCGACGATCGCTACCTCTTCCTCGGTCGTGAGCACGGTCGAGCGCGGCGTCTTCGGTCCCATCGCCGCGTCATGCACGAAGGCACGCTTACGCCACTTCGCGACCGTCTTGAGGTTCAGTCCATGCTGAGCGGCAAGATCTTTGAGCGGAGCTTTCGATCGCTGTAGCGCTGCACTGACCGCGTGCGTGGTCGTGGCGCAGCCGTGAAGAACCTGTCCCATAACGCCTCCCGGTGTGCGGCAACCTCAGCTAAACTGATGCCACCACACTGCGGGACTGCACACCTAAGCAGAAGCTCGAAGAAATCTGCTTACGGTTCGCTGAAATCTGTTTTTTGAATCTTCGAACGGAACAGTCCCACAATCCTACTTTTGAATAGCCGCACGGAGAAGCCTGAGTCGTGATTGAGGTCCCGTCACTACCCGCAACGACCTACAATTATTTATCAAGTGTCTGAGATATTGAGCGCCCAATACTCAACAACACAAGATCAACCGCTCTACGTACTTCGGTTGGGGCATCAAGAGGCAGCGATTGCTTAAGCGCAATGCTAAGATCTGCAGCATGCTCAAGATTATCGTTCGACATCGGTGGATTGCCGAGGATGTAGCGCTCACCGCCGTCGCGCATCTCAGTGATGTCGATGAGGATCCCATGCGAACGTGCCGGTTGGCCGACTGCGTCGTGGTAAGTCCGCCCACGACTGAGTAGCCATCGTACTGTTCCATCTTTTTTAAAAACTCGATATTCGGCCAGCACCAAACCACCAGCCTGAACAGCTTTAAGCATGTGTTCCATCAGCCACGTCATATCCGTGGGATGGACCGCCTTCAGAGCAATGGGGCCGCAGATCTCGCGATCCGCAAGCTCCGGATCGCCCGTGAGAAGTAGTGCGGCGCCTTCGTCATAGGTGACAACGTTCCGGATATGATCCCACTTCCAGGTACCGACGACACACGATGCATCAAGAGCAGCACGTAGGTGCTCCAGATCTGTTTGTTGGCTGATAGCACCGAATCCCACGAGCGCCCCTCCGAATCCTCCATCCCACCGTGACAGATTTTTCCTAAGAATAACATATGCGATTGCAATGCTTGAACACAGCTTGGCTGCTGTGGCAGCGTAAGCGCTGAAGTGATAGCTTCTTGCCAGCCGCGACGACGTCGCGGAAGCACTGAACGAGACGCGAGGAAGATGGCGAACGACAAAAAAGTTTTAGCTCGTATCGCCGCCGCTCTTGGAGTGCCGACATCAGAATTTAGTGAGATTTCACCTCAATGCAGATCCGATAACAGCCTTACAAATCTTAAGTCAGCGGCCCTGCTGAGTCACGTACGTGAACATCTACGTCGATTAAACACTGAGGAGCGTAAAATATTTGCCGCAGCTTTACTGGAAATATCTTCTGCCGATTGATCTGCCGCAGGATCTGAAGCGGCGCCACTATATTTATTTCTTAACACAGACTTGAAGATGCAATCTATCGAGGCATCCTCAGGGTTCTATGCCATCCTCGTCGAACGGCTCGCGGATTATCTCTTCCTCGAAAGCATCGGCTATATCTGCCTGCTCAGGCTCTGGGATCGAGTCCTGCGTCACTGATTGCTCTGCGTCAGCCGAGGAATCATCTCTGTCTGTGGACCCTTCGTCCGCCGCAGAGAAGGGCGCCTCGGGCGCAGCACCCCGCGACTTGCCCAAGCCGAGATCGCGTGCGAGCTGCGAGCGCTGGGCTGAGTAGGCCGAGGCGGTCATCGGATAGTCCACAGGAAGACCCCACTTGGCCCGGTAGGCCTCCGGTGTGAGGCCAAGCCGGGCAAGGTGCCGGCGCAGCGTTTTGTACGCCTTGCCATCCTCAAAGCTGATCAGACCGTTAGGCTGGATCGAGCGCCGAATCTCAGCCGGCGTCAGCACGCGCTGCTTCTCGGTGGGCTGCGCGCTCCCTGAGGCGAGCCCTTGAATGCTCGCATGAACGCCTCTGATCAACTCCGGAAGCTCAGTCGCCGAAAGATGATTGCCTGCGGCGTAGGCAGTGACGATCCGCGTGGTGAGTTCTACCAGATCGTCCTGTTCGCCAGCTTCGATGGCCATCCGTGCTCCTTAAGACCTGAACCTCACGAGGGTCAGGTATCACGGAAACCAGGGCTATCAAGTCACCAGAGGGCTCGCGGAAGCCGGCGCTTCCAGCGCTCACCGGGCCGCAAGGTGGCTGCCTGCTGCGTGCGCCGTGCGGAACGCATCTGCGCCAAGGCGGGCTGCGCGATTACAGCGGCATCAGCTTCAACGATAGCGTCAACAGCCGAAGGAGCGACCTGCCGTTGAGCCTGGGCCTCATCAGAGACCGGCGTAGCTTTATCGGCGGTTGCCGAGCTCTTCGTACGTTTGGCGGGCGGCTTTACCCGGCGTACCCGTGGCAACCGCTCCTCAGCAGGGGCCTCGCGCACCTCAGAAGCGTCTGGCTCAACGGGCATCGCAAACATCGGCACAAGGCTCGGCAGCACTCGCCGTGCCGGCGTTTCGGCACGCACAGGCTCGGCACGCGGCACATATGTAGGTTCAACCTCAGCGGTCGCGTTCGCCGCGGCAATCAGCTCTGCACACCAGACATTCTGGCTTGTCCGAGTACGGGCCGTGGCATCGATGAGCGAAACGCGGGATGTACGGGTATGCTTGATTTCGACCGTAAACGGTCGCGCGCTACGGCGCTTCATGTATGGAAAGATCCTGAAAATTACACGCTCAGCGGCGCAAAACGCGCCAGCGGCGGAGACATATCATATGGCGCACAGGCTATCCGTGTCTAGTCACGCTTCAACACAGATACGGCTGTCGCGCTAAATAAACGCGTGTTTGCGCAATTCCTTTATCGACCCTTGCGCGGTGCGATGATGGATGAAGAGGCCGCCCGCCTGCTCCCACAGATGCCGGTACTTCTCCCGGTCATCCACGAGCGTGTCTCCAGGGCGGCAATGCTCCCGCTTTAACGCAGCGCCTGTGGTGATCACCTCTACGCCGGGGAAGTGACGTTCTGCCCAGCGACGCTTCTGCGGTTCAGCCCAGTTCCCGCGCGGCAGACCGGTCAAAATAATCGGCTTCAGGTGCTGAACGGCCTCGTACAGCTCCATTGCATCCGGCAACAGCGGAAGCTCGCCGAAGAAGCTATCGAGCGAGGCGAGCTTGCCCCAGAACCGCCTGAGGCCAAAGCGGCGCTCGAACTCTGCCGGCGGCATCCCAATGGCTTGGGTCGCGCCGGTATCAAAGTCGGCGAGCACGCCGTCGCAATCCAGAAACACTGTTGGCATCAGACGGGCACGACCTCACAAACTCGGCTTCGATAGCCTGAGCCAGCAACAGCAGCACACAGGAAGACGTTCAGTGTCAGGGGCCGGCTTCGGCGACGCTGCAAGTCATCGTCTGAAAGGGCCGGAATCCCGCAGATGATCAAAGGCTTCTCGAGACGACGCCGAGCGCAAGCACCACGTATGCGCCGACGAAGAACCACATTCGGAATTTCACCACCGTGGGACCGATCGTGGGGATGCGCAGGTAGAGGCTAGCGACAGCAAGGCCAATCAGCACGAGTGACACGAGAAACGTGATGGCACGAGGAGGTGAGAGGTTCAGCATACCCCCATCGTGGTGCCGCATGGTTGAGGAGTCGTGAAGACTACGCTGCGGGCAGCCGTTGGGCCGCTCGGGATGGAGGCTTTACGCCGGGGCAAGCCGCGGCGACACCTGACCATGCCTTGCAGAGACTCCTTCTCAACGCACGCATGGACACCAGAGGGCTCGCTGCCCCGCTCACGTCCTACAGGCGATAGAGAACGTCAGCGAGCCCATCGGCCGAAGAGAGTATCCTACGGCATAAGGCCGATTCAGCTAGTTGAGCTGGTTTCGACCAAACTACAGCTCAACATAGGCTCCGCTCTATAGAGCACTCAAAACGCGAATTGACGGAAATTGATGCTGAGGGCGAAGACAGAAGAGCCTGAAAAACTAATGAGTAAAAGCAGCCAGGAGAGTAAGGACACCGATCATCGTCAGGCAAGCAGATATCTTTAGGATCAGTAGATTATTTGATGAATAGCCACGATTATCATTGGCAGCACGGCGGTACGAGCCGATCAGGTATCGGTTGAGCGCAGGCTCAGGCGGCGTGATCCACTGCTCAGTAGCTTGACGGTTTCTGACGGCAGACATGCAGCAGCTCCTCGGTTATCCGCGGGCAACCACAGACACCCACGCAATGCGCTCGAAGTAGGCTGTTCCTCGGGCGCTTCGCGGAACTGGATTAAGCAGATCGCCAAACTCCTGTCCATGCAAAATAGCGCGCCGCAGGTGGATACCTCCGCATTATACTACTCGAAAGTAGGGGCTTAGCCTGCTTACAGGCTCTCTCATGCACCCAGAGAATGACTGGTATTTGGCATCTGGCATACCAAAAGCGGCAGTGCGGTGTCATAGATGCTGCAACGCAAACGACCTCCCGGGCTTCGCACCATGATCACCCTGCTTCTTGCCGTTCTCGCTGCCGGCATCGCCAACATTGCGCTGGTGGCCTTCGTGGCTGACCGCCTTAGCCCTAAGGGCGACGCTTCTCCGTCGGCAGGCGAGCTTGTAGCCGTCACGCAGGGCGCTCCTACTTCTGCAAAGCCCCGCGCTGTTAAGGTCGGAAACGAGAACACTTCGGCTGGCACTGCTACGGTCGCCGCCTAAGCGAGTTTCGGCACCACACACCGAAGCTGTACGGTCGAGAGCCCTGCCAGTCATTGGCGGGGCTTTTTCTATTTTCTCCCTGGTACAGCTACACGACCAGAAGTGGCTCGGCCTCCTTCCCTGGAACGCAACGATGGTTGCCCGCGAGACGGGCTCTGCCTTGCTGGGAAACGGCATACCTTACGAGGCATCTTAACCTCTCGCTTACTCAAACCCACGAGGTTGCGGGTCGGAACAGTCCAGGGAGAGAGCATGTCCGACACCATCGACACCGTTGGCGTTGCCGGCGACCGTATCCGCTCGATCATCGAGCGCGTCGAGAAGGTCGAGGAAGAGATTAAGGACCTTATGGAGGCCAAGAAGGAGATCTTCCTGGAGGCCAAAGGCGAGGGCCTCGACGTAAAAATTCTCAAAGAAATCCTGAAGCTCCGCAAATTGGATCAAGACGAGCGAGACGAGCACGAGACCCTGCTCGACGTCTACATGCGTGCGATGGATGCTCCGAGCCCCACTCCGATGGCTGAAGCGGCCTAAGGGGGGAACAGTAAACTTCGTCGCGTTGAGCCGCCGTGGTGGCCAGAAAATCCCCATGGCGGCATGAAGTTTTGCTGCTCCGAACAAGATAATACCGCAACAGGATGCTGCAGATGCGTCTCAACACGTTATTTCAAGCAGAAATCAGGCCGCTCTTGCAGAGCCTCTGATACCTGCTAACTCACTATCGATAAGTCGCTGAATCACCCACGGGGAATAGATGGCACTTTGGTGGGTAAATCTCGGTGAGGCTTACAAGGTGCAGCGGAGCGCTGGAAGACTGTGGTGCCCGAATCAGCTCCAGCGAAACGGAAAGTTACAAGCGCCATTATCGCATTGGTCTTTGATTGAGGAAATAAACGATGGTAATTTTATCGTTGCCTGCAATAATCAAAAGATAAGAGCCCTCTTAGTATCAAAAGGAAATGTCTCTGCGAATATTCCTGTTCCAGTCGCATTAAAGCAATATGCTAGCAAAGGTTGGGGCCCTAATGGGTGGGAGCTGCAGGTTGATTTCTTAGAGTTCCAGCGACCGCCGTCTCGGCAGGAGATCGTAAAGGGGCTGTTCAAGAAGGAAGCGCCGGATAGCCCCTTCAAAACTCTTATGCCGGACGGCAGCGGTGACGGGCTGCAGGTCTTTCTAGGCCGCATTCCGGACTGGGACGGCGAGGAGCTGTTTGATAGGCTTTTGCAATTACTTTCTAGTCAACAACTCGCGCAGACCAATTCAGCGGCTGCAGAGGATGGCGCCACACATCCAGCGACCACCTACAACGCACTGCAAAGCAAGCGAATTGGACAGGACACATTCCGCAAGCGAGTAATTGACCTCCTAGGCCCGAGATGTTGTGCAACAGGCCTAGACCGAACTGAGCTCCTCCGCGCATCTCATATTTATCCCTGGGCGATATCTGATAACTATCAGCGCCTCGACGGACACAATGGCTTACTACTCTCTGCTGCTTTTGATGCTGCCTTCGACAAACACCTAATTACCTTGGATGATAACGGAGCATGGATCAATGTTGCGCAGCTATCGCCAGCTCAGCTTCTTCAGGCTGGCTTAGATCGAATGTCGGAATGCCGCGTTGAGGGGCTTGATTCAAAGCATAAAAAATACCTCGAGCTTCACCGACAGCATGCCAAAGCAAAATTTGGCACTACAACTCAGTAGGAGCCCAGCGCAGCCCGACGAGGCGCAGCAGCTCCTTCAAAGAATTTCGACAGCCGAACGCATCATCTCATCGTTGACGTCGATGTAGCGCTGCGTGGTCGAGAGATGGCGGTGTCCAGCGAGCATCATGATAGCCTTGGGTGAGATACCGGCGTGAGCGAGCTTCGTAATGAACCAGCGCCGTCCGCTGTGGCTCGATCCGCCATCCAACCCAGCCAGATTGTACCAGCCCTTCATGAGCTGACACAGCGTGTTCGCGCTGAACGCTGAGCGCTTTTGAGTGATGAGTACCGGCTGAAGCGGGGCAGGGGGCTGCGCGAGGCTGCCCCGGTACTGCTCCACCTCCTTGCGGAGCCGACCGTTCATGAACACCACGCGGGCATGCCCGCCCTTGGTGACAGCCGCGCTGAGCCGGAGCTGCTCGCGGACCTTGCCCTCACAGTCGAGGAGGTCATTCCACCGAAGCGATGCAATTTCCCCCACTCGTAGCCCGGCCAAGTAGCTAAGCATCAGGGCTATTCGATTGCGCGGCCCATATTTGCCCTGACTCACCACTGCTGCAAGCCGCCGGAACTCCGCCTCGGTGGGCACCCTGGCCTGCTTCATTGAAATCTCATGCTGTGTGCGGATCAGCGACAATGCATGCTGTTTCCAATTGACCGAAAGGGCGAGGCCTGGAACAAAATCAGCAACAGCAAAGACTTACCTTGTTATTGAATATCATAAAACATAGCTTTTATGATGTTATGGGTCGGCCTGAAGCTCAGCTTTTTGTGCCTGCACAACCAACCTAAGAATATACAATTAAAGCGTGCACTGGCTGCTTTCGACCCAAATAGGTCATAGCAAGGCCTCTTCCGGGTTCCCAGAAGCAGTCGTTCAGTCGGACTACAGCTCTTTCCGGCTCGGCTATGCCAGGCGACCCGAGTAGCCATTGACCTCGCGTTTGAAATTTCCGGACTGAAGCAGCAAGCAACCTTCCGATCGCGGGCAGGTAGCCCCTGCAGGGACCCGCTTCGGCATCGATCGCGACGTAATCGCGGTAGTTGCGGCGCGGGGGCTCGAAGCGTGTTGAGGGCCACCGTGTGGGCTTAGGATGGCAAAGTTGGGTCACCGCCGGGGCTGTACAGGTCCGTGTTGCCGGTTCGAGCTCAAGGACCGCAGGCTGCGACCGTGGGTCGGTTCCCGGACGGCTGCGGAGGCCATAGCCGAAGCAAGCCAGGGGTGGGACCCCGGCCCGTACGCGATCGTTCGAGCACGGTTACCGTCGGGATCACGGCCGACATCCCGGGCCTCACGCATGCACGGTGAAGCAGGCGCCCGGATCGTTCGCCACCTCAAGCGTCGCGTCGATCTGGTCGAGCATGGCTCGCACCAGCTTCATTCCAAGCCCCGTGCCCTTCGGCTTCCGATCGGCCCAGCCTTCTGGCAGGCCCTCGCCGTCATCGCAGACGCGCACCCGGACCCGGCCACCGCCCTGGTCGCTGACGCTGACCGAGATATGGCTGCCGCCCGCATCTCGGGAGGCGTACTTGAAGGCGTTGGTGACGAGCTCGGTGGCAATGAGCGAGAGCGCCACCGCCTTGCGGTAGGGAACCATTACCCGGGCGTCGGCTGTGATGCCGACGGTATGGCCGTCGCCCGCCATGCCGGATAGGTCGCGGCAGAGGTTCTCAATAGTCTGGCCGAGATCCACGTCCTCGATATTCTCTGCCTGGTACAAGCTGTCGTGGACACGCGCGACGCTCATCACCCGTGCCGAAGTTTCGGCGAAAGCCTGCTTTGCCTCCGGGTCCCTGGTCTGGCGCTGCTGCATCAGCAGGAAGGCCGATACGATCTGGAGAGAGTTCTTCACCCGGTGGTCGATCTCCCGGCTCAGCACGTCCTTCTGCTCCAGGGCCCGCTCTTTGTCCGCCAGCAGTCCCGTCAGCTCGACGATGGTACGGCGTTGGCGTAGCACGACGCCCTCTACGACTTGTGCGAGGGAAGTGGCAAAGGAGAGTTGCCACTCCGCCCAGGGCTTCGACAAACCTTGACGCTCCTCGATCCAGCGCTCGAACGATCGCCGCGGCAACACGGCGGCCGACCCGCTGCCGGGCGCCACGGGCTTGCGGGGGTCGCCGCCCCAGGAGACGGTACTCGGGACCTCGGGTCGGAACCACAGCAGCAGGTTGCGCCTCGACTCGTCGACAAAGACCGCCACGAGGCCGCTGCCGCGGTCTGCATAGGCCAAAGCTGGCGGATAGGCGGCGGGCAGGGCGTGGGTGCTGAACCCGGCCTCGGCCGTCGGTCTAGCGCCCAGGAGCCAATCCCGGAGGGTACGGATAGCCTCGGGCTCTGGTGCCCGGCCGACCACGGTAACGGCATCGTCTGCTACGACGGCGGCTCCCTCCGCCTCGAACAGGTCGAGCATGGTGGTCTCACCGGCCGTCAGCGCAGCCACGTAGTCGTCGGACCGGGTCAGCTGGCGCACGAGACGTCCCTCGGCGGCGAGATGGGCCTGCTGCGCCTCCCAGAGGCGCCGCCCCTCGATCTCCTGGACCCGCATGGCGAGGGTCTCGGCAAGCAGCGCGGCCGTGGCCCGAACCTCCGGTGGCACGTAGTGCGGACGACGATGGTGTCCGATCAGCAGGCCCCATAGCGCCCCGTCAACGACGATGGAGGCCGACATCGAGCCGTTGACGCCAAGATTGCGCTGGTATTCCAGATGGATGGGCGACAGCGAGCGATGCTGCGCAAATGTGAGGTCGACCGGGCTCTCGGCCTCCGCAGCATCGCCGAGGATCGGCACGGGCTCGGCATCACGGTCGGTAACGAACCGGCTCCGGGCGCGCAGGTAAAGGGCGCGAGCCTGGGCGGGAATGTCCGAGGCAGGAAAATGGAGGCCGAGCAGCGAGCGGGACCAGTCGCCAACTTTGTCCTCGGCGATGGCCGCGCCATTCCAATCGGCGTCGAAGCGGTAGACCAGGACGCTCTCGAACCCGGTGGCGGCACGGACTTCGCGCGCCGTCGCCTCGGCCACCTCGGCGACGCTCCGTGCGGCACGCAACCGGGACACAGCGGGGCCCGCCCCCGATCGCTGCGTGGACCGGAAGTCGCCGGGTCGCTCCGGGACGACCTCCAGTTCGACAATGACGCGACCGTCATGAGCATGGGCTACGCCGAGGAACGGGACGGTGTCATCCTCGCCGAGACACATGCGCTCCAAGACGGTTTGGCCACCGGTCATGCGCCCTTCCACGAGGGCTTCGCTGATGCAGGCTACGAAGCCGTCGGGCAGGACTTCGTGCAGCGACCGACCGAGCAACGACGATCCTGCATCGGGAAACGCCTCGGCGACATTGGCGCTGTGAGCGAGGATGGTGAGGTCCGTAGGATTGGCGACGAGGAGGACGACGCCGGGCTGGACCGATCCCGGGATGTGGATCGGCTCGCGTTCGCAGACCGAGACGTCTACCGGCTCAGCGCGTTCGCGACGCTCGACAGCGGCGGCGCCCAGGCGTGGATCACGGGGAGCAGGCCTTTCGGTCGGGATCAGCTCGATTGACGCTCCCTCCGCAGCGTCGACCGACGCCATGCGCAGGTCGAGTTGGACCGGGCCAGCGGCACGGTCGAGGGCGAAGCGCGCGGCGACGTCGAGACGCCCACGGCGCACGCCCGAGAGAAAGCGGCCGCGTCCACGGGGAACGTTGGTTCCCGGCATCAGGTCGCGGAAGAAGTCCCGGCCTACCAGGGTTGCGTTCGCCTGAACCAAGAGGATTGCGGCGGCGGGGTTGGCGGCACGCACGATGCCCCGGTCGTCAAGCCAAACGACGCCGTGCGGTATGTCGGCGATCCGATTCACCGTGGGCGAGTCATAGCCTGGACCGTCAGCGGGCAGTCCCTTGCCGTCACCTCTCGTCATATCATTCCCATCAGGAGGGTTCGCATTACCCGGTCATACTATGGCACGGGATGGCTGGCCCGTGTATGAATGAGCCCGAATGGACAGGCAGAACGACGCCCCGACCATCTCGGACGGCGAGCGTCCCAGTTCGACACCGTCGCGACCATCCTGCCTGTTTCCTGCGCCTGGTCCTGACCGGCGTTTAGGCGTCTGTCGCAGCCAGGTTCGCGCTCCGTAAGGTGGTGTAACGGTCACCCGTACAGCTCTTACCACCTTCGCCGGATGGCCTCGCCAAGGGCCCGGGCGACATCCTCGGCAGAGTAGGGCTTGCGGAGAAGGTCGAACCCATGGCTATCGTCACCGGCGAGGACGCCGCTGTAGCCGGTCGTCAAGATGACCGGCATGTCCGGATGCTTCGCACGAAGGCGACGAGCGAGTTCAACTCCGCCCATCCCCGGCATCACCACATCGGAGAACACCGCGTCGAACCGACGGGGATCCCTATCCATTTCGGCCAGGGCGGCCTCGGCATTTTGCGCCCAGAAGGTCGCATGGCCAAGGTCCTGGAGGAGCTGAGTGCAGAAGCGTCCGACGTCGAGGTTGTCCTCGACCACGAGCACGTTCAGGCCGCCATCGATGGTGACTGCCCTGGCGTCCCCCGCTCTGCTTTCCTCCACCGCCACCGATGCTTCGATCTGGGGCAGGTAGAGGGTAAAGGTGGTGCCGCGACCGACCTCGCTCGCCACGTCGACGTCGCCGCCGGACTGCTTGGCGAAGCCGATGACCTGGCTGAGGCCGAGCCCAGTGCCCTTGCCGACTTCCTTGGTGGTGAAAAAGGGTTCGAAGATCCGCTCCAGCAGGTCGAGTGCGATACCCGCGCCCTCGTCGACAACCGCCAGCGCGGCGAACACCCCGGGGGCCGGCGCGTGGCCGCGGATGCCCGGTAGCCCGGAGCCGCATGCGAGGCGAAGGGTCAGCGTACCTTCGCCGTTCATGGCGTCGCGTGCGTTGACCACCAGGTTCACTAGCGCGGTCTCGAACTGGCTCAGATCGGCCCGGACGTGGCAAGGCAGCTCCGGCACCTCGGTGACGATGCGAATGCGCGCCCCTGTCACCGCGTTTAGCATCTCGGCGACGGCCCGCAGACGCTCTGCAACGTCAAACACCACAGGCTTCAGCGCCTGCCGTCTCGCGAAGGAGAGAAGCTGACTCGTCAGCTTGGCGGCCCGGTCAACCGTGTCACCGACCGCCGCCAGGTAGCGAGCGCGCCGCTCCTCGGCCAAGTCAGGTCGCCGCAGGAACTCGACCGACGACTTGATGACGGTGAGCAGGTTGTTGAAGTCGTGTGCTACGCCCCCGGTGAGCTGGCCAACCGCCTCCATCTTCTGCGCGTGCCGCAAGGCCTCCTCCGCCTGGCCGAGGCGCTCCTGAGCGCGCAGCCGCTCGGTAATGTCCTGCACATATTGGAACGCGCCGATCCGGCGGCCCTCGTTGTCGCGCAGCGTGGTGAACTTCAGCTCATAGAAGGTCCGCTTACGATCAGGGTCGCCGAACTCCTCGACGATCGTGAACTCCTCGCCGGCTAGGGCCCGTCCCCAAGTCGCCCGGACGGCGGCGGCGTGATCTGGCCTACGGGCGAGAAGGCCGACGATGTCGTCGCCGATCCGGGGTCGCATTCCGAACGCGGCTTCGAACTCTTCGATCCAGGACCGATTAGCAGCCAGTAGGCGGTAATCCATGTCCAGGGCGCCCACCATGGCGTCCGTGGTCTCGAAGACGTCTGCCCAGAGCTTGCGCTGCATCAGCGCCTCTTCGACACGCTGCTCCAGGGTTACGTTCATCTGGCGCAGGCATGCCTCCGCAAGCTTGCGGTCATGCACGTCCTCGACGACGCCGTACCACCGGATGACGGCACCGGCTTCGTCGCGGCGTGGCCAGGCGCGGGCTCGCATCCAGCGATGGCCGCCGGTGGCTCCCACCCGCAGGCGATAGTCCACGTCCACGGGCTCGCCCGATGCTAGCGAGGAAGAGAACGCTACGAGGGTCCCGGGCACATCCTCCGGATGCACCGCCGCGATCCAGCCGGAGCCGTCCGGCTCGCCCGCCGCCTGACCGGTGAGGTCGAGCCAGCGCTTCGAGTAGGACAGGATGTTGCCGTCCGGATCGCAGGTCCAAGGTACCTGCGGATTGAGCTCGACCGTCTGTCGGAAATGCTCCTCGCTCTCGCGCAGTGCCCGGTCGGACAGCACGCGCGCGGTGGTCTCGTTAGTGAAGATGAAGAGGCCTGCGATGCCACCGTCGCGGTCGAGCACGCGAGAGTACGAGAACGAAAACCAGCTATCGGCCTCGCCCCGGTCGGTGTCGAGCCTCCACGGCTGGTCGTCGAAGCGTCGGCTTCGGCCGGCGAAAGCCGCGTCGATGATTGGCTTGGCTTGCTCCCAGCCATCCGCCCAAACCACATCGAAGCGCTCGCCCATCGCCCATTCCAGGCGTGGCCCGAGAAGCGGGAAGTAGGTATCGTTGAAGAAGAAGGTGAGCTCCGGCCCCCAGGCTAGTATCATCGATTCCGGCGAGTTGAGCACGAGGCTGAGCGCCGTGCGGAGCTCCGGGGACCAGTTCGCGGGATGGCCGAGCGGATGGTCGGACCAGTCGCGCTCCCGAATCATGCGCGCGGCCTCGCCACCGCCCGCCAGGAAGGCCAAACTGTCGCTCACCACATCACGCTCCGTCGGCGAAGTGGGTCCTTACGAAGGCGGTCCACAGCACGGTGCGGATCGAAATCATGGGTGGGCTGCGGGTGGACATGCAAGCGTATGGCCCTGGGATCCCGAATGTCGACGCGGCTCCCGAACGGCTGCGGCTACGAGCTTGTTCCACATCCTGGGGGCGGTCATATCGCCGTCGTTCCTCCGCCATAGGGAGGAACGTCTACGAGGGTGCCGATCAGGCGAAGCAGAGCCTGCTGTTCGGGCTTGCCGTTGTCGTCGCAGAGGAAGGCACCGAGCTCGATATACTCGATATAGCGGAGTCGCCCCCCAGATGAACCTTTGGGCTGGGGGATGACGAAGGCGCCACCGTTCGCGGGTACCCGGCCAAGGTGCCAGGTATCCCCGTTCGGGCTTTTGTTATCGGGGCAGAACACGGGGCGCTCGCGTTGGACGATTTAGAACGGGAGGAGCCGTCGAAAGCGGGCAATGTTTACGAGCGCTACGAGGGACGAAGCTACGTACGTAAGGGCGGCGGCGCGCAGTACGGTGTGGGCGCCGGGCATGTCGCCTTCGTCGAGGTAGCGACCCGTCTCCAGGATGGGCAGGGCCCGGCGGAAGCTCGCATCAAGCTCGACCGGCAGCGTCAGGAAGTGGAACAGGACGCGAACGCTAAGGAGCGCGATGCCGATCCCCATCTGCACGGCGAGCAGGGCAGGCGAATGGACGAAGGCGAGCACCACGGGCGCGGTCATCATCACCAGGGCCGCGGCGAACTCAAAGCCCTGCACGACCGGGGAGAACCTCACCCGCGCCGCGAAAAGCCGGTCCCCCGCCGCGTGCTGGAGTGCGTGGGCGACCTCGTGCGCCGCGACCGCGACCGCCGTGATCGAGCGGCCGTCGTGGTTCCCCAGCGACAGTCTCACGACGTTCGCGACCGGATCGTAGTGGTCGGCTGGCGCGATCTCGACGAGGACGTGCTCTAGCCGCGCCATGTCGAGCAGATGGCGGGCGAGCTCGCCACCGGTCCCGGGCAAGTCTGGCCGCTCGGCGGCGTGTTGCTGCATCACTCGGCGCACCCACCACTGGGGGCCGAACACCAGACCGAACAGGAGGGCGGCGCCAAGCGCTAGGAGGACAGGCACGAGTGATATGTAGGCACGTGGCCGTATCCGTAAAAGCGCGGCGCCTTACCCGGGGTGCCCACCGTCTGATAATAGCCTGACAAGCGTCAAAACCGGATTGGGTGGGGAGTAGGCCTAATGTCGTCGCCTTGAAGCGGACATTCCGCCTCCGACCCAATCACGCCGTAGAAGTTGGTCGATAGCAAACCCAAAAGCAGCCATTCATCCGGCGGCTGGAGGCGTCCGAGCGCTTGGCTGACTGCGCCATAGATGCAGCGATCCACTCCCCTCGCGTGGTCAGACGTGGTTAGATGCTTCATCGACAAAATCGCCCAGTCTTCCCTGGCGACCAGAGGTGGCATTCTTATCCGGAAACGCGAGCGCCTCCATCACCGGGGCTCTTGCTTTTCCTCCGATCACCCCGAGCCAGCCCCCGATGCCGAACTTGATGGAGTCCAGCCTGCGTGCCGCCGCCGAGGGCCTTGTCGCGCTGGTGGCGGCCTGCAATCGATTGCGCCTTCCGAGGACGCAGCACCCCTTCGTGGTCGGGGTCCACGCGCCGATGCGCGAGGAATTGACCCTGCGGGATTTGCCCGTGACCGGGACGATCCCGGCGGGGCTTGAGGGCCGATACCTGAAGATGGGCGCCAACCCCGCCCGCCCGACGACGCGCGGCCACGATTGGTTCCTGGGCGACGGCATGGTGCACGGTCTCCGCATCGAGGACGGAAAGGCCATGTGGTACCGTAACCGTTGGATCGGCTCGCATGCAGTTTCTGCAGCGCTCGGCCGGCCCGCTGCCCCAGGGCCGCGTCGCGGCGACGACACCGTCAACACCAACGTCGTCGCGATCGGCGGCCGCGCTTTTGCCGTGGTCGAAGCCGGCAGCTTTCCCGTCTTTTTATCCGAGGACTTGGAGACGCAGCGCTACGATACGTTCGACGGCACCCTCGCCGGTTCCTTCACGGGGCATCCGCATCGCGATCCGGCGACCGGTGAAACACATGCCATCGCCTATGACGGCCGCGTCTGGGACAGCGTGCGCCACGTCGTTATCTCGCCCGCCGGTCGCGTTGTGCGGGACGTCTCAATTCCGGTCGAGCACGGACCCTGCATCCACGATTGCGCGATCACGACCCGCTTCGTCGTCGTGCTAGACCTGCCCGTCACCTTCTCGATGCGCGCGGTGCTGGCAGGACACCGCTTCCCGTTCCGCTGGAACCCGGCCCACCGCGCCCGCGTCGGCCTGCTCCCGCGGCATGGCACGGCCGCCGACATCATCTGGTGCGCGGTCAAGCCGTGCTTCGTCTTCCACGTCGCCAATGCCTACGACGACGCTGACGGGCGGGTGATCCTCGACGTCATCACCTACGAGAGGGTGTTCACCTCGGCAGGTGGTGGCCTCGATGCACCGGGCTGGCTGGAGCGCTGGACAGCCGACCCCACGACGGGGCGGGTCGACCGCCGGGTGATCGATTCCGCGGCGCAGGAGTTCCCCCGGATCGACGAGCGTCGCTTTGGGCAGCACCACCGATACGTCTATACGGGCTCGGTCCCCGCCGACGGCAACACGCAGCTCGTGGGCGCGACGCAACTCTACAAGCACGATCTGGAGACACGGGAGCGGCGCGTTCACGAGTTCGGCCCCGACAGTGTCCCGGGCGAGTTCGTTTTCGTGCCTGCGAGGCCCGAGGCTGAAGAAGACGAGGGCTGGCTCGTTGGGCTCGTCGTCGACACGGTGAGTGATACGACCGACTTCGTCATCCTCGACGCGCACGCATTCGAGGCGGCGCCCGTCGCCGCGGTGCACCTGGGGCATCGGATCCCGCCAGGCTTTCATGGGAACTGGTTTCCAGAGCACAAGGCCGAGTGACCGTCTCTGGATGCTTCGGCACTCGATCCGCGTTCCTCTGTAATATTTCATGGGGTGCAGGATTGTCCCGTAATGCCCGGGAACCCGAAATGCCTGTCGCGAGTGACCCGAAGCCTGCCGTCATCCAGGATCACGAAGGAAAGCCGTTCTTCCCCGACTTCGTGCCCGGAACGCTGGGACCGACAGGCCTCGCTGCCATCGATGCCTACCAGCGGGCAGCAAACTACCTCTCGGTCGAACAGATCTACCTGCTCGACAACCCGCTGCTGCGGGAACCCCTGTCCCTGGGACAACTGAAGTCGCACCTACTTGACCATTGGGGCACTACGTCCGGCCTCAATTTCATCTACGCGCACCTCAGGCGAGCCCTTCGAGTGCAGATTATACGAGGGTGAGCTTAGGCGGCTGGACGGGCTCGGCCGCAAGCCGTCGAAAAATTCCAAGCACGGACACGGGTGACGCCTGCGTTACCGCCCCCTTGGCTACGTCATCCTGGGACCACATCCAGGTGCGTGCGGGGTCGCTCCGCATGGCCCAGGAGGGAAACAGACGCTCGGTCGCATCCGCATAGACGAGACGCGTGATCTCCAAGTGCCGATCGTCCTGGACGATCCGCGCGTAGGTCGCATCGAGAGCGTCTGCGCTGCCCTCCAAAAGCTGGAGATAGATGTCACCACGACAAATCAGGGCGCCGGTCAGACCGTCCCGTGTATTGCAGCGCCGCGATTGGGTGAGGATACTATCCAAGGCGGATTGATCGAAACCGAACGGACGGGACGCATAGACGAGCTGCACGAGCTTCATTTGGCCAGCCTCCGATTGCGTTGCCTTCGAAACCTCGGGGTCACCCGCAGGAGGCAGTTTTGGTGTCAGCCCGGCGCCTCTCTTCGAGGCCGATCTCGAGAAGCCGCTGCGCCAGCAGGACCGCCGTCGGCGCGTCGACGGCGGAGGCATCCGCGCCGACCCGCTCGACGAGTTCGGGCTTGTCGAGGAAGACAGGCCCCCCCACCATGATACCGACCGAACGGTTCCGGGAGACGTCGCGGATCGACTGGATCGAGGCCGTGAGCCCTTCGATACGGGTCTCGCAGCTCAGCGTGAGTCCGACGACATCGAACGACGTCGATCTCACGAGGCTTGCGATCTGCCCCGGGCTGGACGCCAAGCCACTCGTGACCTGCCATCCTGCGACCTGCAGGAACTGCTCCACGACGGCCACGCCAAACGTATGCAGCTCGCCCGGTGCCCCCATCAGGAGGGCCGCCCGGGCCTCGTCGTGAGCGGAGAGCTTCGGTTCGGATCGGTATTGCGAGAGGAGCAGCTGGAGGCGGGCAACGCCCACGGTCACTTCGATAAAGTCGCAGAGGTCCTCGTCCCATAGGCGTCCGAGCAAGGAGGCGGCCGGTGCAAGGAGTTCGAGGAACATGCTCTCGGTCGAATGGCCTTTGGCCAGGTGATCCCTGACGGCGTCCGAAGCGGCCGAGAGATCCGAACCGAGGAGGAGCTGCGTGAAGACTTCGATCTGTTGCGCGTCAGGTTTGGCGAGCGGAGCGTTCGCCGCGGGTGCAAGCTGCGGGTGAAGCAGCTTCAAACGCGGGATGATGTCTGTTTCGACGATGCGGCTGAGAGCCAGGGCGCGCTGGCGGCTGTCCTCGGCCGTGCGTTTGCGCGCATAGGCAAGCCGAACCTCCGAGACCCAGCCGGCGGGTCGCGCCAACGGATCAGTCCACGCCGTGGTGGACAAAGCGAGGTTTGACATGGTCTGCTCCCCCCGAACGCTCTTCCTGTGCCGGGGCGCTTGTCGGTCGATGCCGTGCACCTCTTGTACACATCAGACCGCCGCTTTGACAGATTGTAAAGGCGCTTGCGGAAAGTTCCTGGCTCGACGTGTGCTTGTTCCGCACGACAATCCAGAGAGAGCATTATTGTATCCGCCAAGCTCGCGCTCTCATCGATCAGGACATCGACGCTGTGGGTACATTGCTTGAAAGCTACGGATCGCTACCGCGACTAAGCTCGCCCAAGCGCATTGATATGACCCGTATCGAGTTGCTGTAGGATGCGCATCAGGGCCGCGATATTGTCCTTGTCGTCGGTGCTTTCGAGTGCGTCTCGCAACACGACGCGGATGTCCTCAGCTTCGACCTTCTCCATATCCCAGTTCGGATATAGTCGCTCCCGTTCTTCCTCACTCTGGCTGAGCGTTACGATATCGTGATGCCGTGGATCACCCTGGAGGCTCGCGACAAGATCTTGCATCTGGGCCGCCGGCCCCTCGATCCACTGAAAGAAAATACCACTGCCGAAGACCAAAACTCCGGTGATGCCGCGAGCGAGATTGTTCCGCTGGGCCGCCTCGACGATCCGGTCGACCTCCGCGTCATCGACACCGTCGGCGGCACGGCTGCAGTAGACGAAGTGATACAGAGCGGGCAGAGCGCCTTCGTCCAACTCAGCGCCACGGAGAAAGCCGTATTCGTCCAACATGGGTCGACCCTCTCCAGGGATGCTGGACGGGCCGTTCTGCCCAGCATGAGGACGGCAGGATAGCGCATCTCACCGGATTTGAAACTGGACTTGGTTACCCAGATCTTTGCGCCGATATCGCGGGTTCTCCCGCGTGATGGGCCCGTGAGCGCGGACAGCCTCGGCCAATCCCGCCCGTCACGTACCCCTTGAAGGACTGTCTCGAACATGAGGCGCGAACGCGTAGCGATGTGACAGCATCCATTACCGAGTCTTGCCGCCCAGCTGGCAGGCTTCGAACTGAAGAGCGCTGTCTTCGGGTATCCATGGTTTAAACCCGGCACGCAATTAGCCAGCGCCGCAGCTGATTGCCGCTTTCAAGGGGCTACTCCACAAAAGCGAACTTGCAGGAAACCACCAACCCGGTCGTAGTGCGGACTGACCGAAGCCGACCGAGGCCGTGTCAAAACGGATTGGGCGCGGAACTTTATGAATGTCGGCTGCGGATGAATCGCCACGGCTCGTGCTTGTTCAGGCTCGGATGGCCTGGATGAGCCAAGCTGCGCCGAACAGGCGGATC
>NZ_JAGHKN010000035.1:0-55806 GCF_023093475.1 Methylobacterium sp. 37f
GCGCCTTGCTGACGGACGTGGCGTTGACCAGCCCGTACCTGAACTACGGCAAATCGGTCCGCGTGGTGCTGCACGAGGAGCCCTGGGGCACGCACTACAAGCTGCGCGCCTACCCGTTCGACATGCGTGACCAGTTCGCCTTCGTCAGCGACCTGACCGTACGCGGCAAGCTCGCCATCGCCGACGCCGGCGCCGTGGAGGCGGTCGCGCTGACGCCGTCTCCGACAACCTGACCGAACGGCGTCGAGCACGGCTTCGAGGCTGACCATTCCGACCCGGACGCATTCGCTTCCAGGTCCACACGAAGGATCAACGCGTGCATTTTCTCGGAATCGATTGGGTCGGCGTGAATGCCGAGAACGGGCGAAAGCTCCTGCTCTCCCTGATCTTCATCGCGGTGATTGTCGGGGGCGGGATCGGCCTTCGGGCGCTCGTCGGGTTGGTCCTGAACCGCACTGACCATTCCACGCTCCAGACCAAGTTCTGGACGCGCCAGGGCATCAGCCTCCTCGCGGCGGTGCTGCTGGTCCTTGGCCTGCTCTCGATCTGGTTCAACGACCCCGCCCGCCTCGCAACCGCCTTCGGCCTGATGTCCGCCGGCCTCGCCTTCGCCCTTCAGCAGGTCGTCACCTCGGTCGCCGGCTACTTCGTGATCCTGCGCGGCTCGACCTTCACGGTGGGCGACCGCATCACCATGGGCGGCGTGCGCGGCGACGTGCTCCGCCTCGGCTTCATCCAGACCACGATCATGGAGATGGGCCAGCCGCCGGCGGTGCAGGGCAGCAGCCCGGCCATGTGGGTGCGCAGCCGCCAGTTCACCGGCCGCATCGTCACGGTAAGCAACGCGCAGATCTTCTCCGAGCCGGTGTTCAACTACACTCGCGACTTCCCGTTCATTTGGGAGGAGATGTCCATCCCGATCACCTACGAGGCCGACCGGGCGAAGGTCGAGGCGATCATGCTCGCTGCGGCGAAGCGGCATGCCCTGGACACGAACGCCATGACCGCCGAGGCCAAGACGAACTTGCAGGACCGCTTCGGGGTCGAGCCCATCGACCTGGAGCCGCGCGTGTTCTTCCGGATCACCGACAACTGGCTGGAGCTGACCGTCCGCTTCATCCTCGGCACCCACCAGATCCGAGGCGCCAAGGACGCGATGAGCCGCGAGATGCTGGTAGGCCTCGACGCCGCGGGCATCGGCATCGCGTCGGCCACCTACGACATCGTCGGGCTGCCGCCCGTCGAACTCGCCGGACGACGGCGCGCCGGGCGGACCCCTGCCGGGCAGGCTTCGGACGCTGCGGAATGAGACACGGCACCGTGGCCGCCAACGATACGTCGCGGTGCCCCCTGATCGTCTCACCCGGAAAAGCCACGCCCACCAAAACGTACCTCGGCCGACCAGCGTAGCCGCTATACGGAACCCACCACACGTGTTCTGCTTTTGTTCCTGCCTTCACGAAGGAGCGCCATGCAGGTCAGCGGCGTCACCATCGGCTTTCCCATGCCGATATCCCTTCTCGCTAAGCACGGTCCGTGCCGGCTTCCCAAGCCCGGCCGACGACTTCATCGTGGATGAGATCGACGTTCAACGCCTGCTGATCGTCTCCCCGCCACCTTCCTGGTCCGGGTCGCCGGCGACAGCATGATCCTCGCCCGCCTGTTCGACGGCGACCTCGCCATCGTCGACTGGTCGCTGACCCCGCGAAATGGCGACGTCGGGGTGGTCGAGATCGACGGGGAGCGCTCCTTCAAGGTCAGGAAGCACCAGGCGCCACGGATCGCACTCCACTTCGCCAACCGATTATCGCAAGCCTGGACACCGGGGCGAACGTCCCCGCCTGCCGTCAGGTCCCAGCCCAGGGGCGATGTCGCCGCCTGGCACACGCCTGAAGGTCATGGTCGGTCGCTGAGCCCGGAGCGGACGGTACCGCGCTGGCTGTTCTCACAGGCGCTCCCGGGAGATCTGCTTCATTGGGGCAAATTGCGAACGTTGCGGTCGATCATACGGTCCGCACACACACAGTCCTGCCAGATAGGCAAAGGGTCAGATGACAGCCTCAGGACAAAACAGAGAGAAAGCGTCCGTTTTCGGATCCATACCGTGATCGTATTCTGGAGGACGGCCGAAGCAGCGCCGCAGGTCAATCGACTGGCAGCATGGGCGGCGCATGGTTCTAAGCCGCTTGCTTCGCCTTAGGGTTCTTCATGAAGGAGAATCTGATCTTGCCGCACAGGCACTGGATGAACTCCCGGCTTCCTCGCCCAGGGCTCACCTCGATGGGACCACACGCATCGCATTCGAAGAGGCCGCACAGCCTTTGGAAGGCGTCCACGACGGCGAGGATCTCGTCTTTCTGAAGGTTAGCCCACTCGTTGTAATGAACGGACGGGTTGATCTGCCATTGCTCGAACTTCGCCAAGGCCACGGCCTCGTCGAACGCCTTCTCCCGCAGTTGGATGGATGCGACCCGATCGGCGTCCTTCCAACTGTCGGCGGAAAGCCGCGCCTCCCTGTATAAGGATTTGAGCTGACTGATCGCGGGATCGAGCAGGTCACCCAGGCCGTGGTGGCCGTCAACGCTGAATTCAACCCTGACGCGCAACGCTTGGCAGAACTCCGACGACAGGTGCTCAAGAGAGCGCCGCAGGAGAGACGCCGCACCCGGGATCTCGTCGTCGCCGGCGAGAGCCCGGATCTCAGCCCACACGTCGCCCTTCGCCCATATGGTTGGACCGTCGGCAACGGTCCATTTGCGGAAATGCACTGTATCCTTCGCGTCCACGAGCTTGGTCGTGCTCATGAACTTCAGCCACGCCTTGTCGTGGATCGTCAGCACGAACTGCGTCGCCGGGAACTCTGCACGGAGGAGCTTCGACACCTCGCGGCGGTGGCCGGCGTCGACCGACATCAGGACGTCGTCGAGCACCACGAAGGTGAAGCCGCCACCGAGGAGGTGCCGCATCAGCGCGAGGTACAGGCACAGCCCCATGCTGTCCTGGTGCCCTTCGCTGTGATAGGCGCCTGGCGGGAAGAAGCCGCGCCCGTAGAAATCAACGCCGAAGCCGAGCTTCCCGGACGACGGAGCCAGTTTGGCCTCGAAGGCCCCTTCGTCGTCAGCGTTTATGCGCCTGTAAAGGTTGGCGAAATCATTCTGCACGTTCGCGTAGACCGCCTCCAACGCAGCGTCCGACGTCGACTTGTAGACCTCTAACACCGTCCTTGCCCTGGTCGCCCGATCCTCGGCCGCCATCGCTGCCGCTCTCGCGGTCCGGAACATATCAAGCCTAGGCTGTGCGGTGATCAGATACTCCTGCGCCGCTTCCTTCTCCGAGGGTTCGGGCAGCGCTCCAATGAGCGCCTCCAGCTTTCCCAGCATCGAAATGATCGCCGGCGAAGGCGCCAGATCCAGAAGGATCCCAAGCGTCGCATCGAGGGGGAGGAGCGCCTTCAGCGCATCACCGGCGACCTTCAATGCCGTCCCATGGTTCGCGATGAACTTCAGTTCGGTCTCGTCGAGCAAATGCTTGGCATGCGGATAGATGGAGCGCGCGGAAGCAAGGTCGGCTTCGAGTGCGTCATACACCGGGGCGATCGCGCGTTCGGCTCTTTCCCGTAGCGTCTTGACCGATTGGAGCTTCGAGCGCTTCCCGCCGATGATGGCGCCGAACTCCTCCAAGGATTTCGGCGTGTCGCAGGCCGGGCAGACTTCCCCGTCGTAGAGCTCCAAGGCGGTCTTCAGGAAATCGTCGCCGACGACGGCGCTCAGCATCGTCTGGTCGACCTGCAAGGCGCAGATTGCCGCTTTCGCCTCGGCCACCAGCGAAGAGAATGGTTCCTCCGACCTCGACCGGAGGCTGACGACTGCAGCCGCGACATCGACCTTGGCGACGGCCTTGTTGACGCGCGAGGCCTGGTTGCTTTCCGGAGTTGGCAACCCCTCGCGGAGGGATGTTACCGAGGCGAGCGCTTGCAACGGTGCGAGACCGACTACGCAGCGGCGCCTGTTGGCCGCTTCGAGGATCTGTCGATCCGTCGCTCCGGCGATGTCCATCGCCCGGGCTAGGTTCGTACCTGCCGTGTCCAGCTCGGCGACCGCTCTCTTCCGAGTGACCTCCAGTGCGTTGGCAATTTTCTGCAGGCGCGTCCGCAGCGCCTCCAACTCGTCGAGCTTCAGGAGCGCCTGGACATCCTTGGCGCGTTGACCGGGCTCCGCGAGCACGAAACGAATGATCTCCCTTCGGGAAAGCGCGATCTCCGGATGTGCTTCCAACTGGCGGAACACCGCCCGCGCTTCGGCGCTGTCGGGGGTCAGCTTAAGCGACGAAGGCGCCTTCACGGTCCGGCGAGCAGTGACGGACTTGCACAGCGACGGGATCCAGACGACCGCCTCGACAAAGGCCTTGTCCGGGGCTTCCTGGCAATCGACGTGGGCCCCGTGTCCCTTCACCGAGAGATCGCCGCGCCCCTTCCCAGTCAGACGCGAGATCGTTCCGGCGAGCACGAACTCCAAAGCATCGACAACACCGCTCTTCCCGGTCCCGTTCGGTCCGCAGACCGCAAAGTTCTTCCGGTTGAGTGAGAGGGTCAGCTCCCTGATGCCCCGGAACTCGAAAATGGTGAGGGACTCAACCTTGATCATGGCTGCTGGGCATCGAACAGCGCACGATCGAGCGCCGCTTCGCTCAAGTCCCGGTCAACCATGAGCGTGACCTTGAGACGCTCGGCGATGTCGGCACAGTCGGCCGTGCCGGCAAGGGCATCGATGAACGTAGCAAATATCCGATCAACGAGGGAAAGGTCGCCCACCGAGCCGGCATCGCACTCATCAGGTTTCCGCACGGTCGTTTCCCTAATGTCGCGGAGCTTGGCTGCGCTCGGCGATAAAATCGCCGGTGTCGAAGCTCAGACCCGCTGGGCCGCGGCCTCTTTGCCTATTGAAGGTTACGGCCAACATTCCTGGGCCGTAACCGTCTTTCGCCCTTGGCCATCACGTCAAGCCTCGGAGAGGGACCTCCTCAAGGGGGCGACAGGGGGGAATGACCAAACTCCCCTATCGCGTGCTTCCAAACATCCCGTCTTCGTGTCCAAACTCCCCTGTCGGCTACAACAACACCGCCCGCATCCAGCTTAGCTGCAGCCAGTTGTTCCGCCGCAGGTGTCGCACTTCAGGCAGGTGCCGTTGCGGACCAGGGTGAAGTTTGCGCATTCGGGGCACGCTTCGCCGACATAGCCCTTCATCTTTGCTTCGGCACGGCGGTCAGAGACCGATCGCTCCGGCTTGGCGAAGGGGAGGGCGTCGACCAGCGCTTCGGCGCGTCCGGCCGCAACCGGCTCGGCTTTCAGCGCCGTCGCGCCGCGCAAAGCGTGGACTACGCCACCGGCCGGCGACGTCTGGCCGGTGGAGGCCGCACCGACGCCAACCGTTCCGCCGGCCGGTCCACCCTGGATCAAGGTGAGACGGTCGGCTGACCCGCGCAGGAGGCCGCGGGACACCACACTGGCTGCGGTGGTTTCCGTCCGGGCAGGATCGCGGGTGGTGTCGGTCTCGCCGCCGCCGATCACCGTGCCGCCGATCTCGGATGGGTTGACGTGGGCGAGGTCGGCGCGGCCGAGATAGGACACGGCCAACTCGCGGAACACGTAGTCGAGAAGCGAGGTCGCGTTCTTGATCGCGTCGTTGCCCTGCACGAAGCCCGCGGGTTCGAAGCGGGTGAAGGTGAAGGCCTCGACATACTCCTCCAGGGGCACGCCGTATTGGAGGCCCAGCGAGATCGCAATGGCGAAGTTGTTCATCAGGCTGCGGAAGGTGGCCCCCTCCTTGTGCATGTCGATGAAGATTTCGCCGAGGCGACCGTCATCGTACTCGCCGGTGCGGAGGTAGACCTTGTGCCCGCCCACGACCGCCTTCTGGGTGTAGCCCTTGCGCCGATGGGGCATCTTCTCCCGCGACCGGATGCGCTCGACGCGCTCGATCACCCGCTCGACAATCTTCTCCGCGACCTGCGCGGCCTTGGCGGCGGCCGGCGCTGCGGCCAGGGCCTCGATCATCTCGTCGGCATCGTCCTCCTCGTCGGCGATCAGGGCCGAGTTCAGAGGCTGCGACAGCTTCGAGCCGTCGCGGTAGAGGGCGTTAGCCTTCAGGGCTAGGGTCCAGGACAGCTTATAGGCGTTCTTGCAATCCTCGACGGTGGCGTCGTTGGGCATGTTGATGGTCTTGGAGATGGCCCCCGAGATGAAGGGCTGCGCCGCCGCCATCATGCGGATGTGGCTCTCAACCGAGAGATAACGCTTGCCGATGCGGCCGCACGGATTGGCGCAATCGAACACCTCGTAGTGCTCGGTCTTGAGGAAGGGGGCTCCCTCAAGGGTCATCGCACCGCAGATGTGGGTGTTGGCCGCCTCGATGTCTTTCTTCGAATAGCCGAGGAAGGGCAGAATCTCGAAGGTCGGGTCGGCCAGCTTCTCGGCCGGAACCTTCAGCACGTCCGTGAGGAAATCATCGCCCAGCGTCCAGCGATTGAACACGAACTTGATGTCGAAGGCCTGCTTCAGGCCAGCCTCGACGGCAGCGAGCTTGTCGTCGGTGAAGCCCTTGGCGCGGAGCGAGCCCGGATTGATCGCGGGGGCCTGGCCCATCGACCCGTGACCGACGGCGTAGGCCTCGATCTCGGCGATCTCCGCTTCGCGGTAGCCGAGGGTGCGTAGGGCATCGGGCACCGCACGGTTGATGATCTTGAAATAGCCGCCGCCCGCGAGCTTTTTGAACTTCACCAGGGCGAAGTCGGGCTCGATGCCGGTGGTGTCGCAATCCATCACGAGGCCGATCGTGCCGGTCGGCGCGATCACGGTCGCCTGCGCGTTGCGGTACCCGTGCTCTTCGCCTAGCGCCAGGGCGCGGTCCCAGGCATGCTTCGCCCGCTCGGCGATGTCGGCCTGGGGGACGTTGGTGAGGTCGAGAGGCACGGGGGCGATCGACAGGAACTCGTAGCCCTCCGCCTCGCCATGCGCCGCGCGGCGGTGGTTGCGGATCACCTTGAGCATGGCGTCCGCGTTCTCCTCGTAAGCCGGGAACGACCCGAGTTCACCGGCCATCTCCGCTGACGTCGCGTAGGCGACACCAGTCATGATGGCCGTGAGGGCGCCGGCCAGGGCACGACCTTTATCCGAGTCGTAGGGCAGGCCCATGCTCATCAGCAGGCCACCGATATTGGCGTAGCCGAGGCCCAGCGTCCGGTAGCGGAACGAGAGTTCGGCGATCTCCTTGGAGGGGAACTGCGCCATCATCACCGAGATTTCCAGCACCACCGTCCAAAGGCGGTTCAGATGCTCGAAGGCGGCGACGTCGAAGTGGTTCGCGGCTCGGTCATACATCGTCAGCAGGTTGGCGCTGGCGAGGTTACAGGCGGTGTCGTCGAGGAACATGTACTCGGAGCATGGGTTCGAAGCCCGGATCCGCCCGCCCGCCGGGCAGGTGTGCCAATCGTTCATCGTCGTGTTGAAGTGCAGGCCCGGATCAGCCGAAGCCCAGGCGGCCTCGCCGATTTTTTCCCACAACTCACGCGCCGGCAGCGTCTTCGTGGTCTTGCCGGTAGTGCGGGCCTTCAGCTCCCAAGGAGCATCGTTCTCCACGGCGCGCAGAAAATCGTCGGTCAGCGAGACCGAGTTGTTCGAATTCTGCCCGGCCACTGTGAGGTAGGCTTCGGAATCCCAGTCGGTGTCGTAGACGGGGAAGTCGATCTTGGTGAAACCCTGGCGGGCGAACTGGATCACCCGCTTGGTGTAGGAATCCGGCACCATGTCCTTGCGCGCGGCCTTCACGGCCTTTTTCAGGACAGGGTTACGCTCCAGGTCGAAGCAGGCGTCGCCCTCGGCCTCACACTGGGTGCAGGCCTTCATCACCGCAGTGAGGTGCTTGGAGACGATTTTGGAGCCTGTGACGAGGGCCGCAACCTTCTGCTCCTCCTTCACCTTCCAGTCGATGTACTGCTCGATATCCGGATGGTCGATGTCGACGATGACCATCTTGGCAGCGCGACGCGTCGTCCCGCCCGACTTGATGGCACCGGCCGCCCGGTCGCCGATCTTGAGGAAGGACATCAACCCGGAGGACTTGCCGCCGCCGCCGAGCTTCTCGTTCTCGCCGCGCAACATCGAGAAGTTCGAGCCGGTGCCTGAGCCGTACTTGAACAGGCGCGCCTCACGGACCCACAGGTCCATGATGCCACCCTCGTTGACGAGATCGTCCTGCACGCCCTGGATGAAGCAGGCATGCGGCTGCGGATGCTCGTAGGAAGAGGCCGACTTCGTCAACTCGCCCGTGCGGTAATCGACATAATAATGGCCCTGCGCCGGCCCATCGATGCCGTAGGCCCAGTGCAGGCCGGTGTTGAACCATTGCGGGGAATTCGGCGCCACCATCTGGCGCGCGAGCATGAAGCGCAGTTCGTCGAGGAATGCCGACGCATCCTCCTCGGAACTGAAGTAACCCCCCTTCCAACCCCAGTAGGTCCAGCACCCGGCGAGACGATCGAACACCTGCGTGGACGAGATCTCGGAAACGTAGCGCTCGGCTTCCGGCAGCTCGGCAAGGGCGTTCAGATCGGCCTCGGAACGCCACAGGAACGACGGCACGTCGTTTTCCTCGACCTTCCTGAGCGCCGCCGGCACACCGGCCTTGCGGAAGTACTTCTGCGCCAGGACGTCACTCGCCACCTGGGACCAGCTCTCCGGCACCTCGATGCCGTCCAAGCGGAAGACCGTCGAGCCGTCCGGATTGCGGATCTCGCTCAGCGTCTTGCGAAAGGGAATCGTCGCGTAGGGGGATTGTCCGGCCGTGGTGTGGCGCCGCTCGAACCGCATGTAACCTGTCTCCCGAGCCACGCATCGGAGCGCGGCACCGTGTCCAAGAAGGAAGATGGCAAGCGTCCGCGACCGCTCGCGAAGCGCTGAACTCAGCAACGAAAATTCGGTGATCCGCCGGTGACGCGACAGCCTCGGCGATGTTCCGAAGGTATCCCGCTGAGGGGGCTCACGTCAATAACTAGTGTGCCGACTGCGTGTTCCCGGCTAGATGTAGTAGGATAGACCTGAATCCTGTGGATATCCCGGGGGCCTTCGTAAGTGCCCTTTCGGCCTGAGAGATTCGCCTGCGAAAATTTTTCCACCCACAGGCTGTTGGATCGCCACCTTCGTCGAAGGGATGGTTAACGCCCGGGGTGTGGGATTTCCGCCGCACTCGTAGCCACCGACCCGGTCTCGGAGGGGGCCACGGCGACTGGACTTACGGGGGGCACCTCACCATAGTCCCGCCGACACTCGATGGCGGGGTTTCCACGCCCCAATCAGGCGAACGCAATGGCTCTCAAGGACACGCTCCTGCGGATTTTCACCTGGTGGAACGGGCAGACCATGTCGCTCGCGCTATACACGGCACGGCGCGGGCAGCGGGTCGGCTCCGACGATCACGGCAACGTCTATTATCGCGCGCAGGGAGCGCTCATTGATCGCTCCGTTGGAACCGAACGGCGCTGGGTCGTCTATAACGGCTACGCCGACGCCTCGAAGGTACCTCCCGGCTGGCGCAGCTGGCTCTGCCACAACGGCGATGTGCCACCGAGCGAGGAGACTTACACGCCACGCGAGTGGCAGAAGCCTCATGTTGAAAATCTCACGGGCACGAGCGGTGCCTATCGGCCCCGCGGTTCGCAGCTCAATGTCGGCCAGCGACCGGCGGCGACCGGCGATTACGTTCCGTGGAGCCCGGGCAACTGATCCCGAACGCCCGGCATTCGGGACGCCGCGGCCCTTTTTCCACCAATCTTCTCAGGCCTAACCTCGCCCTCGCACCGCCGCTCCGATGAGAGCGCAGCCGAGAGGGGGCGCCCGTGAGCCGCAGCACAGCAGGATCGTACCGCCCCGTGGTCAAGCGCCTTATCCTCGCGTCGATCGCGACGGGCCTGCTCGCCGTTCCGGCTTCCGCCGACAAGATCAAGAACCCGACTGCGGTGTTCTCCGGCCTCGACAAGATCACCGGGCGCATCGTCTCCTTCGAGGTGGCGGTAGACGAGACGGTGCAGTTCGGCGCCCTGCAACTGACGCCGCGCGTCTGCTACAGCCGGCCGCCAACGGAGAGCCCGAAGACCACGGGATTCCTCGAGGTCGACGAAGTGACGCTCGACAACAAGTACCGTCGCATCTTCACGGGCTGGATGTTCGCCTCGAGCCCAGGTCTCCATGCCATCGAACATCCGATCTACGATGTCTGGCTTGTCGATTGTAAGGGTGGCGCTGACGTGATCGCCGAGGCGCGGGAGCAGGAGGACGTGCCGGCCATGGCCTCCAAGCCGGAGAAGACCCGGCGTCCGAAGAGCGGGCAGGACGCGACCCGCACTGCCCAGCAGGTCAACCCGAACGGACAGGTGGATGTGGAAGCACCGCGCGGCGTGCCGGTGCAACCCAAACAGAAGCCCTCACGGAAGTTTTTCCCGTCGAACGAAGGCCCGGCGGCCGCTCCGCCGCCGCCGCAATCGCTGTTCGACGCCCTGTTCCGGTAAGACAGGCGCGGACGCAGCGCACTCAAGCGTCTCCGAGCGCGGCCAGGGCTTGCCGCCCGCCCACGGAACCGTCCCCTGGCCAGACGTTCCAATCCGCCGGCTGGAGGATCGCCTCGGCGAGCCGCCGCTTGTAGATATGGCGAGGCAACTCCTCGGCCCCGAACTGCGTCAGGTGATCGGTGACGAACTGGGTGTCGGCGAGGCGGTAACCGCCTGCGCGTAGGCGCGCCACGAGATGGACGAGCGCGACCTTCGAAGCATCGCGCACCGTATGGAACATGCTTTCCCCGAAGAATGCCGCCCCGAGGGAAACGCCGTAGAGGCCGCCAACCCGCTGGCCCTCAAGGAAGACCTCGACGGTGTGCGCATGCCCGGCTTCGAAAAGAGCCCCATAGAGTTCGCGAATCCGACCATTGATCCAGGTTCGCTCGGCGTCATCGCGCGGAGCTGCGCAACCGGCGATCACCGCATCGAAGTCTTGGTCGGTCCGAACCTCGAAGACGTCAGAGCGAACCGTCCGGGCAAGCCGCTTGGCGACATGAAAGCCGTCCAGGGGCAGAACACCCCGCGCGCGCGGCTCGACCCAGTAGACGGCCGGGTCGTCCGCATCCTCCGCCATCGGGAAGATCCCGGCCGCATAGGCCTTCAGCAGGATCTCGGGCGTGATCTCAACACGGTCGCCATCGTACATGCGACGATTTTGAAGCGGAGCCGCGCGGAAGGCCAGAGGCGACGCGTCGTGCGAGGGTCCAATTAGTGAAAAAGGGCGGCGCCTCGCGGCACCGCCCCGACCTCTTCAATGAACGTTCGCGCGTCTCAGTTGCTCGGACCGCCAGACGTCGTGCCGAGGTTTGGCACGATGCGGTTCGGCTGCTCGGCATTTCCGCCCTTCGCCGAATCATCGACGATCGCTTCGCGGTTCGACGTGTAGGGTGTCTCGACGACCGAACCGGTCACGTTCATGTCAACGCGGCCGTCGACATTGCGGTAGCCGCCGTACGTCGACGGGTTGTCGATCGGACCACGGGTGGTGCCGCCGGCCTGCGGAACGGCACGCTCCGGCTGGCCGACATTGCCGGACGGTGACTGGGCGAGGGCGGCGGTCGCGATAAGCGTTGCGGCGGCGAAGCCAAGGCTGAAAATGCGCATGGAAGTCTTTCGGTCGTTAGGAATATTCAGTCGCTGACATGGAGGATCACCACCGAGCGCCCTTGGCTCAAATCGCCTCCACTTGGCGGATGCGGGGTGAGAAGTCGTGGTCCGCCAATGCGTTCCAGAGATTGTTTCGCTGGCAACGTGTCGCAGGTTCATGCAATGGACGAATTCGATATCATTCCCATGCCCCGCAAAACCTGCCGAAATGGATCAGTTCGATGCGTTTTGCCGGGTCGATGCGAGCAACGAAGATCTCATCCGTGTCACTTGAAGGATGCTGACGCGCAACCTGATTGTGCGCAATCTCACACGGGATTCAGCAATCTCAGGCGGTTTGAAACCCAGCATGAAAAAACCGGCCCCGTGAGGAGCCGGCTTTCAGGATGGATCAGCCGCGGCGCGAGGGGCCAGGAAAGCCTCAGCGCGCTGGGCCACCTGAGGTACCGCCGGTGTTCGGAACGCTCCGATTGGTGTCGTTCGCGTTGCCGCCCTTCGCCGAGTCCACCGCACCAGCCCCGGGGCTCATGCCGCGCTCACCAACCGGTGCGGCGGAGCCGGTCGCCGGTGCCATGCCGCGCGTGGACGGATTGTCGATCGGACCCTTCGTCGTCCCTCCGGCTTGCGGCACGGTGCGCTCGGGCTGGCCGACATTGCCAGAGGGGGATTGCGCCAGGGCGGGACCAGCAAGCAGTAGACCGGCGATCAGAAAAGTATTCAAGCGCACAGGAAAACGTCCTTGTGATGAAGCTGGCACCTTCCGGGACGAGGCACCAGCGAAGCGGCTGGAAAAGAAACCAGCCGCCCACCCTCTCGTTCCGCTGATCTCCACCACCAGCGCTTCATGTGCTTGCCTGCCTACGGCTCATCGAGTCCCCCATCGGCCAGAAATCCCTCCAGCCAGTGGATGTCGTAATCTCCGTTCTGCACATCGAGGTTGCGAACGAGGGTCCGGAAGAGCGGCAAAGTCGTATCGACGCCGTCGACGACGAACTCATCCAGAGCCCGGCGCAGGCGCATCAGGCACTCGTTGCGCGTACGCCCGTGCACGATCAGCTTGCCGATCAGAGAATCGTAGTTGGGTGGAATCCGATAGCCCTGGAACACGGCCGAATCGACGCGAACCCCAAGGCCGCCGGGAGGATGAAAGTAGGTGATCAGACCGGGCGAGGGGCGGAAGGTCGCCGGATGCTCGGCATTGATCCGGCACTCGATGGCGTGACCTTCAACCTTGATCTCATCCTGCGTCACCGACAGAGGCAGGCCGGCCGCAACACGGATCTGTTCGTTCACGAGATCGATCCCGGTGATCATCTCGGTGACCGGATGCTCCACCTGGATGCGCGTGTTCATCTCAATGAAGTAAAATTGGCCATCCTCGTAAAGGAATTCCACCGTTCCAGCGCCGAGATACTTGAGTTCCTGCATCGCACGGGCGCAGATACCGCCGATCTCGGCTCGCATCTCAGCGTCGAGGACGGGCGACCCGCCTTCCTCCCAGACTTTCTGATGCCGTCGCTGCAGGGAGCAGTCGCGTTCGGCCAGATGCACCGCATGGCCGCGTCCATCCCCGAGCACCTGCACCTCGATATGGCGCGGTTTCTCGAGATACTTCTCCAGGTAGACCGCATCGTCACCGAAGGCCGCTTTGGCCTCGGTCCGGGCCATGCCGAGCGCCTGTTCGAGATCGGCTTCGGTCCGGGCGACCTTCATGCCGCGGCCGCCCCCACCGGAGGCCGCCTTGACCAGGACGGGATACCCGATCTCAGCCGCGATCCGCTTGGCTTCCTCGGGATCCTCGACGCCACCCTCCGAGCCGGGAACGCACGGAATACCGAGACGCTTCGCCGTGCGTTTCGCCTCGATCTTGTCGCCCATGATGCGGATATGCTCCGCCTTGGGACCGATGAAACCGATATTGTGGTGGGCCAGCACCTCGGCGAAGCGGGCGTTCTCGGAGAGGAAGCCGTATCCGGGATGGACCGCATCGGCCCCGGTGATCTCGCAGGCAGCGATGATCGACGGGATGTTGAGGTAGCTGTCGCGGGCTGCCGGTGGGCCGATGCAGACGCTTTCATCGGCCAGACGCACGTGCATCGCATCGGCATCGGCCGTGGAATGGACCGCCACGGTCGCGATTCCGAGTTCCTTGGCCGCGCGCAGGATCCGCAGGGCGATTTCGCCCCGGTTGGCGATCAGGATCTTTTCGAACATGGGTGCGGCCCGGCTCACTCGATGACGAGGAGAGGTTCGCCGAACTCGACGGGTTGCCCGTCCTCGACGAAGACGGCGGTGACGGTGCCCGAGCGGGGAGCGACGATCTCGTTGAAGGTCTTCATCGCCTCGATCAGGAGGAGCTTCTCGCCCGCCTCAACCTTGGACCCGACATCGACGAACAGCTTCGCTTCCGGCGATGGGCGGCGATAGGCGGTACCGACCATGGGGGAGGGCACGGCACCCGGATGCCCGGCTCCGGCCTTGCCGCGATCGACCCCGCCGCCCGGGCCCGGAGCGGGGACGGGAGCCGAGACGGCGGCCATCGCGGGCGCCGGCGCGGGCGCGGCCACCTGCACTTGGACCGCTTCGATGCGGCGGGCGACGCGGATGCGCAGATCGCCCTTTTCGACCTCGATCTCGCTGAGATCGGTCTCGTTGATGAGCTTGGCAAGCTCGCGGACGAGCTCCGGATCGAAAGGGTCGTTCTTGGACATCGGCTCGGTCGTCTTCAGGTCAGGCGCAGGGTGCGGCTAGGATCGACGGGAAATGTCGCCGCCAGACGGGACTCGCAAGGTGGCAACGGATCGGGGCGGGAGGCGCGTGGGCTCAGCAGTTCGCGTGGCCACACTGGCGCACGTCGGAAATGGTCTTGCGGATCGGCTCGACGCCAACCGCACCCGGGATGACCTCGTCCCCGATGATGAAGGCGGGGGTTCCCGAAAGGCCGAGCTTGTCGCCGAGCCCGACGTTCTCGGACAGGGCGGCCTTCACCTCCGGACCCTGCGCATCCTTGAGCAGGCGGCTGACGTCGAGACCCATCTCCTTGCCAACGGCCAGCGCGCGTTCGCCGTTCACCCGACCTTTGGATTCGAGGAGTTTGGTGTGGAATTCGAAGACCTTATCGCCCTTGAGCTGCTGCTTGGCCGCCAGTGCGATCTTGCTCGCTTCCAGCGACTCGGCACCGAGAACCGGAAAGTCCTTGAGGACGACGCGCAGCTTGGGGTCGCCCTTGATGAGAGCCTGGATGTCCGACAGCGCCTTGCGGCAATAGCCGCAATTGTAGTCGAAGAATTCGACCATCGTGACGTCGCCATTCGGGTTGCCCGCGACCACGCCATGGGGCGAATTGATCAGGGCCTCACGCGCCTCCTTGAGCGCGGCGGACTGAGCAAGCTTCTGCGTCTCCTGCTGCCGGCGCTCACCTTCCGCGATCGCCTCCTGCAGCACGTCCGGGTTCTTGACGAGGTAATCCTTGATGATGCCCTCGATCGCCTGGCGCTGAACGTCCGTGAACGCGGCAGCCGGAGCGGTTTGGCTCGTGGTGGTCTGCGCCGAGGCGACACCCAGGGTGCCGGCGAGAATCGTGGCGCAGAGCAGAGTACGGAAGAGGGGCATACGTCCTCGCGGGGCGGGACCGGTCAGACGTAGGCCGGCCATCAGGGGTCATCTCAATTAGACATGCGGTTAGCGGCCGGGTTAGGCGTTTTCGCGGCGGGCGGTCAATCGCCGAATGGCGGGTTTGTCCCCGGTCCCGCGCAGGGGCTATGACGGGGCGGATGACACAAGCTCCGATCCCCGCTCCGAAGTTCTCATCCCAGCGCGCAGCCCGCGTTGCACCCTTCCTGGCCATGGACGTGATGTCGGCCGCCGCAGCGCGCGAGGCACGCGGGGAGGGCGTCGTCCATATGGAGGTCGGCCAGCCCTCGGCACCGGCGCCCCGAGCCGTGATCGCGGCGGCGCAAGCCGCCCTTGCGACCGGCGCCTTGCCCTACACCCAGGCCCTGGGATTGCCGGCTCTGCGCGAGCGCATCGCGCGCCACTATACGGAGACCTATGGAGTCACGGTGTCACCAAGCCGCATCGTGGTGACCACCGGCTCGTCGGCGGGCTTCGTGCTGGCCTTCCTCGGGTTGTTCGATGCCGGCGCCCGCATCGCGGTGCCGCAGCCGGGCTATCCGGCCTATCGCAGCCTGCTGAACGCCCTTGACCTGGTCCCGGCGCCCCTGGTTCTGCAAGATGCCGACCGGTTCGCCCCGACCGGCTCCGCCCTGCGGGCGCTGCACGAACGCGAAGGATTGTCGGGCATCCTGGTGATGAGTCCGGCCAACCCATCCGGCACGGTGATCGAACCCGAACGCCTCGCTGACCTCTGCGCCACGGCCCGGACTCTGAACCTCCGATTCATCTCCGACGAGATCTATCATGGGCTCGCCTACGGCGTGCCGACGGAGACCGCCCTGCGCTACGATGACGAAGCGATCGTCATCAACTCGTTCTCGAAGACCTGGTGCATGACCGGATGGCGCATCGGCTGGATGGTGGTGCCGGACTGGCTCGCCCGTCCCGTCGAGCGGCTGGCGCAGAACCTCTACATCTCACCGCCGTACTTATCGCAGGTGGCTGCGCTCGCCGCCTTCGACGCTGCTGAGGAAGTCGAAACTGTGCGGGCGGGCTATGCCGCCAATCGAGCGCTGCTGCTCGACGCCTTCCCGGGTCTCGGACTCGGGCGGACACATCCGGCCGACGGCGCCTTCTATCTCTATGCCGATGTCTCGAACCTGACCGACGACTCGGTCGCCTTCTGCCGGCGCATGCTCGACGAAGCGGGGGTTGCGGCGACCCCGGGCTTGGATTTCGACGCACGGGATGGCGGCCATCACGTCCGCTTCTCTTTCGCCGGCTCGAACGCCGATTGCGTGGATGCGGTGCGACGCCTCAAGGCGTGGCTGCGCTGAAACGTAAAACGGGGCGGGCTCATGCCCACCCCGCTCTGTTCATGGCACTGTGGCGGCTTTCACTCGCCCGTCAGGGCCGCCTTGGTGCGCGACCACCAGCCGGCACGCTTCGGACGATCCGGATCGGAGGGCGGCGTGAGAACCACCGCCACCGGCTCGGGAGCAGGCTTCGCCGGGGCCGGCGCCAATGCGGCCGATGCCTGAGGGGTTTCGACCGGAGCAGCCTCGTTGCCCTCGGGGAATTCGGTTGCGACCGGCAGTTCCAGCGCAACGGCGCCGGCCTCCTCCGGCGCCGACGGAGCCACGGCTTCGGACACCGCCTCGGCGCTCACCGGCTCCTCGCCGCCGAGGAAGGCGGACGGCGCGTCAGCCGCCCCCTCGTCTCCTTCGACCGAAGCAACCGGCCGGTCGCCGGACTCCGAGTTTCCGAACTCCTTGCCGGCGAACTCCTGGACGTTGCTCTCGCCGTCCCGGGTACGGCCGTCGCGATCACGACCACGGCCACCGCGCCGACCCCGACGGCGACGACGCCCGCTGCCATCATCCTCGCCAGCCGACGAAGCCTCGGCGGGCGACACGCCCTCGTCAGTCTCGGCCTGCGCAGCGATCTCCTCCGGCTCATCGGATTCGCCCTCGTCGTCACCATCAGTCGCAGTGCTCTCGGCACCGGCCTGATCGCCGGTCTCGTGGCGACCACCGCGACGCCGGCGCCTGCGACGACGCCCGCCACGGCCATCGCCGCTCTCGGAGGCCTTCTCGGTTGCGTCTTCGGTGGAGTTGCCGGTTTCGACCTCTTCGGCCTCCACCTCGACGATCTCCTCCTCGATCTCCGGATCGAAATCCTCCTCTGGCTCCAGGGCGGAATTGATCGCCACGGCACGCACCCCGGTGACCGGCCCCTCGGCCCGGGTCGCAGGCTCACCACGGTCGAGCTGGAAGGCGGAGGTGGCGGCCAGGCGCTCGTCGGCCGCAATGGTCACCGAGACGCCGAAGCGGACTTCGAGTTCCCTCAGGTGGGCTCGCTTCTGGTTGAGGATGTAGAGCGCCACCTCGGTGCGGGTCTTGAGGATGAGGTTGTGGCTGGTGCTCTTGAGCAGCGACTCCTCGATCGCCCGCAGGATCTGCAGCGCCACCGACGACGTGGCGCGAACGTAGCCCGAACCGCCGCAATGGGCGCAGGGGAGGGACGAGCTCTCGAGCATGCCGGTGCGGATGCGCTGACGGCTCATCTCCAGCAGACCGAAGGGCGAGATGCGACCGACCTGAATGCGAGCGCGATCGTTCTTCAAACACTCGTTGAGCTTCTTCTCGACGGCGCGGTTGTTGCGCTTCTCCTCCATGTCGATGAAGTCGATGACGACGAGGCCCGCGAGGTCGCGCAGGCGCAGCTGGCGGGCGACCTCTTCGGCCGCCTCCAGATTGGTGCGCAGGGCAGTGTCCTCAATGTCGTGTTCGCGGGTCGAGCGACCCGAGTTCACGTCGATGGAGACGAGGGCCTCGGTCGGATTGATGACGAGGTATCCGCCCGACTTGAGGGTCACATGGGTCGAGAACATCGCGTCGAGCTGCTGCTCGACCCCATAGCGCGCGAAAATCGGCGTCGGATCGCGATAGGGCTGAACGACCTTGGACTGACCCGGCATCAACATGCGCATGAAGTCGCGCGCCTCGCGGTAGGCCTCGTCGCCGGCCACCAGGATGTCGTCGATATCCTTGTTGTAGAGGTCGCGGATAGCGCGCTTGATCAGCGAGCCTTCCTCGTAGACCAACGCCGGTGCGGAGGAGGACAGCGTCAACTCGCGCACACTCTCCCACAGGCGCATCAGGTATTCGAAGTCACGCTTGATCTCCGGCTTGGTCCGGGAAGCGCCGGCCGTGCGCAGGATGACGCCCATGCCCTCCGGGACCTCCAGGTCCTGCGCGACTTCCTTGAGGCGCTTGCGGTCGGCCGCCGAGGTAATCTTGCGGGAGATGCCGCCACCACGACCGGTGTTGGGCATCAGCACGGAGTAGCGGCCAGCCAGCGAGAGGTAGGTGGTCAGCGCCGCGCCCTTGGTGCCGCGCTCCTCCTTGACGACCTGCACTAGGATGATCTGGCGGCGCTTGATCACCTCCTGGATCTTGTAGTGCCGGCGGTAAGTGCGCGGACGCTCGGGGATTTCAGCGAGAGCGTCGCCGCCAACCTGCGCGATCTTCTGCGGACGCTCGCCGTCCTCGCCCTCGGACTCGTCGTCGTCCTCATCCTCGTCGGAATCGTCATCATCCTCGGACTCGTCGTCCGAATCGTCCTCTTCTTCGTCCTCGTCATCGTCCTCGTCGGAGTCGTCCTCGGATTCAGGCTCGACATGGAGGTTGGCGACAGAAGTCTCGCCTTCGAACGACCTAGTCTCCGAAGATTCAGCGTTCGAAGATTCAGCGTCCGAGGGCTCCACTTGATGAGACTCGCGCTCAGAGGAACCAGAGGCCGCGCCGTCACCCATCGGTGCGGCCTCGAGAGCCAGTTCGACGGCCGGGGCTATCGGCGCCTCGGCCGTAGCACCGACGAGGGCCTGATCCTCGGAGGCTTCCGATGAAGAGGCGGGTGTCTCGGGACTGCCGAGATCGGATTGCGGCAGGTCGGCCGAGGCATCGCCACGCGAAGCGATTTCCTGAGACCCATCGGTGAAGCCGCCCTCGAGGAGCGCGTCCGTTGCGCCGATCGCGGAATCGTTCTCGACGAACGCGGCGACATCCTCGGACGTCACCGTATCGGAGGTCCGAGCGCGCTTGGCGGACGTCCCATCGCGACGACCGCGCGAGCGGCGGCGAGGCTTACGCTCCTCGCGCTCGCGGTGCTCCTCGGCCTCGCGGGCTTCGTCTTCCAGCAACGCCTGCCGGTCGGCGAGTGGAATTTGGTAATAATCCGGGTGGATCTCGCTGAAGGCGAGAAAGCCGTGGCGGTTGCCGCCGTACTCGATGAAGGCCGCCTGGAGCGAGGGCTCCACGCGCGTCACCTTGGCGAGATAGATGTTACCGCGAAGCTGGCGCCGATTGGCGGCCTCGAAGTCGAATTCCTCAACCCGCGACCCGTGGACCGTGACGACCCGAGTCTCCTCCGGGTGCATCGCGTCGATGAGCATCTTGTTGTTGTTGGCCATGACGAACTTTCGACATGGCGGTCGACGTCGTTCTCCTCGAACCGCTCGGTCCCGATGGTGCGCCGTTCGGTCCAGGCTCACTGGCCTGGCGGATCGGTGCACGTGACGACCCGGGGAAGGGGGTCGCGGAAGCTGTGGGGAAGGGATTGCCGTCAACCGCCGTTGGGCGCCGGATCTCGGCGCGCGTGGGGTTGATCCTGGCCAGGGTCGACGAGACAGCGGCGCCACGCGAAACGCGCAGGCGTTGAACACGAGCAACGGCAACCGATGCTGTGTGTCCGCTCATTCTCTCCCTGACCTCGCGAAGACTGTGTGGGCCCGTCCGAGGACAGGCGTGCATTCCAAGAACGGTGCGACGGCCGAAAAAGCCACCGAATGAACCGACTCCCACCCAGCCTCGCCATGCCGCATTGTCTGACGCGGGGAACCGACTGCGAAGGCTATCCAGCAAGAAGCCGGATCGCACCCGCGGGCCGCGGAGCAAACCGCACGGCGCCGGGAAGGGGACCGTATCATTACAGAGCGTCGCGACGTTTTGGCAAGGACCTTCCTGTTCCGGGTCGCGGTCTTCCGCTTGAATCGGCCCGTATCCTGGGCTCGGCCCCCGGCGTCCTGCCTGGATTCCCGTGCTGCGCGAACCTGTCGCCGTGGGGACATAAGCTCCACGGAAGCGGGGGCACCGCTTGAGGAACGGTTAACCATCCGGTCCGTATCTCGTAGAGGCTGCTTCATATGGCAGTTCGCTAACAGCATGCCCAACCGGGGCGTGCTTGTCCTCCCGAGGATGAATGCCGGAACGATGCAGAGACGCTTACGCCTTCTCCGCTCCGCCCTCGTCGCCCTCGTCTTTGCCGGCGCGATCCCGTTCGTCTGCCCGAGCGCGCAGGCTCAGGACAATGAAAAGTTGCGCGGGGCCAGCTCTCAGGCCGCCGTCGCCATCGCAGCAGATCTCTCCACCAGCAATGCGACGACGAAGCTGACCCTGACGCTCTCGAAGGCCATCGACGCGAAGGCCTTCGTGATGGAGCGTCCCGACCGGGCGGTGATCGATCTCGCGGAAGTGAACTTTCAACTGGGTCCGGAGACCGGACGGAAGCGCGAGGGCGTCGTCTCCTCCTTCCGCTACGGATTGTTCGCACCCGGCCGGTCGCGCATCGTGGTCGACCTTGCCCAGCCCGCCACGGTGGGCCGGATCGAAACGGTCACGCGGGCCCGCGACGGCGCCGTGCTGCTCAGCATCGACTTCCAGCGCAGCGATCGTGAGGGCTTTCGGCGTGCCGCCGTCTCAAGCGATCCCGCGCCCGCCCAGCGCAAAGCGGCGATCTTACCGGAGCCGACGGACGCGCGCCCGCTCATCATGGTCGATGCCGGCCATGGCGGAACCGATCCGGGGGCCATCGCGGCAACCGGCGTGTTCGAGAAAGATATCGTCTTCGGCTTCGCCCAAGCCCTGGTGGCCCGACTCGAGTCCAGCGGACGTTACAGGGTGCGGATGACGCGGGACCGCGACGTCTTCGTTCCCCTCTCCGAACGCGTCCGCCTCGCCCGCGAGGCGAAGGCCGACCTCTTCGTTTCGATCCATGCGGATTCGATCTCATCGGCGCCTCAGGTGCGCGGCGCCACGATCTACACCGGCTCCGAGAAGGCTACCGACGCCGAATCAGCCAAGCTTGCCGAGCGCGAGAACCGTGCCGACGCGGCAGCGGGCACCGAATCGAACGAAGGCCCCGGCCATGTCGCAGATATCCTCCAGGAATTGACCCTGCGCGAAACCCGCACCTTCTCTTCGGGCTTCGCCAAGGGACTGATGACCCATCTCGGACCCGTGATGGAAATGAGCACGAAGCCGCACCGCGAGGCGGGATTCCAGGTCCTGCGCTCGCCGGATGTCCCATCGGTTCTGGTCGAACTCGGCTATCTCTCCAGCAAGCGCGATCTCGACCTTCTGCAATCAGAGGCTTGGCGCGCCGAAGTGACCGGAGGCATGGCCAAGGCCATCGATGCGTTCTTCGGAAGTCGGACCTCCCTGACGCGGCCGCAGCCGGCACGCCGGTCGGCGGCAATCGCCCCAGTTTCACCATAGAATACGTGTGAAACCGGGGCTCACAGCGCCCTGGTCACACCGACGCCGATCGTCTCGGCGGGATGGATCGTGGCGCTCATGAGCGAACGCCGCCGACATCGTGGCCTCGACCGCAAATCCGCGGCGGGACCCTTGCATTTCGGGATGGGACACGGTCCGAGGAAGTGCACGCCATGCTGGCGCGCGTTGACACGGCCGACCGGCGGCGGTGGATCATCGACGGACGGGACCCGGATGCGCTTCATCCTTCGTTTCTTCGGCTTCCTGTTCAGCGTCGGTGCGATGATCTTCGTGCTGGCCGCGGGCGCGGGAGCGTTCTTCTACTGGAAGTTCAGCCAGGACCTGCCCGACCACGCTGCGCTCGCCAATTACGAGCCGCCGGTGATGAGCCGCGTTCATGCGGCGGATGGTTCGTTGCTAGCGGAGTACGCCACGGAGCGCCGCCTCTACCTGCCGATCCAAGCGATGCCGAAAATCGTCGTCGC
The DNA here is from genome assembly GCF_023093475.1 of Methylobacterium sp. 37f. Taxonomy (NCBI): domain Bacteria; kingdom Pseudomonadati; phylum Pseudomonadota; class Alphaproteobacteria; order Hyphomicrobiales; family Methylobacteriaceae; genus Methylobacterium; species Methylobacterium sp. 37f. The sequence continues at coordinate 22,367 of NZ_JAGHKN010000035.1, forward strand.
GGCCTTCCTGTCTGCTGAGGACAAGAACTTCTACAAGCATGGCGGCGTCGACCCCGAAGGGCTGGTGCGCGCAGCGCTGACGAACTTCAAGAGCGGCAAGAAGCAGGGTGCTTCGACCATCACCCAGCAGGTCGCCAAGAACTTCCTCCTGTCGCCGGAGCAGACCTTCGAGCGCAAGGCCAAGGAGGCGCTCATCGCCTTCCGGATCGAGGCGGCTTACTCGAAGGATAAGATCCTCGAACTCTATCTCAACGAAATCTTTCTCGGCACCATCGTGCCCGGCCGCAACCTGCACGGCGTCGCGGCGGCTGCGCTCGACTACTTCGGAAAGTCGGTGCACGAACTGACGATCAACGAAGCGGCTTACCTGGCCGCGCTGCCGAAGGGGCCGAACAACTATCACCCCTATCGCCAGACCCAGAAGGCGCTGGACCGGCGCAACGAGATTATCGGGCTGATGGCCCAGAACGGGTACATCACCAAGGAGGAGGCCGAAGCCGCCCGCAAGATGCCACTCGGCGTCAACCCGCGCGTCGCCTTCGCCAATGCCGCCAACGCCAACTACTTCACCGAGGAGGTGCGCCGCGAGATCGCCGAGCGCTACGGTGAGAAGAAGCTCTACGAGGGTGGTCTCTCCGTGCGCGCCACGCTCGATCCGAAGATGCAGGCCTGGGCACGCAAGTCACTCGTGGACGGCCTGATCCGTTACGACCAGTCGCATGGCTGGCGCGGCGCGCAGGCCAAGGTCGATCTCGTGGGTCGTGACTGGGGCCTCGCCGTCGCAGAGGTTCCGGGTCTCGGCGACGTGCAGCCCTGGCGCCTCGCTGTGGTGTTGAGCACCACCGGGGGAGCCGCACAGATCGGACTCCAGCCGCGCCGTGAAGCTTCGGGCCACGTCTCGAAGGATCGCGAGACCGGCACGATCACGGCCGAGGGCACCCGCTGGACCGGGCGCTCGCCCGCTGCGGCTCTGAACGCGGGCGACGTTGTCTACGTCGAGGCGACCGATACCAGCCGCAACCAGTACCGCCTGCGCCAGCGTCCCGAGGTCTCGGGCGCCATCGTGGCGATGGACCCCTATACCGGTCGCGTCCACGCGATGGTCGGCGGCTTCTCCTATGACGAAAGCCAGTTCAACCGCGCCACCCAGGCGATGCGTCAGCCCGGCTCGTCGTTCAAGCCGATCGTCTACTCGGCGGCGCTGGACAACGGCTACACCCCGTCCTCCATCGTGCAGGACTCTCCGATCACCATCGAGGCGGGCCCCGGCCAGGAAGCCTGGACACCGTCGAACTACGACGGCAAGTCTGGCGGCCCGCACACCCTGCGCTATGGCATCGAGCACTCGAAGAACCTGATGACGGTGCGGCTCGCCAAGGATGTCGGCATGCCGCTCATCGCCGAGTACGCCCGCCGCTTCGGTGTCTACGACGACATGCTGCCCGTGCTGCCGATGGCTCTGGGTGCCGGCGAGACCACCGTCATGCGCATGGTCACCGCCTACTCGATGCTCGCCAATGGCGGGCGGCGCATCCGCCCGACCCTGATCGATCGCATCCAGGATCGCGTCGGCGAAACCATCTACAAGCACGACAACCGCAAGTGCCTCGGCTGCGACGCGGATAAATGGTCGGGCCAGGACGAACCCAAGCTCATCGACGATTCCGAGCAGGTGCTCGATCCGCTGACCGCCTATCAGATGGTTTCGATCATGGAAGGCGTTGTCCAGCGCGGTACCGCCACCATCCTAAAGCAGATCGGCAAACCGCTTGCCGGCAAGACCGGGACGACGAACGACGCCAAGGATGCCTGGTTCGTGGGATTCTCACCGGACCTCGCGGTGGGCGTCTATATCGGCTTCGACAAGCCGCGCTCGCTCGGCGATCGGGCCACCGGCGGCGGCCTCGCGGCTCCCATTGCCCTCGACTTCCTCAAGCTGGCCCTCAAGGACAAACCGCCGACGCCGTTCCGCGTGCCCCCGGGCATCAAGCTGATCCGCGTCTCCGCCTCATCCGGAATGCGTGCCGGCTCGGGTGAAGGCGGGGGCACGATCCTCGAGGCGTTCAAACCCGGAACCGCGCCGCCGGACGCCTACGTCGCTGCGCCGGCCCAGCAGTCCAGCGGTCCGGCAGCGGTGCCGCCGGATGCCGACCGTGCTGCTCAGGCCGGTGGCCTTTACTGAAGTCCCCTTATGCTGAACAGAGCCCCGGCGCCCTCGCTGGGGCTCTGGCCGGTTCAGCCGGACTTCCGTGCCAGAGCGAGCTTCGCAAGTTTCTCGATGTTGAACCCAGTCTGCGGCACGTCGATCATGAAGCGCTCCGCGATCTCTGCGACCACGAAGTCCGGCTTCGTTCGGGCGACGTAGCCCCAATCGATGCTGGTGGACCACAGAACGTGGACCTCGCGAAACGTGTCGGCGAGCATCGGTGTCAGGCTTGCCGTGTGTGGCGTGACCGTATGATGCCCATAAGAATCGGCGAACAGCACCAAACGGCGTGGATCGGCCTGCGGTGAGTCATTCCGGAAAATGACGTGGGCCCCGATATGCGCATCGCGGCCGCGTCCCTGGGACTCCAAGGTAGTCACGAGGCTGTTGGCGTAGATGCGGCGTGCTGCGCTGTCGAACAGGCACGGCTCCGCCATTTCTGAGCGGACGGGATCGAACTTCAGTCCGAGATCGCCCGCATAAGCCCCAGCCGAGCCGATACAGCGCCGCGCGATATCCTCGCGGGGCCGGAGGCCGAGATGGCGGCAGATCTCCCCATAGGCGAGGAGATATCCCGAGAAGCTCCAGTGGCTGTCGGTACGACGATAGAGCGGGATTTCAGCGGCGCGGGCGCGGAACGGACGAACGAGATCGATCCAATGGCGCCGCGCAGATGAGAAGCGCAGCCAGCGCTCCATTCGAAGAACCGGGGCCCGGTCTGGATCGAAGGGGAGTCCATCGCAGGTCTGCGGATAGATCGCGAGCTTCTCCGGTGCCACCACATGGGCATAGCGAGTGCCGAGTTCCACGCAACGCCGGACCCGTGTTTCGAGAATTCGGCGCCAGCGCCAGAGCTTCGCGCGTGGAAAACCGGGGTCGGCGTACTGGTCGAGCACGGCATTGCTACCGCCGGTGAGGAAGAGCCAGCCATCCCGCCCGACATGCACGTCGGAGTGGCCTAGCCGCTTTGGTTCCGATACGGCGGACACAGGCGCGATGGAGATACCCTCGGTCATCGCGCCCTTGTATCGATCGTGCCGCGACGGTGCACCCTTTTGGATCATCCGTATCCCAGGCCGAGTCAGAACCCGGCGCGGACGCCCCCGAAGATGCTGCGCCCCACGCCCGGGTAGAACGCCACCGGACCACCCGCGACGGTCCGGGCATTCGTGACGACCGAGATGTCCGAGATGTAGCGGGCGTCGGTCAGATTGCGGGCATCGACGAATAGCGAGACTCCGTTCTGAAAATCGATTCCGGCACCGATGTTCAACAGTGCGTAGCCCGGCACCTTCAGGGTATTGGCGTGGTCGGCGAAGGCCCCCTGCGGAACCCAGTCGACCGAGGGGCTGATGTGGAAGCCTTGCCGATTCCGGTAGGTGAGCACCGTCCGAAGCACGTCGCGCGGAATGCCGGCGATCTGGTTGTTGGAGAAAACCGGATCGGCGATGAAGCGGAAGTCGTTGTGGGTCCAGACCTGCGAGACGACGAGCCCGTCACCGGGAGCGATCAGGTCGCGCGCCACATCGAGGGACACCGCGGCCTCCACGCCCTGGTGCCGGGTGCGTGGCGCGTTGAAGGTCGCAGCCGGGATGCCGAGGCCGGGATTGATCGAGAAGTTGATGAGTTCGTCGCGGACCTCGGAGCGATAGAGGGTCAGGTCCCAGAACAACCGGTCGATCCGGCCGCGCGTCCCCGCCTCGTACGTCACCGCGTTCTGTGCACGCAGGGGCACGAAGGTGGTGTTGAGCGAATTCTGCTGCACGAGGTCGGAGAAATCGGGCACATCGCGCGATCCCGTGATGTCGCCGAAGACCTGAATGTCGGGCAGCGGCTGCCACAGCAGTCCCACCTTCGGGTTGAGGCCGGAAAAGGTCTCGTTGGCCGAGGATGGAACGGCATTGCCACCCGTGAACCCGCCCTTGTTGCTGTAGGTGCGATTCGACGAGAAGGCCTTGGCACCCGCCATCAACGCCACGTCCGGCAGGAACCAGAAGCGATTTTCGCCGTAGGCCTCGTAATTTGAGGCACTCTGGAGCGAGCGCAGCGTCTGGGCGCCACGCTGACCCGCGATGTTGACGAACTGCAGGGCCGAGTTCTGGCCGGCGAAAGCACGCAGGCCCAGGATCAGGTCGTTGCGATAGCCGGCGACGTCGAAGGTCCCGGACCAATGCGGGGCGATCCCATAGGTCCAGCCGTCCTGGTCGATCACCTGAAAGATCGGGTGATACAGCGATTTGTGGATCGCCCACGTGTCGATATCGAGCTTGCCGACATCAAGCAGGAACGAGGTGCGATTGGCGATCCGCTCGGTCTCGACCTTGCGCGACTGGTTGCCGGTGATCGCCGAGGGGTTGGCCAGCGTCGGATTGTTGAGGGCGTTGAAGAGACTGAGCGTACCGGGGAGCTTCTGGTCGGTCAGGTAGACGCCGGCATAGAAACGCGTCTCGACCCCCGGGGCCAATTGGTAGCCGAGGTTGGCGTTGAAGTTCTGGGTCCGTTGGGTCTCGTGGTCCCGGTAGCCATTGGAATTCGTAATCGTCCCGTTGATCAGCACATCGACCGGGCCGGAGATGCGGGAAACCTGGACGTTCTCGCGGATCGTGTTGAACGCGCCGCCATCGATCCGCAGGATGTTGGGCGCTAAGGCGGTCTGGGCCGTCGGCGTCACAACGTTGATGGCGCCGCCAAGTGTCGTTGCCCCAAAGGTCAGGGCGTTGCCGCCCTTGTAGACCTCGATCGAGCGGAGGCCGAGAGGATCGATCTGGTAGAAGTCGCCGCTGCCGTCGGCGAGGTTGAGCGGAATGCCGTCCTGCAACAGCTCGAGACCACGCAGGTGGAAACCCCGCGCGATGCCGGAGCCACGCACCGACAACCTGAGTTCCTGGCCATAGCGCTCCTGCACGTAGACGCCCGGTACGTCCTTGAGGGTGTCGCGCAGGGTGTTGGCGTAGCGGTCCTGGAAATCCTTGGCGTCCACGAAAGCGACGGACCCGACCGTGGCACTCACGGCCGCGCGTTGGGCCGCGACGCCGGGAACCGTCAGGGAACCCGCTGAGGCGCCCTCGATGCTGAGCTCGGAGAGTGTTGCGGCGCCCGTTTCCTCGGCGCGAGAGGGCGTCCCGGCGAGGCAGAGCGTCAGAAGTGAGACGCCGCCTAGGAGGGCACCAACGGAAAATCTGGGGCGGCAGGGCAGGGGACCGGACATCGGTGAGGCTCCGGATCATGGGCCCACGCTTCGCAATGGCGCGAAGGGGCCTGCATGATCCCGGTGAGGGGTGAGGACGGGAGAGCGGACGCCGCACGACGGATCGCGCAGTGGAGACTGGAACGGGAAGGCTGCATTGCGGATCACCGCCCGCACCGCCCCACGCGGGAGCGACGGGATCAGGTCGGCCCCATTGCCCCGCATGCGAGGGGAGCGGCGTCAGTGGTCGTGCGGACCCGGCGCAGATGGCGCGGCTGCGGGCGCACCCGGCTTCATCGCACCGATCGGCGCCACGCTGAAGCTGACCGGAACGGTGCCGGCCTTCTCGAAGCGGAGCGTTCCCTGAATCGCTTCGCCGGCTTTCGGCGCCCCCGTGAGGTCCTCGAACATCAGGTGGAATCCGCCGGGCTTCAGTTCCACAGTCTCGCCCGGCTTGATGACCAGGCCGCCCTCAACCGGGGCCATGCGCATCACGGCCCCCTCCATGCTCATGGAGTGGATTGAAGCGCGTCCCGCCAATGGGATTGCTGCGCCGATCAGGCGGTCTGCCTGCGTGCCCGTGTTGGTGACGCGGACGTAGCCGCCGGCGACCTTGGCGCCGCCGGGTGTCGCGCGCATCCACGGCGTTTCGATGCTGAGATCCCCGGCCTTGAGGCTCGCCGCTTCGGCCTTGCCGGAACTCGCCGTGGTGTGATCAACTCCGGCAGATGCTGACACGGCGGCGACGATCCGCACGCCGGGTGCCGGGGATTTCAGTGCATGTGCGTCCTGGCCCGCTGCCGGGATCTCGGTCCAGCGATACTGCCCTGTGGCGCAATCCTGCTCGACGGGGAAGTAGACAGTACTACCGGGCGCGTAAGCATCGCTGACCCGCGCCAGGAAGGTGAATTCATCGACCTGATCGTCTGGAAGGCGACCGCCGGTCCAAGTGATGGTCTTCACCCCCTCGCGGATGTCGCCGTGATAGTACGGATAGGCGCGAGCGTAGGCTCCCTTCTCGGTGCTCAGGGTCCAGCCGGGCTTCGGCATCGGCTTGGCGCCGATAATGCCCTCCGGAATTGTAACACTGACGCGGTTGGTCGGCTGCCCGTCGCAGCCGTGCGTGATCTGCACAACGCCACGATAGCTGGCATTCGGGCTCGCCTCTTTGCGCTCCAGGGTGGCGTGGGCCAGCGCGGCGGTCGTCGAAAGCGTGAGGACGAGGCCCGCGATGAATTGGGCTCGGGGAAGTCTGCACATGGGGATGGTCCGTGTCTGAGGGGATCGCAGAGAACTGATCACATCAGACGAAGGGGGGACCTCGCGGATGGGGAATTGAGCCGGGCGGCCCGCGCGCGGAGGCTGAAAATTCGCGCTGCCAGGCATGTCTGCACACGACCGGCGTCGGCCATGTGATCGAGCGGGGCATGATCTCGGGCAGAGCGGCGTGCAGCATCGACCCGGCGACGGTGCAGCAGGGTAGATGATGCGTGTGAGCGCCATTGGGCGTTCCCGAATCTAAGTCATCCGTTTGACCGAGACAGAGGAGACCATGTGAAGCCGCCGACGGAAGCGGAACCAGACCGCTCAGGACTGCGTGCAAGACGAAAGCGTAGAGTGCGATCACTGCAGTGATCGCACGCAAAGGGCCCCAATTCCCGTGGCCGAGCTGTTTTGCCGGGAGCGTCATCGTGATCCCGCTTACGCCATTGGCTATCGTTGCGCTATGCCGGTTGCATAGCGGACCACGGTGCTGTGGCACACAGGTCGCAGTCACGAGGATGTATGCGGGGATCGCGGGGATAAACCGGACCATGCCACAATGTGGCCGGGTCCCCATGAGTTCTTAACGCAACCCCGACACGTTCGCGACAGGGGCGTTCAGAACCTCGGCGCGTCGCGCCGAGATCGACAACACCGCATGTCGCTTCGTCAATCAGATCAGAGTTTCCGTCCGATGCTGAAACAGGCTTTCCACACCCGCGCGTTCGGCTTCACACTGCTCGCGTCGGCGGCCCTTGTCGGGCAATCGGCGACGGCGCGTGAAGCGGGCGGCTTCGCACAAGCCGAGTGGGCGCAGGACTATGCCTCGCCTGCCACCATGCAGGTGCAGCGTTCGTCGACGCCGATCCTGTCGCCGCAGACCGTCGCGGCCACCGAGCAGATGATCGAACGCTACCGCGACATCGTCAATCGGGGTGGCTGGAAATCAGTCTCGGGCGCTGATCGCCTGCGCGTCGGCGCGAAGGGTCCGGCAGTGGCGGCCCTGCGTCAGCGCCTGATCATCACCGGCGACCTCGACCCGGCCTCCGGCGGCTCAGGGGTGTACGATTCCTACGTGGCGGCCGGCGTGAAGCGCTTCCAGGCGCGGCATGGCCTGAGCCAGACCGGCGCCATGAGCCAGACCACCCAGGCGGCCATGAATGTCCCGGCCGATGTTCGCCTTCACCAGCTCGAAATCAACGTGGTGCGGCTGCGCTCTTATGCCGGCAACCTCGGCAACCGCTTCGTCATCACCAACATCCCCGCCGCCCTGGTGCAGACGGTGGAGAACGGACAGGTCGTGACCCTGCACGCCGCCGGTGTCGGCAAGATTGACCGCCAGTCGCCGATCATGAACACCAAGGCGACGCAGATCAATTTCAACCCCTTCTGGACGGTCCCGGCTTCCATCGTGAAGAAGGACCTCATCCCCAAGATGCAGAAGGACCCGACCTATCTCACCGAGAACAAGATCCGCATCTTCGCAGGAGAGAATGAGATCTCCCCGGCCTCGGTGAATTGGAACTCGGACGAGGGCACCCGCTACCGTTATCGCCAGGATTCAGGGGCCGACTTCAATTCGATGGGCATCGTGCGCATCAACATCCCGAATCCCTACGGCGTGTTCATGCACGACACGAACTCGAAGGGCGTCTACGGCGACGACTTCCGATTCATCTCTTCGGGCTGCGTCCGCGTCCAGAACGTGCGCGAATACATCACCTGGTTGCTCAAGGACACGCCCGGCTGGGGCCGAGATCAGGTCGAGCAGGCGATCGAGAGCGGCAAGCGCGTCGACGCCACTCTGGCGAGCCCGGTGCCGGTCTACTGGACCTACATCACCGCCTGGTCGACCCCGGACGGCCTCGTTCAGTTCCGTGACGACATTTACAAGCGCGACGGCGTGAACGTGCCCTCGACCCTCTCCGCCCCGACCCCCGTTGCCAGTGCGGAGCCGGTCCAGAGTTTCGAGCCGGGCGACGAGGAGAATTAAGCCTCACGTCCGACCGCACCGGTCTCCAAAATCTCAGGCCCGCGCTTCACAGCGTGGGCCTTTTGCATGGCGGATGCGACGCCACGACACGGGCTCTTAATACCTCGACTCCGCGCCCCGCGCTCTGTGCTGAATTTTTTTAGTGAGACGCAAAAAAATGCCTGTGCTTGGCCTTGGAACCGGTCGCGTGTAGTAATCCAGCCTTCGAACGCCCGCCCGCCCAACGCCAGCGGATTACGGGTGCGTCCGCCCGTTCAACAATCGAGGCTTTCCATGAGCGCCGGTACTGCTGCCGACAAGCACTTCTCCAACTCGTTCTTCGCTGCTCCTCTCGCGGACGCGGATCCGGAGATCGCGCAGGCGGTGGCCCAAGAACTCGGCCGCCAGCAGCACGAGATCGAGCTGATCGCCTCGGAGAACATCGTTTCTCGCGCCGTCCTGGAAGCGCAGGGCTCGGTGCTGACCAACAAGTACGCCGAGGGCTACCCGGGCCGCCGCTATTACGGCGGCTGCCAGTTCGTCGACATCGCCGAGAACTTGGCCATCGACCGGGCCAAGCGCCTGTTCAATTGCGGCTTCGCCAACGTGCAGCCGAATTCCGGCAGCCAGGCGAACCAGGGCGTGTTCCTGGCCCTGATGCAGCCGGGCGACACCTTCCTGGGTCTCGACCTCGCCGCCGGCGGCCATCTCACCCACGGCGCCCCCCCGAACGTTTCGGGCAAGTGGTTCAAGCCGGTCTCCTACACCGTGCGCCGGGACGACCAGCGCATCGACATGGAGCAGGTCGAGGCCCTTGCGCATGAGCACAAGCCCAAGGTGATCATCGCCGGTGGCTCGGGCTACCCACGTCATTGGGACTTCGCCAAGTTCCGTGAGATCGCCGACGCTGTCGGTGCCTACTTCTTCGTCGACGCCGCGCACTTCGCGGGTCTGATCGCGGCAGGCGTCCATCCGTCGCCGTTCCCGCATGCCCATGTCGTCACCACGACGACCCACAAGACCCTTCGCGGACCGCGCGGTGGCATGATCCTGACGAACGACGAGGCGCTCGCCAAGAAGTTCAATTCGGCTATCTTCCCTGGTATCCAGGGCGGCCCGCTGATGCATGTCATCGCGGGCAAGGCGGTCGCCTTCGGCGAGGCTCTCAAGCCCGAGTTCAAGATCTACGCCAAGCAGGTGATTGAGAACGCCAAGGCTCTGGCCGACACGCTCATGTCGAGCGGCTACAACATCACCTCGGGCGGCACCGACAACCACCTGATGCTGGTCGACCTCACCAGCAAGGGCTTGACCGGCAAGGCGGCGGAAGCCGCTCTGAGCCGCGCCGACATCACCTGCAACAAGAACGGTGTGCCCTTCGACACGCAGAAGCCCACCATTACGTCGGGTATCCGCCTCGGCACCCCGGCCGGCACCTCGCGCGGCTTCGGCGTCGCCGAATTCAAGCAGATCGGCGGTCTCATCGTCGAGGTACTCGATGGCTTGGTGGCCAAGGGCGACGAGGGTGATTCGGCCGTCGAGGCCAGCGTGAAGCAGCGTGTGCACGCGCTGACCGATCGGTTCCCGATCTACGGCTGAGGCGCAACGCCCCGACGAGGGGCGCTTGAACCGGCGCCCCTCACCATGCCATTCAGCGGCCGTGAACCATCGGGTTCGCGGCCGTTCCGTTTTCCCGGCGGCCGTTCCTCTTCAGGTGTCCGTCCGATGCGGTGTCCCTATTGCGGCGGTCCCGACACCCAGGTGAAGGATTCGCGGCCGAGCGACGATGCGGCGGCGATTCGCCGCCGCCGGGTGTGCCCGGATTGCGGCGGCCGCTTCACCACGTTCGAACGGGTACAACTACGCGAACTCACCGTCCTCAAGCGATCGGGCAAGCGCGTACCGTTCGATCGGGACAAGCTCCAGCGCTCGATCGACGTCGCGGTCCGCAAGCGGCCCGTGGACCCAGAGCGGATCGAGCGCCTCGTCAGCGGCATCACCCGGCAGCTCGAGAGCAGCGGCGAAGCGGAGATCGGCAGCGAAGCCATCGGCGAGTTGGTGATGGAGGGCCTGAAGGGGCTCGACGATGTCGCCTACGTGCGTTTCGCGTCGGTCTATAAGAACTTCCGTGAGGCCAGCGATTTCAAGGCGCTACTCGGGACGCTTGCCGAGCCGGCCGTGCTCCCAGCCAACCCGGCCACTGAGGGTGATCCCACCTCCGAGGGTCCGGCCGCCGGGGATCGGTCCATCGACACCCTGTCCTCCAAGGTCACGGACCTGCGGTCGAAGCGGCAGCCGAAGTCGCGGGCATGAGGAGCACCGGGATGAGCGAAACCGACCTCCGCTTCCTGCGTCTGTCCCTCGCCCTCGGGCACCGCAACCTCGGTCGGACCTGGCCGAACCCGTCCGTTGGCGCGGTGGTCGTGGCGGGTGCGCCCGGTGCGGAGCGGATCGTGGGGCAGGGCGTCACCGCCCCCGGAGGCCGGCCGCACGCGGAACCGATCGCTCTTGCCATGGCGGGCACGGCGGCACGTGGCGCCGCGCTCTACGTCAGCCTGGAGCCGTGCTCACACTATGGCCGCACACCACCGTGCACTGACGCCATCATCGCCGCCGGCATTGCTCGCGTCGTCACAGCCCTGGAAGATCCCGATCCGCGCGTGGCAGGGCGGGGGCACCGCCTCCTCGCTGATGCCGGCGTCGCCGTGACCACGGGTCTTCTGGCGGAGGAGGCCGCCCGCGACCATCGCGGCCACGTCACTCGGGTGACGAAAGGGCGGCCGAGCGTTCACCTCAAGCTCGCCCAGACCCAGGACGGCTTCGCCGGTGCCCCCAACGAGCGCCTGCGGATCACCGGCCCCATCTCCGACGGAGCGGTGCATCTCTGGCGGGCTCATGCGGACGCGATCCTTGTCGGCATCGGCACCGCACGTGCCGATGACCCCTCGCTGACCGTCCGACTGCCGGGCCTGTCCGACCGCTCGCCCTTACGCGTCGTGCTCGATTCGAGCCTGCGCCTGCTGCCCTCGACCACCCTGGTCCGCAGTGCCCGCGACGTCCCAACCCTTGTCCTCACCACCCGCCGCGCGCCGGTCCATGCCAAACGCATGCTGGCCTCCTTCGGTGTGGAGGTGATCGGCGTCGATGCGGACGGCGCCGGACAGGTCGACCTTCATGCCGCGCTCCGAACTCTGGCCGAGCGGGGCGTAACGCGGCTCTGCTGCGAGGGCGGCCCACACCTCGCCGAGGCGCTGGCGGAGGCCGACCTCGTCGACGTCTTCACCCTCATCACAGGCCCGGTCAGCCTAGACGGCTCCGGCGGCCTGCCGGCCATCGGCCCGGTCCTGCAGGGGATCCTCGACGGTGGCCGCCTCAGGGTCATCGACACCCGGATTCTCGGCCCTGACCGGGTCGTCACCTACGAGCGGAGCGCCTGAGATGTTCACGGGTCTCGTTACGGACGTCGGAGAGGTCGTGTCCGTCGCGGGCGACGACCGCCTGCGTCACATTCGCATCCGCTCGCATTATGATCCGGCTACGATCGCGCTGGGAGCCTCCATTGCCTGCTCAGGTCCCTGCCTGACAGCGGTCGCGGTCGAAGCGGTCGAAGGCGGCTGCATTTTCGCCGTCGATGCCGCGGCAGAGACGCTGGCCCGCACCCACGTGGGTCAATGGCGCGAGGGACGACGCTTGAATCTGGAGCGCTCCCTGAAGATCGGGGACGAACTCGGCGGCCACCTCGTCACGGGGCATGTGGATGGCCTCGCCGAACTGATCGCCCGCGATCCGGTCACAGGCGGCGCGGGCGATCCGCAATGGGCGCCCTCCGACCGCTTCACGCTGCGGGCGCCGGCGCTACTCGCGCGATTCATCGCCGAGAAGGGCTCCGTTTGCCTCGACGGAACCTCGCTGACCGTGAACACGGTGGACGGCGACCTGTTTTCGGTGCTGCTCATCCCGCACACGCTCGCGGTCACCACCTGGGGCGAGCGCCGAGCCGGGGACCACCTCAACCTCGAAGTCGACCTGATCGCCCGCTACGCCGCGCGCCTGTCCGAGAGCCGGGCCGCCGCAGAAGCCTGAGCAGGACGCCGCCACGCCCAGCGACCTGGGAAACAGGCATCGCGCTTGTGGGAGCGTCGCCTTCGGTCTATCGCTCGCGCCTGCGATCGAAGGGGCTCGCCCAGCGGTCGGATCCTGCGTGCCGATCATCGACCGCACCCGTGAAGGCCCCTCGATGGTATCCCTCGCCTACGCTGCCCGCACTGCTCCCGCCAACGTCAGGGGGGCGCGCGTCCTCGTGGTCGAGGCCCGCTACTACGAGGATCTTGCGGACGAGCTTCTGGCAGGCGCGGAAGCCGCACTGGTGGCGGCCGAGGCCGTCGCTACTGTGGTGACGGTGCCGGGTGCCCTTGAAATTCCGTCCGCCATTGCGATTCTGGTCGAGGCCGCCGCCCGCGCAGGCCAGCCCTACGACGCCGTGGTGGCGCTCGGCTGCGTCATCCGCGGCGAGACCGGTCACTATGACATCGTCGCGGGCGAGAGCGCGCGGGCGCTGATGGACCTGTCCGTCACCCTACGCTTGCCGCTAGGCAATGGCATCCTGACGGTGGAAACCGAGGCCCAAGCCCAGGCCCGGGCCCGGGTCGCAGAACTCAACAAGGGCGGCGGAGCCGCCGAGGCTGCGCTCGCGGTGCTGTCGCTCAAGCGCGACGCGTCGGCGGCGTCGGTCGGAGAGGATTGAGCATCATGGCTAAGGACTCCGGGATGAAGACCGCCGAGCGCAGCGGCGCGCGCCTCTCGGTGGTTCAGGCGCTCTACGATATGGAGATCTCGGGCAAGGGCGTGATCGAGGCGCTTGCCGAGTTCGAAACCTTTTGGATTGGCCGTGAGGTCGACGGCATCGCGCATCCGACCGCCGAGATCGCCTTCTTCCGCGATCTCCTGCGCGGGGTCGTCGACGAGCAGCGCGCCATCGACCCCCTCCTGGACGGGGCACTCGCCACAGGCTGGCCCCTCAAGCGCATCGAGGCGGTGCTGCGGGCCATCCTACGGGCCGGCGCCTACGAACTGATGTCTCGTCGCGACGTACCGGCCCGGGTCGTCATTTCCGAATATGTCGACGTCGCCCACAGCTTCTACGGCGGGGACGAGCCGGGCATGGTCAACGGCGTGCTAGACAAGGTGGCGCGGGACGTGCGCGGCAGCGAGTTCGCCGGCCTTCCGGCCTCCGGTCGGGCCTGAACCCACATGGCCCGGCCCGATGAGGACGGGCTGATCACGCGCTACTTCGCGCCTCTGGCCGGCCCGGGAGCGGATGGTCTGCGCGACGACGCCGCCACGCTGTCGCCGAGCCCCGGCTGCGACCTCGTTCTCACAGCCGACGCCATCGTGGCGGGCGTCCATTACTTCTCGGACGATCCCCCCGGTTCGATCGCCCGCAAGGCGCTCGGCGTGAACGTCTCGGATCTCGCCGCCAAAGGTGCGCGCCCGCGCGGCATCCTGCTGACGCTCGCTCTGCCCGACGACTGGACCGAAGCATGGCTCGCCGCCTTCGTGGCCGGCCTCGGCGACGGCCTCGCCGATTTCGGGCTCGACCTCCTTGGCGGCGATACCGTGCGGGCCGCCGGACCGGCGGTGATCGGCGTGACCGCGATTGGCGAGGTACCTACGGGCGGCATCGTCAGGCGCCGGACTGCGCAGATCGGCGACCGGATCTGCGTCAGCGGGAGCATCGGCGATGCTGCCCTGGGCTTGCTGCTGCGCGGACCTCGTCCCCCGGACTGGGCTCGGGCGATGGCCGCAGCGGATTGCGATGCCCTCGTCGACCGCTACTGGCATCCCCGCCCGCGCATCGCCTTGGCTCCGATCCTGCGCCGCTACGCCCGAGCCGCTATGGACGTCTCCGACGGCCTCGCCGGTGATTTGACCAAGATGATCAAAGGGGAGGGGCGCTCCGCTGACATTGAACTCAGCCGCGTCCCGCTCTCCGCGGCCGCCGCTAACGCCCTGGCGCTGGAGCCAGCCCTGCTGCCCCTGATCGTGACCGGTGGCGACGATTACGAGATCCTTTGTGCCGTGGCGCCCGAGAACCTGGACGCCTGCCTCGCCGAAGCCGTCGCAGCCGGTACAGCGCTGGCCTGCATCGGCACAGTCACAGCCGGATTCGGGCCTCCGGCCTTCCAGGATGCGGATGGCACGCCACGCGCTCTCGGTACCGGCTCCTTCAGCCACTTCTGAGATGCCGGCCGCTTCGCGGGGTGCCAAGTCTGAACCCACATGATACGGCCGGGAGCTTGTAAGAACTTGCGGTAAGCTCGCTTGATGCTGCGGTGCACAAATATTCACGGATGAAAAAGCTAAGCCGCATTTGCAAGCGTCGGTAAATTTTGGCACTCAGAGCAGGCATTCCTTGTAAGGAGATGCACAAGAACAGAAACGCCGCGCGTGGCCGAGACGCACGCGCGAACGATGACCATCGCACGCCTGAAAAGCTGCGCACGCACCGAAAGTACGGCCCAAAGTCCAGGAACGCCACGTCCGACCCGCACGGGCATCGCCAATCAAGGACCGTCGAATGACAGCTTTGTTGCTTATCATCCTGGGCGGGCTGTGCGCCGTCGCCTATGGCATTGTCACCATCAATGACGTGATGAAGCGCGACGCCGGCACCCAGCGCATGCAGGAGATTGCGGGGGCGATCGCGGAGGGTGCGCAAGCCTATCTTCGGCGCCAATACGCCACCATCGCCGTGGTCGGGCTCGTACTGTTCGTGGCGCTCGCCTACTTCCTCGGTCTCAAGGTCGCCGTCGGCTTCCTCATCGGTGCGATCCTGTCGGGGGCCGCCGGCTTCATCGGCATGAACGTCTCTGTAAGGGCCAATGTCCGCACCGCACAGGCGGCCTCGACCTCGCTCGGTGGCGGACTCGACGTGGCCTTCAAGTCGGGGGCAGTGACCGGCATGTTCGTGGCCGGCCTCGCGCTTCTCGGGGTCGCGCTCTACTACGGCTATCTCACCCGCGTCGCCGGCCTGTCGCCGGCCAGCCGTGATGTCATCGACGCTCTGGTGGCGCTAGGCTTCGGCGCCTCGCTGATTTCGATCTTCGCGCGCCTTGGCGGGGGTATCTTCACGAAGGGCGCCGATGTCGGCGGCGATCTCGTCGGCAAGGTCGAGGCCGGAATTCCGGAGGACGATCCGCGCAATCCCGCCACTATCGCGGACAATGTCGGGGACAATGTCGGCGACTGCGCAGGCATGGCGGCCGACCTGTTCGAGACTTACGCGGTGACGGTCGTCGCCACGATGGTACTCGCTGCGATCTTCTTCTCCGGCCAGACCGATATTGCCGGGCGCAACGTCCTCGAAGCGATGCTGCTCTACCCGCTCGCCATCGGCTCGGCCTGCATCCTGACCTCTATCGCCGGCACCTATGCAGTGCGGCTCGGGGCCAATCAATCGATCATGGGCGCGCTCTACAAAGGGCTGGTCACCGCCGGAGCCCTGTCGATCGTGGCGATTGCCGGCGTCAACTACGCCCTGTTCGGCGGCTTCAACACAGCCTTCACCACGAACGCTGGGATCACCTTCACCTCCGGTGGCCTTCTGGGTTGCGCGGTGATCGGCCTCGTCATCACGGCGCTGATCGTCGTCATCACGGAGTATTACACCGGCACCAACTTTCGGCCGGTGAAGTCCATCGCGGACGCCTCGGTCACGGGCCACGGCACGAACGTGATCCAGGGTCTCGCGATCTCGCTGGAATCCACCGCGCTTCCCGCCCTGGTGATCGTGGCTGGGATCATCAGTACCTACTCGCTGGCAGGCCTGTTCGGCATCGCTATTGCGGTCACCGCCATGTTGGCGCTGGCCGGCTTCATCGTGGCGCTCGATGCCTTCGGTCCGGTCACCGACAATGCCGGCGGCATCGCCGAGATGGCCGGCCTGCCGCCGGATGTGCGCAGGTCCACCGACGCCCTCGACGCCGTCGGCAACACCACCAAGGCGGTGACCAAGGGCTACGCCATCGGCTCGGCCGGTCTCGGTGCGTTGGTACTGTTCGCCGCCTATACCTCGGACCTGAACTACTTCATCGCGAACGCCAGTCCGACGCAGTACCGCTTCTTCCAGGGCGTGAGCGTCGATTTCTCGCTCTCGAACCCCTACGTCGTGGTCGGCCTGCTCCTCGGTGGGCTTATCCCATTCCTGTTCGGCGGCATGGCGATGACAGCGGTGGGTCGCGCAGCCGGCGCCGTCGTGGAGGAGGTTCGCCGGCAATTCCGAGAGAAGCCCGGCATCATGCAAGGCACCGACCGGCCGGATTATGGGCGTGCCGTCGACATGCTGACCCGGGCGGCGATCAAGGAGATGATCCTGCCGTCATTGCTGCCGGTGCTGTCGCCGATCGTCCTGTTCTTCGTGATCCAGCCGATCGCAGGAAAGTCGCAGGCCTTCGCCACCGTCGGAGCGATGCTTCTCGGCGTGATCATCACCGGGCTCTACGTCGCGGTCTCGATGACGTCAGGCGGAGGTGCCTGGGACAATGCCAAGAAGTACATCGAAGACGGGCATCACGGCGGCAAGGGCTCGGAAGCCCACAAGGCGGCCGTGACGGGCGACACCGTCGGCGATCCCTACAAGGATACTGCCGGTCCTGCAGTGAACCCAGCGATCAAGATCACCAACATCATCGCGTTACTGCTTCTGGCCGTACTGGCGCATAGCTGACCTCGGGGCGACGGCACGGGACCGGTGAAACCCGTGTGAAGGGCATGTGATCCGAACATGCCCTTCACCGATTCACGGCAGGGTCCGTGGCTCGTGGATCGGACAGCCGTTATGCTCCGCCCGGAACCCGGCGGATTTTGGATAGACGGCGCGGCGCGCCCGCATGATCGATCCGAGCGGCCGGTGCGCCTCGAGGCCGTGCCAGGGATTGAAGGCGAGCCCATCATCGAGAGTCTTCACCTTGGCAGCACTCCAACTCTCCTGTCTTGGAATCCGGATGCAAGCCACCGCAACGTAGGGGCTCTCCGCCTCCGGCCAGGACACGGAAGCATCTTCCACCGGCATCGTCTCACTGTTGGTGAGGAGTTGCACTCGTAATTCCCAAGTGGCGTCGTGCTCGGCGAAGAAGGCCGTCACCGCCTCGCGCAAGCCGTCGGGCTTTCCATGCACGTTGAGCGCAGCGTTGGTCAGCGCCGTCAGTTCGGGGGAGACCGGCGCCACGGAGACCTTGGCCACATAGTCCCCCCAGCGCACTGGCACCTGGCTAAAGAACGTCTCACCGAGGATATGGGTTTCGGGATGACCGCCGAGGCTGACCACTGTCGGGCTCTTGGTCCCGATTGATTCCAGAACTGTTTCGACGCCGCGCAGTGTGGCGGAGAACGCCTTTTTGAAGATCTGCGGCGTGTCGGTCGTAGCAGCCAGCAGCTTGAGACTTTTCAGAAATGTCGCCGCGTCCGGTGCCACAAAAGCGGGGGAATTCGCCATGACGAAGTCCTGCGTGTCACCCTCCACGTCCGGCAGCCGCTCACCCGGGACTCCGAGAATTTTCAGGCCCAACCCGCGCGGTGTCGAGATGCTGTCATCGAGGATGTCGCCCGGATTGGTCGAGAAACGCATGACCACCGGGTGATCGGCCGGTTGCGCACACAGCCCCTGGGCCAGAGGCCCGGGAAGATCGGCAAACACCTCCAAACTCCCGGTCAGCAATCCATGGGCCTTCGCATGGACACCGCGGACGGCGTGCCCGTAATCCTTGAGGGTCGTTCCCTGGATCTTCGCGAATTGGGCGATCATGCCGTTCTGGACGTCGGTCTCGTTCGACTCAATACGCTCGAGATCGGGGGTGTAACGGACAGGCGACGGAACCGGCATGGGCAGCCCTTAAGGTGAGAGCGCGGGAGGTTTCACCGACAAACCGTGCCCGGCAACCCACCGTTCCGGCATGGCAGCCGTCCCGCCATTCACCGTCGCGTGCGCACCCGCACAAATGCATCATCCCCGCCGGCCAGGTGGCTGGCCATCATCGGCGCAGCATCCACATGTTGCGGCGGCGACCGCCGCGCACGCTGCAAGTCGTCCGTTTGTCCTTGAAACAACGTGAGCTTCCCGCATGCCCTCTCTGTCCGACCCGATCCGTATCGGCGCGATCGAAGCCAAGAACCGCGTCTTCATGGCGCCACTCACCCGCGGACGCGCCACCCGCGCGCACGTGCCGACACCGATCATGGTGGAATATTACCGTCAGCGCGCCAGTGCGGGGCTGATTCTCACGGAGGCAACCGGCATCTCGCAGGAGGGCCTCGGCTGGCCCTTCGCTCCGGGCATCTGGTCTGACGAGCAGGTCGAGGCGTGGAAGCCGATCGTCCAGGCCGTACACGAAGCCGGCGGCAAGATCGTCTGCCAGCTCTGGCACATGGGCCGCATCGTGCACCCGGATTTTCTCGGCGGACAGAAGCCTGTTTCGGCCTCGGCCACCACGGCCCCGGATGCAGCCCATACCTACGACGGCAAGAAGCCTTACGGGGAGGCCCGGCCGCTCGCGATCGACGAGATCCCGCGCCTGCGCGCCGATTACGAGCGCGCCGCCCGCAACGCCATCAAGGCTGGGTTCGACGGCGTGCAGATTCATGCGGCGAACGGCTATCTGATCGACCAATTCCTGCGCGACGGGTCAAATCTTCGGACCGATGCCTATGGTGGATCGGTCGAGAACCGGATCCGCCTGCTGACCGAGGTGACGCAGACGGTGGCCGACGCCATCGGCAAGGATCGCACCGGCGTCCGCCTGTCTCCCAACGGCGCGATCCAGGGTGTCGACGACTCGAACCCCGATGCCCTCTTCGGCGCAGCGGCTGCCGCTCTGTCGAAGATTGGCATCGCATTCCTCGAACTGCGCGAGCCCGGCCCGAATGGCACCTTCGGCACCGCCAATCATCCGCCGGTTGCCCCGACGATGAAGGCCGCGTTTAACGGTCCCCTGATCCTCAACTCGGATTACGATGGTGTCCGTGCGCAGGCTGCCCTGGACGAGGGACATGCGGATGCCATCGCCTTCGGACGTCCCTTCATCGCCAACCCGGATCTGCCGGCACGCCTCTTCGATGGCTCGCCGCTGAACAAGGACGAAGCGAAAACTTGGTACAGCCAGGGTCCCGAAGGGTACATCGATTATCCTGAACGGGACGCGGCCAAGGCGGCCTGATCCCTCACGTCACCCTGATCACCGCACCAGCTCTTGCAGTGTTGGGCACAAGAGCTGGTGCGTACTTTTGGGGATGAAATACCAACCTTGGCGCTATCCGCCGGAGGGAAGACATCCTATGTGTTGCGACCGTCGAGGATAGCTGCTTTTGCCTTCAGCCAAATTCTGTTCAGCCGCACCGACCGGGTGGACCGAGTCCGATCGACTGGCGGAGCTCGAAAGCCTTGATCTGACTGTGAATGGGCAGGAAGCGGTCTATGACGATCTGACCCGTATCGCCGCTCTGGTGTGCCACGCGCCCATTTCGCTGGTGAGCCTGGTCGAGGGGGAGCGTCAGTGGTTCAAGGCCCGGGTCGGGTTCGACTTGCCTGAGACACCGCGCCAAATGTCGATCTGCTCACATGCGATCGAATCAAACGCCCTCCTGGTGATCCCGGACCTGGCTCTCGATCCCCGCACTTGCGACAACCCCCTCGTCAGCGGAGAGCGGAAGCTTCGCTTCTATGCTGGCGCGGTGATCCGCTCGCCTTCGGGATTACCCCTCGGCACGCTGTGCGTCCTCGACCAAGTCGCCCGGCCAGACGGGATCACGCCGATGCAGGTCGAGATGCTGGAGGCTTTGGCGCGGCAGGCCTCGACGCTGATCGAACTGACACGGACGCGCAGCGAAGTCAGCGCACGGGAAGCGGAATTGCAGGCGAGCGAGCGTCGGTTCCGGGTCATGACGAGCGCGATGCCCCAGATGGTGTGGACCACCCAGCCGGACGGCTACCACGACTTCTACAATGATCGCTGGTACGAGTTCACCGGCGTACCCGCCGGCTCAACCGACGGCGACGCCTGGAACCATATCGTCCATGCGGATGATCGAGCGAGAGCCCTCGGCCGGTGGCGGCACAGCCTTGCCACAGGTGAACCTTACGAAGTCGCCTACCGCCTGCGCCACCATTCTGGAACCCATCGCTGGACCTTGGGCCGGGCTATGCCGCTGATCGACGCCGAGGGGCGAATCGAGCGCTGGTTCGGAACGTGCACCGACATTGAGGACCTGAAGCAAGCCGAGACTGAAACGCGCAAGCTCGCCGCCATCGTGGAACAGTCGCAGGACTTCATCGGCATCGCAGACAGAGATGGCGGTGTACAGCACATCAACGAGGCAGGGCGCCGGCTCGTTGGACTATCGGACATCTCGGCCGTGGCAGGAACGCGGATCGTGGACTACTTCATGCCCGGGAGTCAGTCGCTGATCACCGGAACGGTTCTCCCTGCCGTAGAGAGGCAGGGCTGGTGGGAGGGCGAGTTGGCCTTCCGTCATTTCGTGACAGGGGAGGGGATCTCGGTCCTCTACAACATCTTTCCGCTGCGCAACGACGAAGGCCGCTTCGTCGGATACGCCACCGTCACCCGCGACCTGCGCGAGCGCAAGCGGGCGGAGGAGGCACAGGACCTCTTGATCAAAGAGCTTTCGCACCGGATCAAGAACATCTTCGCCGTGGTGGGTGGACTTGCTGGCCTCTCGGCCCGCACCGACCCGGCTGCCCGCCCCTTCGTTTCGGCCTTCCGGCAGCGCCTCAGCGCCCTCGCTCAGGCGCACGAATACGTTAGACCGCACTCGCCCGCGAGTGCGCCTCCGGTGGAGGGCCAGACCCTGTTCGGCCTGATGCGGCTGATCATGGCCGCCTATGTTCAGGACGGCCGGGAGCGGATCACCATTGCCGGCGATGACGTGGCCGTGGGCGAGCGTGCAGCCACAGCTCTTGCTCTCGTCATGCATGAGCAGGCCACCAATGCGATGAAGTACGGGGGCTTATCGACCGAGGCCGGGAGCGTCCACCTGTCCGGCCGGCGCGATGGGGAAGCCTATACTCTGACCTGGGCCGAGAGCGGCGGACCGGCCGTCGCGGGACCGCCGAGCCGACAAGGTTTCGGGACGGTCTTGGCACAGCGCAGCGTGGCGGGACAGCTCGATGGGACCCTTCAGCAGGACTGGGCTCCGAGCGGCCTGGTGATGCGGCTCTTGGTTCCTGTGGGTAATCTTGGATCTTGACCCTGCCCCTCTATCGTCTCGTTGTGTTCGATTTCGACGGGACCCTTGCCGATAGCTTTCCCTGGTTTGCCAAAGTCATCAACGATGTGGCCGACCGCTACGCGTTTGCCCGCATCGCCGAGCATGAGACCGAGACCCTGCGGCGAATGGATGCCCGGGGCATCGTTCGGCACCTTGGGATTCCCGGCTGGAAGCTGCCGCTGATTACCCGGCACATGCATCGTCTCGCAGCCCGCGACATCGACGCAATCTCGCTCTTCCCCGAGATTTCTGAAATTTTGATCGATCTCGAGCGCGCAGGTCTCCGCCTTGGAATCGCAAGTTCCAATCGCGAAACCATCATCCGACAGGTCCTCGGACCGGCCGATGCTCGGCGTTTCACGCACTACGCCTGCGGAGCTTCCCTCTTCGGTAAGGCCAAGCGGCTGCGGTCGCTGATCCGGGAGGCGGGCGTCGTTCCCGCCGACACACTGTATGTCGGCGATGAAATCCGCGATTGGTCCGCTGCGGGTGAAGTCGGCTGCGCCTTCGGAGCCGTCTCTTGGGGGTATACAAGGGTCGAAGCCCTCGCGGCGTTGGCTCCGACGCATATCTTTTCAAATCCGGCGAGCATTCGAGATTGTGTCGCAATCACGCCGGCTCTTGCCGTTCGCGGACTGGAGGATCGCTGACCACGCGTCCCACGGAGGCAAGGCCTCCTCTCAGGCCTTCGCAAACACCGGATAGTTTCTGCATCGCATAACTGAACCGAACGAACCGAAGCAGGCGAAACCAGAAAGTCCTTCAGTCTCTGCCGCTTCGCACACGTCGGCTCCGCGACACAGCTTTCCTTAGGACGCGGGACAACTGCTCGACCGAGTACGGCTTGTGTAGCAACTCAAATCCATGCGTCCCCTCTTTTGCAAGGATATGGCTATAGCCGCTGGCAAGCACCACCGGCAGATCCGGCCGCCGTCGTGAGATCTCTTTCGCGAGTTCGATCCCGTTCATGCCCGGCATGACGATGTCTGAGAACACCACCTCGAAACGAAACGGAATTTTCTCAAGCTGATGCAACGCTTCCGCGGCCGAGGTGGCCCAGACCGTGTGGTATCCGAGTTCCGCCAATGTCTGGGTCGCGAACCCTCCAACTTCCGGATTGTCCTCCACCACAAGCACACAGGTGCCGTGCCCGTCCGTCAGAGGCTCGATCTCTTCGAGCACTGCAGGGATCTCTGCCTCTTCCGAGACGCGCGGAAGATAGAGCGTGAAGGTTGCGCCGCGGCCGGGAAGACTCTGGACCACCACCTCGCCGCCCGACTGTTTCGCGAACCCGAACACTTGGCTAAGTCCGAGGCCCGTCCCCTGGCCGACCCCCTTCGTCGTATAGAACGGCTCGAAAATTCGATGCAGATCACCCGGAGCGATCCCGGTACCGGTATCCGTGAGGGCAACGGCTACGAACGCGCCCTTTCGGATGTCCAGTGGTAGAATCCCGACAACTGGGCTGACCTCGATTGTCAGCCGGCCCTGGCCACCCATGGCATCTCGCGCATTGACCGCCATGTTCACGAGTGCAGTGTCGAACTGGCTCGGATCGGCGTTTACGAAACAGGGGGTCTGAGGCACCTGGACGACGATCTCGATGCGTGCGCCCGTCAGGGTCCCGATCATCTCGCTGATGGCCGACACTCCGGTCCCGACGTTGAAAGTTTCCGGCTTCAGCGCCTGCCGGCGTGCAAAGGCGAGGAGTTGGCCCGTGAGCTTGGCGGCCCGCGCCACCGTGTCGGAGATTGCGTCGACGTAGCGGCGGCGCCGATCCTCAGCCAAGCCAGGCCGCTTCAGGAGGTCGGTCGAGGACTTGATCACGGTAAGCAGGTTGTTGAAGTCATGCGCCACACCTCCGGTGAGTTGGCCGACCGCCTCCATCTTCTGTGCTTGGCGCAGAGCCTCCTGGGCCTGATCGAGGGCAGCCTCCCGCGCCTTCTCATCCGTAACATCGCGGGCGCTGCAATAAGATCGCCCTCTCTCCGGGACGGCCGTCCAAGAGAGCCAGCGATAGTTTCCGTCGCGCGTCCGATATCGATTCTCGAAGCGGAAGACCGGTATTGCCTGTGCCAAAGTCCGGATGGCTTCGGCGGTCCGGGCGACATCATCCGGATGGATGAGTTCGAGTACGGGACGCCCTGAAATTTCCGTATCCGTCCATCCTAAGACCACCTCCCACGCTGGGTTCACGCGCTCGAAGTACCCATCAGGATGAAAGACACCGAGGAGGTCGGGGCTGACCTGCCACGTCAGACCGCGCTCGTCGGACCGCAGGATGACCTGACGCTCGAGATCAGCATTGAGATTGCGAAGTTCCGCTTCGTTCCGACGGAGAGCGATCTCGGCAAGAGCCCGATCGGTCACATCGACGCCCTCGACGAAGATCCCGGTCACGACGCCATCGTCATCGAAAATTGGCTGATAGACAAAGTCGAGGTAGCGCTCGATCGCCGGGCCGCTCGCTTTGGTCTGCAGGGCGATCCTCGACGCGGTCGCCGTGAAAGCTTCCCCGGTGCGATAGACAGTGTCGAGGAGATCGAGATACCCCTGTGCCACGGCGTCCGGAAGCGCCTCGGCGACCGTACGGCCGACCACAGAGCGGTCGCCGACAAGGCGCCGATAAGCAGGGTTGGCGAGCTCAAATCGGTGCTCGGGCCCGCGTAGGACCGCCATGAAACTCGGGGCCTGGGCAAAGAGCGTTTCGAGCCGCTCTCGCTCGGCACTGGCCTTGCGCTCGGCATGCACTCGCCCGGTGGTCTCCGCACAGGCGCAGAACATACCGACGACTTGTCCGGTCTCGTCGCGAACAGGCGTATAGCCGAACGAAAAGTAGGTCTCTTCCGGATACCCGTTACGATGCATGATGAAGGCGATGCCATCCATATGCGTCGCCTCGCCCGCGTAGGCACGGGACAGGATCGGCTCCACGCGATCCCAGATGTCGTGCCACAATTCGCGAAATGAACCGCCGAGGGCTTTGGGATGCCGAGCGCCACACATTGCGGCGTAACCGTCGTTGTAGAGGGTGATGTAGTCCGGCCCCCACACAATGAGCATCGGCTGCTGCGAGCCGAGCATCACTCCGACCAGGGTCTTGAGGGCCTGGGGCCATTCGGCTGGCGCCCCAAGCGAGGTCGCCAACCAATCGTGATTGCGCAAAAGCGCGCCGGCCTCGCCACCCTCTACGAGAAAGGCCTCGCGAAACGGCATCCTCTATATCCTCTGCCCGCCCGGGTCTGAGCCCGGGAGAGCCGATCATGCACCGAGGTCATTCCCATTGTGCAAATCTCCCCGCGTTTGGGAAGTTTGCCTCACGATACGGCGAGGCGCGTCATGCACTCGCCGCTGGACGAGTCCGATTACTGACCGCGATTGGCGCCGGGAACCACGCTCGTACCGGAACCGCTTCCGAACGGCTCATACTTGGTCAGACCTCGGAAGAGTTGGCTGATGAAGGCGCGGTCGGCACCGCTGGTGGGGGTCGTACGCTGAATGAAGTCGAAGACGCGCCCATCCTGAAGGCCGTAGAGGGCTACCCGCTCGACCTTGAAAGCGGAATTAAAATAAACCGCTGTGACCTTCTGATCCTCAACCTGCTCGCCAAGGAACAGGACGGTGCGGCGCGTGTTCTGGCTGATGTAGTACCAGGACTTGTTGCCGACGGTAGACACGGTGGAGGGTGTGCCCAGAGCCTGAAGCACCTGCTCGGCGCTCATGCCGGGCTTGACGGTAGCCAGGGCCGCTTGATCGATCTGATAGCCGTGACGAATGTCCTCGCCGATGCAGCCGGACACACCCGTTGCGATCACGCCGAGGACGGCGAGGCGAGCGAGCGATGAAACGAGACGGCGCGACATCGGCCACCCTTGCTGACAGTGGAAAAACTGGACGCGTCTACCGGCTTCGGTAGCGGCTCGGCACCGAGCTGAAGAATCCCGATGGAGGTTGCACCTTGACCGTTCGCTGCCGTAACGCGGGGTTATGGTTTTGACAAGGCAAGCCCAGCCACATGCGCCGATCGTCTCTGTCGGTCATCAGCCAACCGTCGGGAGGACATACGCATGATGGCGGGACTGCTACAGCGCTTGCGCGCTTGGGGACAGCCAAGTCCGCGCCAGCGTTTGATCGAGACGCTGCACAGGCGGATCAATGATGCGGCACGGCGCCCGGAATTGTACACCGATATCGGCGTGCCGGACTCGCTGGAAGGACGGTTCGAATGCCTGATCCTCCACGTCATCCTGGTGTTGCGACGTCTGAACCATATGCCTGAGCCGGCGGCGGACGTGGCTCAGGACCTAGTCAACTCGGTCTTCCTGCAACTCGACTCGTCGCTGCGTGAATCCGGCATCGGCGATTTTGGCGTGCCGAAGCGCATGAAAAAGCTCGGCTCCGCCTTCTATGGGCGTGCAGAGAGCTACGAGACCGCACTCGATGCCGGAGACGCAGAAGGCCTGAAAGCGGTCCTGGCCCGCAACGTACTCGGACAGGATACGCCTGCGGCGGCTGCAGGTTTGGCGAATTACGTCCTCGCCAGCGATGCCGCTCTGGCGCGCTCCGATCTCGACGGGCTGATCGGCATCGGCCCACAGTTCCCACCGCCTCGATCCTTTGCGATGCCCTTCGCGAAGTCGAACGCCGATCCGACACGGACAGCATCATGACACGTTACGAAGAAGCCGGGCCACTTTCACGCATTGTCAGCGTCGATCGCCTCAGGCGTAGCGACGGCAGATTGATCGTGACGGCGAGCCCAGAGGAATGCGCGGCTCTTGCAGCGGATTTCGGGACTCCGTCCATCCAGGAGCTGGTGGGGACCTTCGAGACGAGTGGGCCGCCGTCGGCCTTCCGAGTGCGTGGAACCGTCGCCGCTCTGGTGACCCAAGTCTGTACCGTGACCCTGGAGCCATTCGAAGGCCCGGTTTCGGAGTCCGTAGACCTGCTGTTCACGGATACCGACCGACTTGAAGGGACTGATGCGGAGGATGCCGATATCCCCGACCCCATCGTCGGCGGCAAGATCGATTTCGGAACGATCACGGCCGAGTTTCTGGCGCTCGGGCTGGATCCTTATCCGCGCAAGCCGGGCGTGGCCTTTGAACCCCATATCGAGGACGCGGACGAGGGGCCGCTCGCAGCCCTGCGCGGTCTGAAGTCCGCCAAAGACTGAGTCCATGAGCCGCCTCGATGGGTCGGCATGCGAACGAAGGCTCAGATTTCGTTTGCCCGGCGGTCATCAATCGCTATTTTCCGGCGCGCCGGGGAGGGGGCCGGTTTTTCGAAACCACCCCGCCATCTCGCCCGTCCGCCTCGCTGTCTCTTCGTAGAGAGGCATTCCTTTTCCACGATCAGAGGCCACCGGCCACCCGATATGTCCCAGAGAGTGTGCATCTCGCTCGACGCCATGGGCGGCGACCATGGCCCCACCACCGTGGTGCCCGGCGCTGCCATCGCCCGCGAGCGCCATCCCGAGATGACGTTCCTGATGTTTGGGGATGAGGCAATCCTCACACCCTTGGTGGCTGCCGAACCGCGCCTGAAAGGCGCCGTGGAGATCCGCCACACGACGATCGCAATCGCGATGGACGAGAAGCCAAGCCAGGCGGTGCGCTCTGGACGCGGGAAATCCTCGATGTGGCGCGCCATCCAGGCCGTGAAGGATGGCGAGGCCGACGCGGCCGTCTCGGCCGGCAACACCGGCGCCTTGATGGCGATGTCGAAGATTTGCTTGAAAACGCTGGCGGGAATCGAGCGTCCGGCCATTGCCTGTCTCTGGCCGACGGTCCGAGGCGAGAGCGTCGTCCTCGACGTTGGTGCGACCATCGGCACCGATGCCGAGCATCTCGTCGAAATGGCCGTCATGGGCTCGGCTATGGCCCGGATCGTGTTCGACCTCGACCGGCCCACGGTCGGACTGCTCAATGTCGGCACCGAGGAGATGAAGGGCAACGAGGCGGTCAAGGAAGCCGCCCGCTACCTGCGCGAGACCGATCTACCGAACCTCAGCTATCATGGATTCGTCGAAGGCAACGATCTCGGCAAGGGCACGGTCGACGTCGTCGTCACGGAAGGATTCACCGGCAACATCGCTTTGAAGACCGCGGAGGGGACCGCCAAGCAGATCGCCAGCTATCTCCGCAGCGCGATGAGCCGGACGCTCTCAGCCAAGATCGGCTACTTTTTCGCCCGCCAAGCTTTCAAAGCCCTGAGGGACAAAATGAATCCGAGCCGAGCCAATGGTGGCGTGTTCCTCGGGCTCGAGGGTATTGTCATCAAGAGCCACGGCTCCGAGGACGCGAACGGCTTCGCGGCGGCCGTCGACCTCGCCCACGATATGGCTCGGCACGACTTGATGCGCACAATCCGCGATATGCTCGACCTGACACCAGCCGCGGCAACGTCATGACGGGAGCAGCGAACAAAAGGACGGAATCATGACGGTTACCACCGGGACGGTTACCGCTGAGAAAGTTCTGCGGTCCGTCGTGGTCGGCTGCGGCTCCGCCCTGCCGGCCCGTTGCGTCAGCAACGAGGAACTTAGCCGCACCGTCGATACCTCTGACGAGTGGATCGTGCAGCGCACGGGAATACGGCAGCGCTATCTCGCGGATGCCTCGGAAACGACAGCCGTCTTGGGCACCCGAGCCGCGCAAGCAGCGCTCGACCAAGCTGGACTGACCGCCAACGACATCGATCTCATCATCTGCGCCACCTCCACGCCCGATCATACCTTTCCATCCACAGCAACGGAGATTCAGGCATCCCTCGGTCTGGGAGGTGGATTCGCTTTCGACGTCCAGGCGGTCTGCGCCGGATTCGTCTATGCTGTGACCACCGCTGACAAGTTCCTGAGCACTGGAAGCGTCAAGCGCGCGCTGGTCATCGGGGCCGAAACGTTCTCGCGAATCCTCGACTGGGAGGATCGTACGACCTGCGTTCTCTTCGGCGACGGCGCTGGCGCCATCGTCTTGGAAGCGAGCGAAGGCGAGGGCACCAACGCCGATCGCGGCGTCCTGAGTGCAAGCCTGCGCTCAGATGGCCGACACCGGGACAAGCTTTACGTTGATGGCGGCCCTGGCTCCACTGGTACCACGGGCCACCTGCGCATGACCGGCAAGGAGGTGTTCCGGTTCGCGGTGGGCTCGGTCACCGATGTCATCGACGATGCCTTTCGCGGATCCGGCACCACCGCGGAGGACCTGTCCTGGTTCGTACCCCACCAAGCCAATCGACGGATCATCGAAGCCTCGGCCGATAAACTTGGGATTGCGCGCGAGAAGGTGGTGCTCACGGTCGACCGACACGGCAACACATCGGCGGCCTCGATTCCATTGGCCCTCGACGTCGCATGTAAGGATGGCCGAATCCGGCGCGGCGACCTCGTGATGATCGAGGCGATTGGCGGTGGGTTCACCTGGGGCGCAGCCCTGATCCGCTGGTAAGCGCGTCACCGCTTGCCACGGGGTGCCTCACGCACTGTTGACCCCAGACTGAACGCCGATTAGCGTGCGCAATCATAGAGATACTAAGAAAACACGAATCGCTTCGGGGAATGTTTCATGACGGGAAAGACGGTCACACGCGCCGATTTGAGCGAGGCCGTCTATCAGCAGGTTGGCCTGTCACGCACTGAGTCTTCAGCATTGGTCGAGACGGTTCTATCCGAGATTTGTACCTGCCTCGCCAGCGGCGAAACGGTGAAGTTATCCTCGTTTGGATCCTTCGTTGTTCGAAGCAAGGGCCGCCGGGTCGGCCGCAATCCCAAAACCGGTGTCGAAGTTGCAATCGAACCGCGCCAAGTCATGGTTTTCAAGCCCTCAAATGTGCTGAAGGCCCGCATCAACGGCATCAACGGCGCGGGCGAACACGACGACGAGTAGGCCTGCCATGTCCCTCGCCACGCGGATCGACGACATCAACGAGTCCCATTGCGAGGGAGCCCCTGCTGTGCAGGAAGCGCTCGAGAAGAGCGCTGGGGCGTTCCGCACCATCAAGGAGGCCGCCGAACAATTGGACGTGCCTCAGCATGTCCTGCGCTTCTGGGAAACGCGCTTTGCTCAGATTCGTCCCATCAAGCGTGCGGGCGGGCGGCGCTACTATCGGCCCGAAGACGTTGCCCTGCTGAAGGGCATCAAGCGCCTCCTCCATGGGCAGGGCTACACCATCAAGGGCGCCCAGCGGGTGCTGCGTGAACGCGGCCTCCGCTTCGTTCAGTCGGTGGGACGCGGCGAAGCCGTCGTGGCCGCACCGTCGATTCAGGATGCCGACGTGGATGTTCAACATGTCGTGCTCCCCGCGGCCGAGCCCCTGAGTCCAAAGCAGCGGGCAGTCCTGGTCGACGTCCTCGGTGATCTACAAGCGTGCCGCGAAGCCATCGCCCACCTGCGCCGGCTGCCCGAGAGTAAAGCCGGCTCCTAAGGGATCGACCCATCGCCCACTCGACGGTCGCGCTCACGATCCCCACATTCTCAACAACCGGACCGAATCCACCGCGTCCCGCGCGGATCGTCCGGCGTGATCGGAGTTCGTCCGCATGCTGCTTGCCCGTTCCTTCACCTTCCTGGCCGCCAGCGTCGTTCTAGCCGGACCGGCACTGGCGCAGACCACGGTCACCCGCAGCGAGACCGCCGCCAGCGGAAAAAGCGTACGCCTTGCCATCGTACCAAACCTCAAGAAGGATTGTTCGACAGGTCCGATGCCGGAAATCCGGGTCAGCGGTGCGCCCAAGAACGGCTCGCTCATCACGAAGGTCGGCAAGCTCAAGACGCCGGCGAAATATCGTTGCCCGGGCAAGGAGGCCGCAGTGCAGGCCGTGTTCTACCAGAGTAAGGACGGCTTCACCGGCGCCGACGAAGTGACGGTGGACGTCAAGGATTCTGACGGGAACGTCCAGACCCAGAACATCAAGATCACGGTCGGCGCAGCAAAACCTGATTCGACGGCGAAGAAGGATGCCACCGACCTCTGAGCCGCAGTCGGGGCCGCGGCGTGGCTTTGTCCGCGTGCCCCCACACCGAACCCAAGAGGCAGGCCGGAGTGTTGCCCTGTCGCACACATCGCGCGGTCAAATTCCGCCGTGAATGCGCTGCGACAAAACTGGGCCTGTCAGTTGCATCCAAGGCGAGACAGGATGAAGCTGTCGCTGTCGTGAGGGGATCGGAAAGCCTATGCCGTCGACGAACGACCTGTTTCAGAGCTTCGCCCGTGGCTACGAGGCGCGTCGCGATACGGAGATGAGCCTCTCCGAGTATCTCGAGGCGTGCCGCGACGAGCCGCTGATGTACGCCTCCGCCGCCGAGCGCATCCTGGAGGCCATCGGCAAGCCGGAATTCGTAGACACCGCAAAGGACCCGCGCCTCGGGCGCGTGTTCATGAACCGCACCATCCGCATCTATCCCGCCTTCGCCGAGTTCTACGGAATGGAGGAGACGATCGAGCGCATCGTGTCGTTCTTCCGCCATGCGGCGCAGGGATTGGAAGAACGCAAGCAGATTCTCTATCTGCTTGGGCCCGTCGGCGGCGGTAAGTCCTCTCTGGCCGAACGCCTCAAGGCGTTGATGGAGACACACCCCATCTACGTTCTGAAGGCCGGCAATGAGGTCTCCCCGGTCTTCGAGAGTCCCCTTGGGCTGTTCGACCCCGAGGCGATGGGAACCGAAATCCAAGAGCGCTACGGCATCCCCAAGCGCCGCCTGACCGGACTGATGAGCCCCTGGGCCCTGAAGCGGCTCGACGAGTTCAACGGCGACATCTCGAAATTCAAGGTGATCAAGGTTCGGCCGTCGCGCCTTCGCCAGATCGCCATCGCCAAGACCGAGCCCGGCGATGAGAACAATCAGGACATCTCCAGTCTCGTCGGCAAGGTCGATATCCGTCGACTGGAGACCCTCTCGCAAGCCGACCCCGATGCTTACTCGTACTCGGGTGGCTTGAACCGGGCGAACCAGGGCGTTCTCGAATTTGTCGAGATGTTCAAAGCCCCGATCAAGATGCTGCACCCTCTCCTGACCGCCACGCAGGAGGGCAACTACGTCGGTACCGAGAACATCGGGGCGATCCCATTCACAGGCATCATCCTGGCTCACTCGAACGAGTCCGAGTGGCAGACCTTTAAGACCAACAAGAACAACGAAGCTTTTATCGATCGCATTTACGTGATCAAGGTGCCGTACTGCCTCCGGGTAACCGAGGAACAGCGGATTTACGAGAAGCTGGTCTCCGGATCCGAACTATCCGACGCTGCCTGCGCGCCGGGTACCCTGGAGATGCTGGCCCGCTTCTCGGTGCTCTCGCGCCTACGCGAGCACGCCAACTCCAATGCTTTCTCGAAGATGCGGGTCTACGACGGTGAATCCCTCCGCGAGGTCGATCCTCGCGCCCGTTCGATGCAGGAATACAAGGACGCTGCCGGCGTTGACGAGGGCATGGACGGGATCTCCACCCGCTTCGCCTTTAAGGTGATGGCAGCGACCTTCAACCACGATACCACGGAAGTTTCGGCCGATCCGGTCCACCTCATGTACGTGCTAGAGCAATCCCTGCGGCGCGAACAGCTGCCCCCGGAAACCGAGAAGCGCTACTTGGAGTTTATCAAGACGGAGCTGGCTCCGCGCTAC
The DNA here is from genome assembly GCF_023093475.1 of Methylobacterium sp. 37f. NCBI lineage: Bacteria > Pseudomonadati > Pseudomonadota > Alphaproteobacteria > Hyphomicrobiales > Methylobacteriaceae > Methylobacterium > Methylobacterium sp. 37f. The sequence goes on from NZ_JAGHKN010000035.1 coordinate 54,895, forward strand.
GCGGAGTTCATTGGACACGAGATCCAGAAAGCTTACCTCGAATCTTACCACGACTACGGACAAAACCTGTTTGACCGTTACATCGACTACGCTGATGCCTGGATCGAGGACCAGGACTTCAAGGATTCCGAGACGGGCCAGCTCCTCAACCGCGAACTCCTCAACCAGGAACTGACCAAGATCGAGAAACCGGCGGGCATCGCCAATCCGAAGGACTTTCGGAACGAGGTGGTCAAATTCGCTCTGCGCTCTCGAGCGCAACACGGCGGCCGCAACCCGTCCTGGACGTCTTACGAGAAGCTGCGTGAGGTCATCGAGCGACGCATGTTCAGTCAGGTCGAGGAACTCCTGCCCGTTATCTCCTTCGGCTCTAAGAAGGACGGCGAGACGGAGAAGAAGCACGGCGAGTTCGTCGACCGGATGGTGTCGCGCGGCTACACCGAGCGGCAGGTGCGCCGTCTGGTCGAATGGTACATGCGGGTGAAGCAGGCAGGCTAGGGCGCGCAATACGTCCCGTCCTACAGGTGAAGGGGTGGCCACTCCGGTGGCCGCTCCGGCCAGTCGATCCCACATTGATTCCGAGGGTGAAGGCACACACACCGGATGCACATCGTCGATCGTCGCCTGAATCCCGGGGGCAAGAGCCTCGCAAACCGCCAGCGCTTCCTGCGCCGGGTGAAAGATGTGGCCCAGCGCGCCGTGCGGGAATCCGCGCGGGAAAAGGACATCAAGGATCTCGGTAAGGACGGCCGCGTCTCGGTCCCGGTCGATGGGGTTCGGGAGCCGCGCTTCGCACGCCAACCCGGCACCGGCCTTCACGACCACATCCTGCCGGGCAACAAGACCTACGTGGAGGGCGACCGCATCGAGCGCCCGCCCTCAGGTGGCAGCGGCAAGGGTTCGGGGGAGGGC
>NZ_JAGHKN010000036.1:0-53898 GCF_023093475.1 Methylobacterium sp. 37f
GCTCGACCGTGGCCGCTGCCGATGGCAGCTTCAGCCTGACGCCGGCCGCTCTGCCCGAGGGCACGGCCAGCCTCACGGCGGTCGCCGTGGATGCGGCGGGCAACGCCTCGCCCGCCTCCGCAGCGACACCCCTGGTCATCGACCTCACGCCGCCGGGCGCACCGGTGTTCGACGCCCTGGCGCCGACCACCGACACCACCCCGACCATCACGGGTACGGCCGAGGCCGGCACCACCGTCATCATCTCCGACAACGGCACCGTGCTCGGCACTGCGCTGGTCGGGACCGACGGACGCTTCACCTTCACGCCGACCACCCCGCTGGCGGACGGCAACAACGTCCTGACGGGCAATGCCGCCGATGCGGCCGGCAATGTGGGGGCGGGCTCCACCCCGGTCACCCTCGTGGTCACCGCCACGCCGGGCAACGGGGACACCACGCCTCCCATCGCCCCGGTGCTGGATGCCCTGGCGCCCACCAACGACACCACCCCGACCATCACCGGTACGGCCGAGCCGGGGGCGACCGTCATCGTCTCGAACGGCACGACCCAGATCGGCTCGACCGTGGCCGCTGCCGATGGCAGCTTCAGCCTGACGCCGGCCGCTCTGCCCGAAGGCACGGCCAGCCTCACGGCGGTCGCCGTGGATGCGGCGGGCAACGCCTCGCCCGCCTCCGCAGCGACGCCCCTGGTCATCGACCTCACGCCGCCGGGCGCACCGGTGCTGGACGCCTTGACGCCCACCACCGACACCACCCCGACCATCACGGGTACGGCCGAGGCCGGCGCCACCATCACCATCTCGTCTGACGGCACCGTGCTCGGCACGGCGCTGGTCGGGACAGACGGACGCTTCACCTTCACGCCGACCACCCCGCTGGCGGATGGGAACACCGTGTTGACGGCCGACATCATCGATGCGGCTGGCAACGTGGGGCCGAGTACGAGCCGCATCGCTATGACGATCGATGCGACCAGCCCCGGAAATGTCGCCCCGCAGGCGGTGTCGGAGGCAATCTCGACGGTGACGCACGCACCAGCGGTGACCGGCAACGTCCTCGCCAACGACACTGACCCCAATGCTGGCGATGTCCTGCACGTGACGTCAGTGCGCTTTGCAAACGGCGTGACCGCTGAGGTTCCGACGACGGGTACTGCCACGGTCGTGTCCGACCATGGAACTCTCCAGATCTCCGCAGACGGTCACTACAGCTATCAAGCCATCGGAGCCAACAACGTCGGGAACGGCGCGCAAACCAGAACTGAGATCTTCACCTACACGGTCTCGGACGAGCAAGGTCTGTCGAACTCGGCGTCCCTCAGCGTCTCTCTTCAAGGGGTCGCTCCAGCTGCCGCGGCAACGTTTGGCTTCGCCTTCGTCGATGCTCACGTCACCTTGGCTGGCGAGTCTCTCGTCCTGACGGACCCGGAGGGCGTGCATCACGACATCAGTGGTATCGGAACGCTGCACTTCACGGATGGTACGATCCAGGAGAACGACGGCCACTCACTCGTGGATGATGTCTGGTACCTGTCGAACAACCTGGATGTGTGGAGGGCCCACGTCGATGCCGACACCCATTACGAGACGTTTGGCTGGCGCGAGGGACGTGATCCGAACGCCTACTTCCATACGCGCGAGTATTTGGCTGAAAATCCCGACGTGGCGGCAGCCGGCGTCAATCCCCTGGAGCATTACTTCAACTACGGCGAACGGGAAGGCCGGAGTCCGGGTTCGGATTTCGCACCTGAGACGTATCTGTCTCTGAATCCGGACGTGAAGGCGGCGGGTGCCAATGCCCTGGAGCATTACCTTCAGCATGGCCAGCGGGAAGGTCGTAGCGTGTACGAAGGTGAAAGTTCTCCGACTCTTGTGGGAGACTTCGATGTTGAGTTCTACCTGGGACACAATCCCGACGTCGCTGCCGCCGCACGGTCAGCGACGGGCGTTCAGCCGGGGGACTACGCCTTCCAGCACTACCTCGACTTCGGTGCCAAGGAAGGGCGAGCCCCCAACGAGCTGTTCGATCCGGCCGCCTACCTGGCCGCGAACCCCGACGTCGCCGCGAATGGGGCCAATCCCTTGATCCACTACCAGGAGTATGGATGGCACGAGGGCCGCGATCCGGGACCCGGCTTTCACACGAACGCCTACCTCGAAGCCAACCCGGATGTCGCCGCCGCCGGCTGGGATCCCCTGCAACACTTCCTTGAGTTCGGCATGAAGGAAGGCCGCCTCCCGGTCTGAGTTCCCGCAAGAATGGAGCCCGCGAGAATCGTCGCGGGCTCCCCCGGTCATGCTTTGACCGGACGGGATGAACCCAGCGTTCCGTGACGTCACAAGAACACCGCCCGGGGGCCAAGCCTCATCAGGGCAGCCGTACAGCCTGGCGAGCCCCGCTTCACCGGGTTTGAGAGCCGAACAGCAGCAGATCGAGGTCTTGCCCTCATGATCCCCGCCAACGATTTGATCTCCGTGCCGGATGTGGTGCAGTTCCGGCGAACCATCCAGAGAAGCGTAGAGCAGCTGATGGATGCGCAGGACTACATCACTGGACAGGTCGCGGCCTTGAAGGCCATCGAACGTCAGGTGCGAACTCTGGCGTTACGGGAGAGCAGCCGTCTCCTCGAAGCGGAGAGCCAGACGGACGATCTCGACCGTTTGAGTGATATGCAGACGGCCACCAACGCGAATTTCCGCCAGATGCAGGACTCCTATGCGGGCTTGCGCGCGCAGATCCTGACGCTGCTGGGGCAGCACGAGCAGCTCTACAGCTCTACGTTTGCCCCGACGCCGCCCGATCCGGCTCCGGCGCGATTCGCCCATTCCGACTGAACATCGGCCCGCGGATCCCGGTCGGTCGCCGCGACGGGGCTTGTCGAGCTGGGAGAGCGCAGATGGATCGCCCATGCGACGCCCCGTCCCGTCGAACACGCTCCGGATCACATCGGTGGTGCCGGCTATGGGCTGACTTCATCCGCGACACGCGCGCGGCGACAGCCGTCGAGGTCGCGATGATCACGCCGTGCTTCCTGGCGATGGTTCTCGCCTGGATCGAGGTTGGTCTGTGCCTGCTGATGCTCAGTACCCTCGACAACGCGGCGCGTGATGCGAGCCGGCTGCTCCGGATCGGGTCGGTGAACGAGGCGACCTTCAAGGCCGCGATCTGCGCGAAGGCGTCACCCGTTATTCCTTGCGACAAGATCGTCTATTACGTTCAGTCGGGTACGAGCTTTGCTAGCCTCTCGCCCGCGACATCGACCAGCGCGGGGGGATTGAGCAAGACCGGCTTCAATGCCGGCAGCTCCGGATCCGACGTTATTCTCCAGATCGGCTATAGCAAGGCGCCGCTATCCGGGATGTTGAAGGGCGCAGGCTTCGACACGGATGTTCTGCTGTTGACGACCTTGTCGTTTCAGAACGAGCCCTACTGATGCGCGCCTTGGCAAGGCGGTACCGGTCCGACGAAGCCGGCGTCGGCGCCGTCGAGTTCGCCCTGATCGCTCCGTTCATCCTGGTCGCGATGCTCGGGAGTTTCCAGGTCTTCGCACTGGCGCGGGCACGGATGCTCGCCGTTGCTGCCACGCGCAACCTGGCGGATCTCGTTTCGCAGCAGGCGAGCGTCACGGCCTCGGACGTCGCGGATTACTGCAAGGGTGCCAAGCTCTCGCTGCTGCCCCTCGATACCGCGGGCTTTGCGGCATCGGTTGCGAGCGTGAGTTACCTCAACACGGTTCGGAAGGTCGACTGGACGAACACCAGCTGCGGCATCGTCTCGGCGATCGCCAATGCCGCGAGCGATGCCGCGCCCGTCACGACCAGTTCCGGAGACAGCGCGATCGTTGTCAAGGCGAGCTTTCGTTACGCATCACCCCTGACCTTTCCCCTTGCGTTGAACGTGACCTTCTCGGTTTCCGCCCTGGCGCGCCCGCGTTCCGGCACGGCGGTGACATACGGCAGTTGAGAGCATGCGGATGCCGGTCGCTTCCTCGCCACGCGACACGCCTTGCTGTTTCCTGACGGATTGCAGGGGCACGTTTGCGGTCTGGTTCGGGGTCATGCTCGTTCCCGTTCTGCTGATTGCGGGCGGCGGGCTCGACATGATGCGGGCGGTCCAGCTCCGATCCGAGCTTCAGGCGGCGGCCGACAGCGCCGCCTTGGCGGGCGCGTCCGTCTACGTATCGGCCACGACAAGTTCGACCGCTCAGGCGACCGCGACGCGTTTCATGGCCAACGCCATCGCGCGGATGCCCTCCGCAGCGAATGTGACCTTCACCGCAACGCCGAGCGCAGCGAGCGCGGCCGTCTACAGCGTGGCCGTGGCGGCTGAAGCGCGGGTCCCGAATTCCATCCTCTCGATGGTGTCGAGCGAGACTGCCGTCACGGTCCTGTCGGAGGCCCGCAGTGCCGGCTACAAGCTGGCGTTCTCACTGTCGAGCTTCGCCAGCAATTCCGCCGACGCGAACAGTATCTACTGGTACGTCGTGCCAGCCAACAACGGAATTCCAAGCAACAGCGATCTGAACTTACTATTTTCCAACACGGCAGGGAGCAGTTCCAAGGATATTTCCGCCGTCATTGGAACCGGCCAGAAGATCGGGTTCGCTCTGAAGAACGTGACCGGTGGGATCTCGAGCTATGGCCGCAATGGCTATGGCGCCGCTCCGGGGAGCAGCCACATCTTCTATTCGCACCTCGTTCCCCCGTCATCCGCCGCCTATGCGCTGCAGCTGTTCAACTGCAGTCTTCAGACGACGACGCAGGGCGGGTTACTGAGTAACGGCTTCTGCTCGTTGGGCGCCCCAAGCAATGCAACGGTCAACTGCAATCAGACGCCGGGCCGGAAAATCACCTACAAATGGAATGATATGGGCGGGTTGGTCGACGACAAGGACTACAACGATGCCGTGTTCAACGTAACCTGTCCCAGCACCCCATCGGGCGTGGGCGCCACGAACACCGTGGTCTTGACCCGGTGACGTTTGAGGGTCGGCGGAGGACGGCTTACCGTCCCGACATCCTTTTGAAAAAAGGCGACGCATATCAAACGCCGCGGAGGCGCGCGCTGGTCGGGAGATAGCGGCTCGATCCGACGATCAGTTCATGCGCGCGCGGCGCTGATCACGTTCCAGTTTCGAGAGGCGTCGCCCAAGCTCCAGCAGAAGCATGTTGGTCATGTTCTCCAGGAGAGGATCGGCGAGCTTCTGGACGGCCTGACGGGCGGCGAGGCAATGCTCGGCCGCCTCCTCCAACGGATGCTCTGAGAGATCCGGTAACCCGGCGGAACAAGCGGCTTCATCGGCGTGATTTTCAGTCACGTCGATCAGGAAGCCGGAGCCGCGGCGGGGCTGGCCCGTTTCATCCAACTCGATGCGACCGCGTGCCAAAACCCAGCGTAGGGCGCCGTCGGCTGAATGAATGCGATACTCATGCACGTAGGAGCGCCCCGACAGTGCGCTTCTGGCGATGATCTCGGCCGTTTTCACTCGATCTTCAGGATGAACGGCTTTCAGGAACAGACTCAGCGGAGCTCCACCGCGCGCCACCGAAGGGTCGACACTCGAAAGCAGAGCAACGGTCGCATCGGCAAACAACCGGTCATTGGGGATATCCCATTCCCAGCGCCCGATCATATCCGACGCATCCATGGCGTCTTGTAGCGCGATCTGTGGGGTTTCAGCCGCGCATGTATCCCGCCGCGCCATCAGATGATCCTGGCCTCGTGAATCTCCGACATAACTTGGCACCGAAACTGAAAAACAAAATATTAACATATGAAATCAGGTTCACACCTCGTACTGGTCTTTTTGCACCATCGCGTTCGAGCGTCCGGTCAGCTAAATCGACGATGCCAAATTTTGTATGCAACTGGGGATGAGCGATGGACCGCAAGCTCGATGCCAGCGAGGGAGCAAGGTCTTTCTCACCCGAGTCAGACGTCGACGGACCAGTCCAAGTCATGTCCGATCTGAGGCAGGACCTTCAGAATCGCATTGCGCGGCAGCTCGGAATATCCGCCGCCGAGCTGCGGGACCCAGGCGAAACCCCGAACGCCGTGCACAGCGCGTCCAACCCGTTTCAGTCGACCGACACCGCCTTGAGCCGCGAGTGCCTGGAACTGCTCGACGCGTACATCCGCATCACAGATGTTGAGCAACGCCGTCGATGCCTTCAAGCCGTTCGCGACGTGGCATCTGCCGCGGCAGACGAGGGCCCGGTGGAAGAAGCATGATGGCGCGACAGCAACCGCTTAAAAGCACGTCGCCACATTGATCTCACGCTGGCGATCACGCCTCCAGCCGTTCCGCCGACGCCTCGTCAAAACGGTCCATCATTTTGCAGCGCTCGTCTTTCTGAGCGAGTTCCTGTGCAATCTGCCACAGCAAGGCGCGTGTCATGGCGCGCATCGCCGGGGTGCCTGTCTCGGCGACCGCTTCATGAGCTTTGAGGCATGCGTCCGCCATGGCCTCGAAACGTTCGTCGTATTCCATCGAGGATCAAGCCTGCTTCAGCGTGATAACAAAAGACAGAGAACGAAGTTGCACGCTGCCATTCTGTTGCAAGGAAGGGCGTTTCATTGATGTGTCTTAATATGAACGCGATGTAAAATTTTATAATCGATCACTAATTTCAATCGCGTGTTTCAAAGGCTTACTTCCGATACCGAATGCTCGACCTCAGAGCTTCCCGTTCTTGTTCCTTTCAACCGCGTCCCGAACCATCCTCAGGAGGCGCTGGCGCTCTTCCGGGTCTTCGACACGCGCGAAAACCGCGACGAGATCGGAACAGTCTCGGCTCAACGACGTCTCGGCCGGTGGCCCGCCAGGACCGGCGTCTGGAACCTGATTGTCGGAAGCCCCTCGATCGAAAAGGTCCGATACGGACAGACCGAGCGCATCTGCAATGCGGGATTGAAGAGTCGAGCCATACGAGGGTGAAGCCTCCGCCTCCTGATCCGGCAAGCGCGTGATGTTTTTTGTAAACGCATCGGCTTCAGCCGGGCTCAGCTTACGGCCCATGGCGCTTCTCCACCACAACCCAAAACCGCATCTCGAACGCTTTCATGGAGGATACCATACAGCTTTTTATGTCGCATCGAGATTTTGATGAGGATAGCTTTCGCTAGTTTTTTTCTTATTATGCTGCAACATCACATTGTATCCGACCACGGAGATGCGAGTGGGGCGATTTCAAACGCGTGAGACCCTGGTGTCGCAAATCATGCTGCAACAGGCGCTTGACGCATCCGATATTATCGGACGCTGGGAATATGACGTTCCGAATGATCGCGTCTATGCCGACGCCCTCGTAGCACTTGTCTTCAACATCAACCCCGCTGAGACCGCAGCGGGCACCTCTCTCGGTACGTTCCTCGCCGGCGTTCATCCGGAGGACCGCGAGCGGTTTATTCGCGAGATCAAACTGAGCACCGAAACGGGCCTTTGCTGCGCGTTCGAGTACCGAGTTTGCTCGGCCGACGGTGTGGTACGCTGGATTCTGGATCGTGGACGCATCGCATTGGACGAGGCAGGACGGCCTCAGCGTGGTAGCGGTGTGCTGATCGACATCACACAATCTCGCCTCGGTGATCATGCGAGAGGTACTGATGCGAGTTGTCAGGCTCAGCACCCCTTGGAACGCGCGGCAGAGCATTGCCTTGCGGCCCGTGAAGCGATTCATGAGTATCCCGAGCCCCTCCTACACCGGATGAGCGATATGCTGCTGCTGGAGGTTGGGCGTGCGCTCTCCAAACTCACGGACGAACGACGTCGCGGTGCAATGAATTAGCCCGGAGGTCCTTGAGCCGGTTGCAGCGGGGCGCGATCCTTCGAGCACCGAATCGAGGTCCCTCGCTGGCCGGTCGGTTGTCCCGTCTGCAAACAAGACTTCCGCCCGCCGGAGCAGTTCGCAAAGCGGATGTGGCAGGACCGACCTCGGACGCGCCGGCGCCCTGTTCTCGTGCGTCGCAACCCATTCCGCACAGGTTTTCGATCGCTTTCGGCGCTGGTAGCGCCAGCGGTCGATCAGTTCATGCGCGCACGGCGCTGATCGCCCTCGAGCTTCGCCAGTTGGCTGCCGACTTCCAGCAGGAGTGCGTCGCTCAGCAGGTGGAGAACCGACCGGGGCAATTCATTGATGGCCTTGTGGGCAGCCAAGCAGTGCTCGGCTGCGCGTTCCAGAGGGTGATCGGAATGCAGGACCGCAGCCGAGGCGTGATCTGCCTGGTCAAACCACTTCTGTGTCACGTCGATCAGGATCCCGCTGCCTCGCAGTGGAGCGCCGGTTTGGCTGAGCGCGAATCGACCGCGTGCAAGGACCCAGCGCAGATTTCCGTCGGCCGAACAAACCCGGTATTCCGCCAGATATGAGCGCCCAGCCTTGGCGCATCGTTCGATCAGGCGATGTGTCGGATCGCGATCTTCAGAATGCATTCCGCTCATGAACCGAGCGAGGGGAGTCCCGACTTTTGCCAAAGCGGGGTCGACGCCGAACAGCAGGGCAACGGTCGGATCTGAAAAGGCACGGTCATTGGGAATATCCCAATCGCAACGGCCGATCACGTCCGTGGCGTCGATCGCATCCTGCAGTCCGATCTGCGAAACCTTCGCGCCACCCAACTGACCTCGTCCCACTCTCGCCTCCAACCCGCGTCAATTCCTCCGTTCACGGAATCATGAGGCATTTTTACGGCTGGTTAACACAGGATAAAGTGTTCCCCACTCACTCGACACGATACCGCCACGCGTTTGCATACACTTTGGCCTGTGGCATGTAGGCCTCAAGCTCATGGGCAGACGATTGGGGACAGGACGTGGACCGTAAGCTGAACCTCGTCGACGCCACTTCGTCCGCCTCTTCTGGTGCAAGTTCGGAAGGCCAACTTCTTCCATCGAACCGCAAACGGCTGCTTCAGGAGCAGATTGCAGAGAAGCTCGGCATCTCGCCAGACGCGTTCAGCACAGTACCACGTTCGGTTTCTGGCGGGCTGGGAGCGGGTATGCCGGTCGAAGGCTACGACGTCGCCCTCAGCCGTGAATGCCTCGAACTGCTCGACGCCTACTGCCGAATCGCCGATCCCGAGCAGCGCCGTCGATGCCTTCAGATCGTCCGTGATGCGGGCGTCAGCTCGACCGGTCGCCTCGCACCCTAACGCGCGGTTGGTCGAGGCCGCAGCGCGACGTCGTAAGGGATGCCCTCGGCTCCGGATGCCGCTCGGGAACGAAGCGTGGATCAGGCGCTGCGCACGATGAGGCAACCGCACGATGAGGTAACCGATGGTCATTCCGACCTCGAGCCCGAGCCGGCAATCGCCCGCCCTGTTCAGACATCGAAACGGGTCTTGCCGATACGATGTGGTCGAAGCAGGCCCCCGCGATGAAACGTTCCGCGATGATCTCCGAACGCCGCAGGATTGTCGGGCATACGCTCCGGTGATGTCCCCGACAAAAAGACCCAATCGCCACTAGACGACCGGTCTAATTCGGACTATCTCACGGTCATGGGACGCGTCACCGCACAGACCGACACCCGTCGGGGGATCCTCGACACCGCCTATGGCCTCGTCGGCGCGAAGGGCTTCTCCGGAGTCGGGCTCAACGAGATCCTGACCTCGGCCGGCGTGCCGAAGGGGTCGTTCTACCACTACTTCGGCTCCAAGGAGGCTTTCGGCGAAGCCCTCCTGGCGGACTACTTCGAAACCTATCTTGCCGACCTCGACATCACACTGGCGGAGCCGGGGCTGAACCATGCCGAGCGCCTGATGAACTATTGGCGGAAATGGCAGGCGACACAGGGGAGCATCGACGACCGGCGCAAGTGCCTCGCGGTGAAGCTTGCGGCAGAAGTCTCGGACCTGTCCGAGCCGATGCGCCTCGCCCTGAAGGACGGCACGGCCTCGATCATCGCACGGCTGTCGCAATCCATCGCGGCAGGCGTGGCGGAAGGCTCGCTCACGGTCGAGAGCGAACCGCATACGACCGCCGAGGATCTGTACCACGTCTGGCTCGGTGCGAGCCTGATGGCCAAGATCGTTCGGACCGACGCACCGTTCGGGGCTGCCATGGGGACGACCCGACGCATCCTCGGCCTTGCCTCGCCCTGAGCCATCGCGTTGCAACGAGATCGAGGACACCCCCATTCCCAGGCCCAGGAAAAAGACGACCGGTCTACTGAACTCCGCAGGACCTGGTTCGAGGAGGTGGGCGGCGCGAACCGAGAATCCTGCCCCCGACAAATGGCGCTGACGCGAGATCCAGACGCGGGACGCATCGCAAACGCACGATACGCCGCTCAGCCCTCCCGAACCCGGCGAAGTCCGTCGACCCGGCGACCGACCCGGTATCGAAAACCTTCTTCTCACCCAAGCGAAAGACCCGGAGAACGACGATGAAGATCCTGATGGTCCTGACCTCACACGACCGCCTCGGCGACACGGGTCGGAAGACCGGCTTCTGGCTGGAGGAACTCGCGGCCCCCTATTACGTGTTCAAGGATGCGGGGGCGGAGATCGTCCTGGTGTCGCCCGAGGGCGGCCGCCCGCCGCTCGATCCGAAGAGCGCCGAGCCGAGCTTCCAGACCGACACGACGCGGCGATTCGAAGCCGACGCGGCGGCCATGGCGGTGCTGGCCGAGACGGGCCGGCTCGATGCCGTCGGCCACGAGGGCTTCGACGCCGTCTTCTATCCCGGCGGTCACGGGCCCCTCTGGGACCTCGCCGAGGACCCCGCCTCGATCGGGCTGATCGAGACGACGCTCGGGGCCGGCAAACCCGTGGCCCTGGTCTGTCACGCACCCGGCGTCCTGCGCCACGCCAAGGGTCCCGACGGGAAGCCCCTCGTCGAAGGCCGGACCGTCACCGGCTTCACGAACACCGAGGAGGAGGCCGTCGGCCTCACCCAGGTGGTTCCGTTCCTGGTCGAAGACGAGCTCAAGCGGAACGGAGGCCTCTACGCCAAGGGGGCCGATTGGAGCCCCTTCGTCGTGACGGACGGCCTGCTCATCACCGGCCAGAACCCGGCCTCCTCCGGCCCCGCCGCCGAGCGTCTCGTCGCCCACCTCGCACATCGCTGAGGACGCGGGCGCCCTCGTCGGCGCCCGCACCCGCCCGTCCGCCCAACCCAGGATCGTCGCCCGGCCGAGCCCGGGCGAAGACCCTGCATCGGCGACCTCGCGGAACCCGAAGCCTTGGCACCGACCTCGGCACCGCGGTGCGGGGTCCGGACACCGTGTCCCGGGCAACGACGATCGGCATGGACATCGTAAGGGCGAAAGGGTGACCCGTTCGCGCCGCAGGATTTCCACGCCGATATCTTGCCACTCAAACCTGTCGACAATCCGATTCGGCGACGCTGGGCCGACAGCCGAACCAACGGACCGATTCGACCCTGCCATCGCAGCCGTCCCCCGCGCCGGGTCCGTCAATTCCTGTTGCGGGTCGATGAGGGTTTTTGCGTCAGACTGCGGCACGCAGCCGGATGGTATTGTGTATGGCGAGGTGCGTGTCACCGCCGACGCGGCCCTTTCTCCCGCGACCGCGACGCGACCCTGGTGTATACCGAGGCGCGCTCACGGAAGATTCAGGGTTCCCGCACATCCTCGGTTTGGCCCGCAAAGATGCCGTGGGACCGGATGGATGATCGACGCAGCGTGACCGGACGGCCTGACAACGCGGTCGCGAAGACCGACCTGGACGCCGCTGCCGCTCGCTTCGGGCCGGCCGCTCACGGGGTTGCGGACTGGCCGTTCCGGACGTCGCAGCCTGCCGATCGTGTTCCCCTGCCGGACGGCCGCCCGTGGCCGCGCCTTCGCATCATCACCCTCGGCCAAGCTGCCGGCCCCGCTTGGCTCGCCACCCAAGCCTCTGTCAACGCTCAGGATTATCCGGACTGGTGCCACGACGTGGTCTCGCCGGACGAGGCGGCGGCGCGGCTGCCGGGCCTCGTATCCGAGGCCTCTGCCGAAGCCCTGCTGCTGCTCCGTCCCGGTGACCTGCTGGCGCCGGGCGCCCTGCTCGCCCTGGGCCTGCACTTCGCCCTGACCGGCGCCGACGTGGTCGCCGGTCTGCGGATCGTCTTCGACGAAGCCCCCCTCGGGCTCGATGCCCTCGCGGCGGCACCCGGCCCCCTCACCGACCCCAATCCTCCGGAAGGCCCCCTGGCGCCCTTCCGCGGCGGCGAGGTCCTGCTCTCCCGAACTCTGGTCCACCGCGCCGGCGGCCTCGAACCGGCCGCCCCCGACCCCGTCGTGGCGCTCTGGCCCCATCTGGTCCGCCACGGCGCCCGCTTCGACCGCATCGGCCGCCCGGTCCTGTTGCAATGCGAACCGGACCATGTTCCGCCACCGATGGCGCCTGGCCTCTCCGTGGCGATCCTGACCGACCAGGGCTATAGCGGCGGAGCCGGCATCGCCCACAGGCGCCTCGCCGACGCGCTCGCCCTCGCAGGTCACCGTGTCAGCGACCACCAACTGACGGCGGAATCGCCTCCCGCTGCCGCGGAATGGGTCGAGGCCTTCCCCAACACGGAGCGCCGGCTGCTCACGGGCGGCTACGATCTGATCCTGGCCGGCAACCTCCACGGCGCGACCCGGCGCACCACGATCCTGCGCCGCCTGGGACAGCGAATCCCGGTCGCTCTCGTGCTCCACGACCTGTTTCCGCTCTCAGGGCGATGCGCCTCGCCCTCCGGCTGCCCCATCCTTCCGGAGGGTTGCGATGCTCGCTGTCCCTCCCCCACCGCCTATCCGCAACTGGCGCGGAGCCGGATCGCCGGGGTCTATGCCGAGAAACACGCGATCCTCGCCGAAGCCTCAGCGCCCCTCCTCCTCGCCGCCTCGGACTGGACCGAGGCGGCCGCCCGTGACCTCGCCCCGGAGACCACACCGATCGCACGGATCGATCTCGCCTTCCCGACCGGCGTTTTCCGGCCGCAGGATCGCCAAAATCTCCGCCGCCAGCTCAGGCTGCCGCTCGAGAACGTGCTGGTGATGTTCGCAGCCGCCATCGCCGATGCGCCCGGCAAGGGAACCTCCGAACTCGCCGCGCTCCTGCGACGGATCGCACGGCCGGGGCTCAGCTTCGTCGCCGTCGGCCGCCTCGACGACCCGGCATCTCTCGACATTCCGAACCTCATCGTGGCCGGCCCGATCAGCGAAGAGACGGTGCTGGCGCGCTGGTACGGGGCGTGCGACCTCTACATCACCGCGAGCCGGCAGGAGACCTTCGGGCAGACGGCCGTCGAAGCCGGTCTCTGTGGCACTCCGACAGTCAGCTACGATGCGACCGGCCTCGCGACGGCCGTGATCGACCGCATATCCGGACGTCTGGCTCCGGTGGCACCCATCGCCTTGGAAGCCGCGCTCCGCGATCTGATCGCCGATGTACCGGCGCGCCGGCAACTCGGGTTCCTCGGACGCATCGCCCTGGAAAGCCGAAACAGCCACGCCGCGGCAGCTATGCGATTGAACGACATCCTTGTCGCGCGTCATATCCTGCCGCCTTCGGCTGGCGCAGCGCGTCTTCCGTTTACCCTTCAAACGCTATCGCAGTTCGCAATGGCCGAGACCCCTGCGATGGGGCGGGTGGGGACGATCCCGGCGCTCTCATCCCCACTCGTTCGGTTCGTGCGACGCATGAAACAGGCTGTGCTGGGACGCGAGATGCCGCTCTGGCTACGCTGGGTCCTCTATATCGCGGCGATTCTGCGCATGGCCCTCGACCATCGCGGATCCAGGCCGGCGTCACGATGACTCCGCCGTTGGACGCACCGCCAATGGACGATCCAGCATGCCGGATTTACGTGGATCACACGCATCTCCGTGGGCACGTGACCGGCATCGAGCGCGTCGCCATCGACCTGTTCCGTCCAGAGACGCTGCAGCCACATCCCGTCACATTGATCCGCTCCACCGGCCTGGCCGGGATGATCGCCGCCCAGCAACTCGGATTTCCGATCCGGATGCTTCGCGACCGCTCCGCGCTGTTCATCTTCCCAGGTTTCCCGCCAAGCCCCTTCGTCGCGCTGCACCGGCAGCGCTGCATCACCTATGTCCACGACACCTTCCTGCTCACCCGACCCGAGGATCTAAGCTGGAAAAGCCGGCTCTACATGGCACCGAGCTTCGCGTTCGCCCTGCGGTTCGGACGCACCTTCCTGGTCAATTCACGGACCACGGGCGAAGCGGTACGAGCGGTCTGCTCGCGCCGAGCCCTGGTCGCCCTCCTGAGACCTCCCGTTCACGACGTCTTCGGGTTGAGCGACCTGTTCGCGCGGCCACCCTATGAAGCCGGCTCCCCGATTAGGATTCTTGCGATCGGCACGATCGAACCGCGCAAGGATTACCCCGCGGCCATCGCCATCACGGCGGCGCTGAATGCATCCGGCATACCAGCCGAACTCCACGTGGTCGGCCGGGTCGGGTGGGGGGACCATGCCTTCCTGGGAGCGCGACCGCCATTCCTCACGTTACATGGATACTGCGACGACGCCGAGGTCCGGCGCGTGGCGGCTCAATGCCACCTGCTTCTCTCGACCTCAAAAGCAGAGGGGCTCGGACTGCCATTGCTCGAAGTACAGCACGGTGGCCTGCCGATCGCCGCACCCTCGGGACCCGTCTTCTCCGAGGTGTTGGGACGTTCCGGCCTTCTGATCGACACAACTCAACCCGAAAAAGCTGCCTCGGCGATTCTGAGCTGGATCAGCTCCAAAGACTTTGCTGCCGTCCCATCGATATCGCGTGCGAACGTCGCGAGCTGGAACGGCCTTGCCGCCCAGGACGCGGTTCACTTCTCAGCCTTCCTCAAACAGGGAGCCACCGCCTATCAGAATGCCAGAGACGCGCTCATTCAGCACGGCAGAAAGGGTCTGACATGAGGCAACACTTTGTACACAGGCACTAGGCTTAAGTTATACCGCGGCCATAAGCGACAACACGCCGTAGGATTTTTCTTCATCAAGCTTGGTCCGCTAAAATCAACCATCTTTGGGAAACGATGATTCAGAATGGTTCGGGTGTTCCGTCGATAGTAGGGCTCCTTGTGGCATGCGATCTGCGGAACCTCGGGTGTTCGTCGTTTCTCGCGTCGCGATCGTCTCATTCCGGAACGGCACCGATCGGAAATGGGACGAATGCAGTTTGAACGGCAGGTCGGACTTTGCGCTTCAGGAGCGGCCAAGTCGGGAGACGGAACAGATGTTCGACTTCGGAAGCCAGGTTCGCGGGGAGCCGGTGATCGTCGAGACAACACCAAAGAGCAGCTTCGATGGCCGTCTGGCGCTGCGGCGCCTCTGGCGCGGGAAAATCTTGATCCTGCTGAGCGGACTCATGACGGTGATCATCGCCGTGGCCTTGCTGAATACGATGACACCAACCTATACAGCCGTCACACAAATCCTGGTCGATCCGGCCGACCTGCCGGTTATTGCGAACGACCTCAGCAATCGCCAGCCGCAAGCCGACAGCGGCGTGTCGATTGCCGAGAGCCAGACTCGCGTCATTCAATCGGACAATGTGTTACGCCGGGTCATCGAGAACCTTGATCTGACGCAGGACGAGGAATTCGTTTCGCCTGCCTCGACCAACCCTCTGATGATCCGGGTGAAAGCGATCCTCGGCATGGAAACGCCGCCGGCGAGCCGAGCCCCTGTTAATCTCGCGCTGGACAACCTGCGCCTCAAGCTGGGCGTTCGCCGCGCCGAGAGGACTTTCGTGATCGATGTCTACGTGCAGACCCGGGATCCGGAAAAATCTGCGCGGATCGCCAACGGGATTGCGGATGCTTATTTCGCCGAGGAAGCTTCGGCTCGCACCGATGTTGCGCGCAGAGCTTCGGAAGCACTGACGAGCCGTTTAACGGCTTTGCGCCAAGCGGTCGAGGAGGCAGAGCGCAAGGTTCTGCAATATCGCGAGACGAACAAGCTCGTAACATCGAGCGGACGGTTACTGAGTGATCAGCAGCTCAGCGATCTCAACCAGCAGCTTGTAGCCGCAACTCTCAGGTTGGCAGACGCCAAGTCTCGGCTGGATCAGGCCCGGCGAATGCGGACGGGGGAAGCTGGCACAGCCCTTCCGGAAATGCTGCAGTCGACAGAGATGCAGAACCTAAGGCAGCAATACGCCACCCTTTCGCGGAGTACGGCCGAACTCGCAGCGCGGCTGGGCGATCGCCATCCGGCCATGGCTGATCAGTACGCGCAACAGCGTGATCTTCAGCGACTGATCCAACGTGAGAAGGAGCGGATCATCGATACGTCACAGAAGGAGCATGATCGCGCCGCCGCCAACGAAGGCGCGGTTCGACGGAGTCTCGAGAGGGCCAAGGTGGAAACCGCCGGGAACGATCGGGCCAACGTGGGTTTGCGCGAGCTTGAGCGCGAACTGGATGCCCGCCGGTCGATTTACGAAGCCTTCCTGCGCCGCTCGCGCGAGACCAGTGAGCAAGAGCGCCTCAACAGTTCGAATGTACGGGTTATTTCGTCGGCGACGCCTCCACGCAGCCGCACTTGGCCTCCTTCGCCGAAGGTGGTCCTGCCGTTTGCCCTGCTGGTCGGACTTGCTGTTGGCTCAGGTCTGGCTCTGCTGTTCGGGGCACGGCGCGACCGGCGTTTGGCTTGGCCGGTTACGCAAAAATCGATGTCAGGTGCGCGCAGCTTCCGCGCCGTTGATGCGTGAGAACGTCCGTGAGTGTGCTCGTCCGCGCCACCAAGCCATGGGGAGGTTGGCGCGTTGGATCGCACCATGAGGTAGTGAACGGAGTTGTTCTACGCGGGGTGGATCAAACCGACCATTTAGATGGGCAGGGCATCTTTTGACCAACAGCGACGGCAGGAGAAATCAGGGGAGTTGCTCAGGCGACGACAGGCGTGTTCGCCTGTTCGACATCACGTTCACGCCCGGATCGGCCGTCGAAATCCTCTCTGTCGCCCGCGACCAATCTCTCACGGGGCCGCGCTTGATCGTGACGGCAAACCTCGATCACATCGTTACGCATTCCGAAAACGCAGCATTCAGGAAAGCCTATGATCGGGCCGTTGCAAGAACGCTCGACGGAATGCCGCTGGTCTGGCTAGCACGGCTCTCCGGTGCGACAACGGCTCGAAGGGTCACTGGACATGACCTCGTGGAGGCAGCCTTCGCCGAGCCATGGCCGGCCGGCCAACGGATCTTCCTTATCTGTGCATCGGACAGCGTCGGCACGCGCCTGACGGAGCGTCTTCTTGCGAAGGGCCTTCCGCGCCACGCCATCGCCGTCACGGTCCCTCCTTACGGATTCGAGGCCGACGAAGCCTACGGGACACAACTCGCGGCGGCAGTGCGCGCGCATGGTACGACGCTGCTGGTGTTCGGGGTTGGCGCTCCCCGATCCGAAATCTGGGTCGATCGCCAAGGTGAAGCCCTCGGCGGCCCAGTGGTGCTCGCCGTAGGAGAAGCTTTAAACGTCGCGGCCGGTTTGGTCCCTCGCGCACCCGTGATTCTTCAACGTGCCGGCCTCGAGTGGCTTTTCCGCTTCCTGAACGCACCACACCGTCTGTTCCGTCGATATTTCGTCCGATCCTGGCGCCTGGTGGGATTGGTGCTTCGGAGGTTTTTCGTCAGACACAACCCTCAAAGAGCCACGACAGCTTCCACACCAAGCGGTGCACGCGATACACCCTGATCCAGGTTCAGACACCGGGAATTTTCAGGAAACGACCTTGTCGGAGATAAACAGATCCGGATGACGTAGTCGGAGGGAGAGGATCAACGTCATGGTCTTAAGATCGGTGATCTCACCTCGGTCGGTCATGGCGGCAAGCTCGTTCAGTGCCAATTCTCGGACAGTGATGTCCTCGTGCTCCCCGGCGAGTCCGCCTCCTGGGCCAACACGATCGACAGCGTCGTAAGCCCCCAGAAACAGATCGATCTGCTCGGTCGATATTCCTGGCATGCTCCAGGCGCAGGTAACGAATTCCAGCTTTCCGAGACGTACGCCGGTCTCCTCGAAGGCTTCGCGTCGCGCGCCATCGTCCGCTTCGGCCTCATCGAGGAGGCCGGCAGGGACCTCAAGAACGGATGTCGCGCCGGCAGCGTAGAAGGCAGGGGCACGAAATTGCTCGACCAGCAGTGCGACGCGGCGAAGTGGGTCATAGGGGAGGACCGCGGCGGCGCGTCCATGATCCTCGATCTCGCGCGCGAGGCGGGTACCATCGCCCATCGTTACCTCTGCGACGAGGAACCGGCTCCAGCCGTCGTGCACAATCCGGGTGCCGCGGATATTCGGCGCCATTCTGCTCTCCCCGTTCAGATCACCGCGGTCAGGGCGATCGGATGTTTCGGGGCCTAGCAGGAGCTTGGCGCATCATTGAGGCAAGCCCAGCGTGATTTCCGTCGCGCTTCTGCGGATTGTGAATGACACATGGGTGGCCGTCGCATCCTGGCTCAAGAGGATGTCGCCCTCTTGGCGGACCAGATGCGGGATATCGATCGCCGACATCGGATCAGTACAGGTTACAACGAGAATGGTGCCTGGCGAGAGCCTCCGCAGCGCCTTTCGGGTGCGAAGCGTGGGCAGGGGGCATTTCAGGCCGCTGAGATCAAGGCACAGGGTTGAATCATCCGCCATCCGCATCCCCGAACCCGCTCATATGCCGAATTCCGAGCGGATCGCTTAAGCATAGCAAAACCCCGGCAAACAGGAACGACTACCCACCGGAACCTCGGAGTTAGGCTGAGGTTCTGACGTGTCCGGATCTTAAAATCAGTGACCGTAAGCCGGGTATCCATAGTCATAAGCGTAGCACGGTCCGCTGTGGCCGTACGCCCCATATCCAGCGCCGACATAGCCACGGTCATAATACGTGCGGCCTCCAAAGGTGAAAAATCGCTCAAGTGAACGGAGGGTTCGGCGATTCATCCCCCTCAGGATCAGTGAAGCGAGCCGGTGCGTGTTCCCTCCTACATTCCGGCGGAGATGGGGCCCACGATCCGGTCCCGAGACAGTCAGAAGATGCACTGGGTGAAAGCTGGCTCAACCGAACGCTGCCAAGGCCCCTCGTAATCCGCAAGGCGATCCTCAGCGAGCGACCGTCCAGCAGCGACGATTGCTTCGAGTGGCTGCAGAAAGTGGGATTCGTCCCGCCCGTGACCATCCTTTCGAGCACGGGCGACAAGCCCGGCTCGAGCGATCGTCAGCGCTTCGGCAGCGACAGCCCCAAGAGGGCGACCGACGATGCGGGCGGCGAGCCCGAGACGCGGCACCGTCGCGCGCAGGCATTCTCGATCGCTGGCGGACCAGTCCTTGACGATATCCCAGGCAGCTGCCAGCGCCGCTTCATCGTAGAGCAACCCGACCCAGAAAGCGGCCTGTGCGGCAATCATCGCGGGTCCACCGACATCGGCACCCCGCATTTCGATGAAGCGCTTGAGGCGGACCTCCGGAAAGGCGGTCGAGGCATGGTTGGCCCAGTCCGACACCGTTGCGCGCTCACCCGGCAGGGTAGCCAGACGGCCAGCCATCAGGTCGCGGAACGAGGCGCCGGACACGTCGTGGTAGGTCTCACCACGCTTGACGAAATACATCGGCATGTCGAGGAGCCAATCGACGTAGGATTCGTATCCGAACCCTGCCTCGAAAGCGCGCGGCAGCATGCCGGTCCGATCGCCATCGGTATCGCGCCAGATCTCCGACCGCCGCGAAAGATATCCGTTCGGACGTCCATCGGTGAACGGGGAATTGGCGAAGAGCGCCGTCGCCACGGGTTGAAGAGCCAGCGCCACGCGCATCTTGGCCACCATATCGGCCTCGGAGGCGAAATCGAGATTCACCTGTACGGTGGCGGTCCGCAGCATCATGTCGAGACCGAGGCTGCCGACCTTCGGCATATACGACGCCATGATCTTGTAGCGGCTCTTCGGCATCACAGGGGTTTCCTCCCGTGTCCACTTGGGACTCATCCCGAGATCGAGGAATCCGATGCCGAGGCCGTCGGCCACCCGGGAAGTGGCATCCAAATGCGCCTGCAGTTCGGCGGCAGTCGCATGGACATCCGGGAGCGGGGCACCAGACAATTCGAACTGTCCGCCCGGCTCCAGGGAGATCGCTCCCCCCTCCGCACCCGCAAGGCCGATCAGATGCCCAGCATCCTCGATCGCCTCCCAGCCGGTTTCCTGCGCGACCCCCTGCAACAGCGCATGAATGCCGTTTGGCCCTTCGTAGGGAACCGGACGATTACCGTCGCGATAGAAGGGGACCTTCTCGTGCTCCGTGCCGATGGCGAAGCGATCCCGCGGCTTCTCGCCCTCGGCAAACCAAGCGATGAGTTCGTCACGCGTGGTCAGGGGCGTCGTATCGGACGTATCGCGCGCCATGCGCAGCCTCTTCAGAAGGTCGTTCAAGGGAGAGGCGCGCCGGACCGCAGCAGCGTGGCCTCTATCTGGTCAACTCGCCTCATAGGCCAGGGGACCCCGGCGAACAACGCGCGACCAGACTGCCTCAGCGTGCGTCACCGAGGACCGACTGGACGAGCGAGAGCACCGCCACAGCTGCTGTGTCGGCCCTCAGAATGCGAGGACCGAGCGATAATGCCACCGTATTCGGACGCTCCAGGATAAGGGCGCGCTCCTCGGGTGCGAAGCCGCCCTCCGGGCCGACCAATACTGCGAGGGGCGGCGGCGCGGCAGGATTGGCCACCTGACGCAGCGCGAGAATTGGATCTGACACCGAGGCGTCCTCGTCGCAGAACACCAACAGACGCAAAGGGTTGAGGTCGGCAAGCGCAGCAGGAAGCTTGGCGACGTCCTGGATGACAGGGATCTCGAGGATGCCGCATTGTTCGGCGGCTTCGATCGTGTTGGAGCGCAAGCGATCGATATTGAGCCGCTCGTTTTGGGTGTAGCGAGTCAGAACCGGCCTGAGCGTTCCAACTCCCATCTCGACCGCTTTCTGGGCCATGTAGTCGAGACGTGCCGTCTTCAGGGGGGCAAAAAGGTAGTGCAGGTCTGCACGCTCCGGCTGTTGGCGTGTGCGCTCTCGCACGATCAGGTCAGCGCTCTTGCGGCCGGTCGGCGCGATCTCGGCACTCCACTCGCCGTCCCGCCCATTGAACAACAGCACCGGATCCGTCGGTCCTCGCCGCAGGACATTCAGGAGATAGTTGGCCTGCGCCCGGTCCAACGGGAGCGTGGCCCCGGGCAAGAGTTGGGCTTCGACATAGAGACGCGGTGCGGTGAAGTCATAAGCGGCCATGACCGGTGTGGTCGCGTGGGGTGTTTCAGCTGTCAACGGCTCAGGCTCAACCGGGCCGCCCTGATGCTGATCCGCAACACGCCGAAACATTGCGCCGCGAATCCACATTCGATCCGGGTGTAGCGTTTGCAGCTTGAAAGACGCCACATTCCTATGCCGAAACAATGTGAAGAACGGAGTGCGCTCAGAAGCAGGCGCGTCCCAACGCGAAACAGGCCATTCCGCAGCCGGCGACTGGGCTGAGCCAGCCGGATCCACGCGTGGTGGGAGAAGGGATTTCGAATCATGTCGTTCAAAACCATCGCCGCCGCTGCTGTCGCCGGTGCGGTCCTGTTCAGCGGGCAGGCTTTCGCACAGGCTGCCGAATGCGGCGAAATCCAGCAGACGCTTCAGGCCCGAAAGGACCTCATCGGCAAGGCGAACGCCGCTTCGAACTCGAAGAAGAAGATGACGCCCGCCGAAGCCTGCACGCTCTTCGGGAAGCTCCAGGCCAACGGCGTCGCCGGGTTGAAGTGGATCACCGCCAACAAGGAGTGGTGCTCGATCCCGGACTCCTTCGCCGAGGGCTTCAAGGCCGATCATACCAAGGTGTCCGGCATCCGGACGCAGGTCTGCGGCGTCGCCGCCAAGGCCGCTAAGATGGAGGCTCAGGCCCGGGCACAAGCCCAGAACGGTGGTGGCGGCGGCGGTTTGCTCGGCGGTCCGGGGCTGACCGGAAGCTTGAAGATGCCGCAGGGCGCCCTCTGACCCGGTGCCATCGCATTCGTTGACAGGCCTGGTCGCGTCGACTTGCAGGCACCGAGCGGGCCGATGACCGATGCGGGCTCCCACGGGGCGGACCACCGCGTCGCCGACGCCGTAGCCGGCCATTGGGTCGACCGGGTGGCGCCGCAGCGGGCACGCCCTTACCTCCGGCTTGCCCGGATCGATCGGCCGATTGGCTGGTGGCTGCTGTTGCTACCGTGCTTGTGGTCGTCCGCGCTCGCAGCCATCGCGAGCGGGGCAGCCGCTCCCAGCCCTCTCCACCTGGTGCTGTTCTTCATCGGGTCGGTAGCCATGCGCGGCGCCGGTTCGACCTACAATGACATCGCCGACCGCGATCTTGATGCGCAGGTGGAGCGGACTCGCTCCCGTCCGCTTCCTTCGGGCCAGATCCGGGCGCGCCACGCCGCGCTGTTCCTCGTGGTCCAGTCCTTGGTCGGCCTTGCCGTCCTGCTGCAATTCAATGCTGTGGCAATCGCCGTCGGAATCGCTTCCCTGATACCCGTCGCCATCTATCCGTTCATGAAACGGATCATGCCGGTGCCGCAGGCGGTTCTCGGTCTCGCCTTCGCCTGGGGCGCACTGATGGGGTGGGTGGCGGTGTTCGGGCAGCTCAATGCGCCTGCCCTGCTGCTCTACGCCGGCACCATCGCCTGGGTGATCGGCTACGATACGATCTACGCGGTCCAGGATATCGAGGACGACGAGATCGCCGGAATCCGCTCGTCGGCACGCTTCTTCGGCCGTCGGATGCGGGGGGCGATCGGGCTTTGCTATGGAGCCAGCGTCGGCTTCATCGCAGCAGCTGCACTCCTGGTTGGTGCTGGTGCCGTTGGTCTCCTCGGCGTCATCCTGTTCGCTGCTCATCTCGGTTCGCAGGTGCTGCGCCTCGACACGCGCGACGGACGCGGGGCGCTCATGCTGTTCCGATCAAATCGACAGGCGGGTCTGATCCTGTTTCTTGGTCTCGCGGCAGATGCTGCTTTGAAGCAGATTGTCGGCTGACGCCGATTCAATCTGAGAGGTTGATCAGCAGCGGGCGCCGGAGATGATTTCGCTCTCACCGCGATGGATCAGGGGGCGGACCGGAAGAGCACCGGTCTTGCGCCTGACGAGGAAGCGCGGGCGGCGACCGTTTAGCAGACCGTGACGGCGACGAGTGCGGGTCCGACCGAGAGCAACCGGACCGATCTGGTTCGACACACTCGCCAGTTCGCCATCCTCTTTGACGATCATACGCGGCAATCCGGACTTGGCTGCGAAGTCCCGCCAGTGCGCCACCACCTCATTCTCACAGAAGGGCCCGAGCCGGGTCACCACTCCGCCGGCAGCGTCGACGAGCAAGAGGTCAAAACGATCCTCGCCGCAGGCATCCGAATCATCCTCAGCGAAGGCTAGAGCGATACCGGCCGGGCGACGCGCTCCGCTGTGCGTGATCACCGGCAGATCGGATGCAGCGAATGCGGCAAAAAGCTCGTCAAAGGAGCCCGCCGGGGACATCCCATTCATGTTCGCGAAAGTCTTCATGGCTCGTACACCCTGTTGGTCCCGGTAACCTCTGTGGGCCACCCGTCTATGACAAGCAGAATTGCGTCTAACCTCCTCAGACCGCCTTAAGAGTGAGCGTTAAGCGAGTATGGACAAGGGTGAAGCAGCCAGAATGCTCAACGTTTCCTTGCCGGGTTCGGCGACATTCGTGCGTATCGAGATCTGCGGAGCTCCGCTTGTGACAATCCGCTCAGCACCTTAGAACAGGCGAGGCGCTTCCCGGCACATGCGAATGACGAGCGAACGGGCCTCGGCGCCAAGCCCAATTCCCATTACCTATCCGGAGACGCATGTCCCACCCGATCGCCTCAGACGCCGTGCATGCCCTCCTCCCCGCCTTGCGCGCTACGATCCGGGAGGCGGCAGCCCTCGCCCTGCCGTTCTACAAAGCCGGGGGACAGACGGGCGCACGTGTCTGGTCCAAATCCGGCGGCTCCCCGGTTACGGAGGCCGACGTGGCCGTTGACACGTTCCTGAAGGTACGGCTCAGCGCGATGCTACCCCGGGCGGCGTGGCTTTCAGAGGAAACCAGCGACAATCCCGTCCGGCTTGAAGCCGATCTTGTCTGGATCGTCGACCCGATCGACGGAACGCGAGCATTCATGTCGGGACACCCGGACTGGTCCATCGCCGTGGCCCTGCTGTCGGGCGGGCAGCCGGTCCTCGGTTTCGTGCATGCCCCCGTAACGGACACCTTCTACGAGGCGGCCGCGGGGTTGGGGGCGACGCGGAACGGCCAGACCATCGCAGCCTCAGACCATGCCGCTGTCGAGGGTGCCCGGGTGACCGGCCCGAAACCGATGATGGATCGGCTGGCACGCGGCGCCGGCTCGGCAGGGACCCGAGCCGACCTCGTCGCTGTGGAACGCGTTCCGTCCCTGGCTCTGAGGGTCGTTCGGGTCGCTGAAGGTTCCATCGATGTCGGCTTGGTTTCTCCCAATGCCCGAGATTGGGATCTCGCCGGGGCCGACCTGATCCTCCGCGAAGCAGGGGGAACCGTCTGCGATCTCAAGGGGCATCCCACGACCTACAATCGTCCGGACCCCGTCCATGGCGAGCTCGTCGCGGTGTCGCGCGGCCTTCGAGATGGCGTCGTGGCAGCCATGGGTCAGCTCTGATCCGATCCCGACACCCCCTCTCGGATGCCAAACAGCAAAGCCCGACACCATGGTGCCGGGCTCGACGTCACTTCGTTTGACTTTCCAGGACTGAAGCGCCGATCACGCCTCCAAACGGAACTTGGTGGCTACTTTCATCAGTGATGCTCGCGCAACGCGATAGCTTCAGGCGCCATACCAAAGCGCTCAGCAAGATGCCAACGCAATTCGCGTGCCGAATGGTAGTTGTAAGATGTATCGATAAGGTGGCTGAGATCAATGGTCTTAGCTTCATGTGCCATCGACTGCTTCAGACGATCCACCTTGAAGGTCGCCGCATCAGTAACGGGCGAACGGGCGCCGCGGCGCCGGGTGTATTCAAACAACATATTTTTCTTGTGTGCTTTCAAAAACGTGCAGGTTTTGCTTGCCGTATCTCGGACGTTTCAGCCCAAAACGAGCTTGGTACGTCGTTGGTGCTAAAGTTTTACCGAAGTCTGATCCGATTCACGCCACAAATCCTGTGGGGAACCGTCATGACCATCGGCAGCGGAAGCCTCGTCAGAGGCCCTGGAGGGTGACGCCAGCCCAAGGGCTGGCGCCGGGAGCGTCAGGCCGCCTGGAGGTTACCAGCCGAGTCCTTGCCGCTGCGCTTGTCGGTCTGAATCTCGTAGGAGATCTTCTGACCTTCGATCAGATTGCGCATGCCAGCGCGCTCGACTGCGGAGATGTGAACGAACACATCCTTGCCGCCGTCGTCAGGCTGAATGAAGCCGTAGCCCTTGGTCTCGTTGAACCACTTTACAGTACCGGTATTCACGAAATAGATCCTCGTATCGTTCGTCGATCAACAGCCTGCGTCTACTCGACGCAAGCAGCGGATCCTCTTCGGTAGGCCTGACGGAATCAGCAGGACGTGAGACGCTTGACGGTACAAGATCTCAGCTCACCGATACCCGCTACAACTCATGTAGTCCGATCATGCGGCCGCAACAAGGCATTCGATCCGACCTAAGAGCACGCTGGCGGGGCGGGCGGGGGCGCAGCCCCTGTGTTAATTGCCCCCCCGACCGCATATAAAAGTTCCCGAGCAGGCAGTTAGGCGATTCATGGCGGGCATCTCAGTTTCCCTCGAAGGGGCGAACATTCAGCTTTCATTCCAGAAGGACGATCAAGCGACAGCGGTCGTTATGGACGCGCGTGCCGCGCGCGCGCTCGTCCGCGCAGTGGGCCAACTTTTGACCGCCATCGACGAGCCTGATGACGGAGATCTTCCGGATGACCTGAGCGACGAAGACATCGCAATGCTCGATGTCACATCGTCAGCCATCGAAGTCGGGACTGACGAACAGGGCCAAGCTGTCGTAGCGTTGCAAGCGGGTGCCCTACCCCCCTTTCAGCTGCGCCTGACGGACGAAGAGGCCCGTCACGTTGCGACGAGCCTCTCCGAAATTCTCAGCGCACCGCGCGATGTGCGCGCTTCACACGGGGATCACTGACGAGGATCACATCCTGACGCCGGGGTCGGTCGGGCCGCCCGGCAGATAATCCGGCTCGGAGCCCGGGCCGGCCGGCTCGCCAATCCCGGGATCGTTAACCGGATACGGCGTTCGAGGACCGGTCGGTCCGATGTCGGGTTCTTCGTCAGGCGTAGGCGGGGTGGGCAGATCACCGGGAATCCCACCCGGCAAAGGCTCGGGAATCGGCAGGCCGGGATTGGCCATTTCATGGTTGGCCATGCGAAGCCTCCTGTTTTTGTCTGCGAGATGCCTGAACCAACACGGTCGAGCAGGGCGGGGTTCCGCCGGAAACCCGCATCCGATCGGACCCGTTCAGTTCCACATTCTCACCCAGGTCCGGAGAGTTCTGAATGGTTGATATCAGGCAGGCTAATGTCTTGATCATCGCAACCGCCGGCTTTGAAGAGACACAGCTGACGGTTCCGCAAAGCAAGCTGAATCAAGCCGGCGCGATTGTTCACATTGCTGCCCCAAAGTCTCGGAGTGGATCGGAATCTATTCGTGGACGGGACAAGGCGGACCGGAGAAAGAACGTCGGCTACGATCAGAACATCGAAACTATAAACCAGAACGGCTACGATGCGCTGATACTTCCTGGCGGACAGATCAACCGAGA
Source organism: Methylobacterium sp. 37f (assembly GCF_023093475.1). Classification (NCBI taxonomy): domain Bacteria; kingdom Pseudomonadati; phylum Pseudomonadota; class Alphaproteobacteria; order Hyphomicrobiales; family Methylobacteriaceae; genus Methylobacterium; species Methylobacterium sp. 37f. The sequence continues at coordinate 26,766 of NZ_JAGHKN010000036.1, forward strand.
CAAGTTGCGCCTTAAGCCAAGCGCTTTGGATGTCGTTTGAAGCTTTGTGGAGTCCGGCAGGGACGTGGCCGCCATCTGTCACGCGCCCTGGCTTCTCATCGAGGTCGGGGCGGCGAAGGGTCGTCGGATGACCTCATTCGCGTCGATCAGCACGGACGTCGTCAACGCCGGCGCGGAGCGGCAAGATCCGCCGGTGGTTGCCGATCAAGGCATCGTCACGAGCCGTAACCCGGGCGAGCTCGATGCTTTCAGTGCCAAGATCATCGAGGAGATCGAACAATGGAATCACGGCGTTCGACGGCTTGCCGCCTAGGGGCCTCCCATATCAGCAGCCCGTGAGCGGTCAGAGATCGCGCGCGGTCTGTTGGCGGGATCAGTGCTTGATGACCGTTTTCTGAATCTTTCCCTGATCTGGGACGGCGCCGGCGAAGAGCTCAGACAGCCGACGCTGATCAAGAGTCCTGGCGAAGTCGGGAGCTGCCTCAACGCGGGCCGTCCCTTCCGAGGAGCGCGATGTGATCGACCCGGTGGTGAGGGGATCAGCGGCATCCGCCGGAACTCGGACAGAAGAGGCAGGCTCGCGCTGCAGGCGCAAGGTCCAGTGGGCGGCGGTGGAGAGCGCAGCGACCGCGAGGATCGCCTTGATGCCACCCGTCAGGAGGCGTCTCATGTGGTCAGGCCCGAAACTACGCGTTGGCATCCGGCCGGTTCCCCGACCGACTCCTACACTCGCCGAAGAGCGTTAACGACCACCATCCTGGCGAACAGGCTGCGCGTTTCAATTCGGTGCGCTTTATCGATGTGGGCCTTGCGCCACGGCAGCGGTTCCTGTTCCCCGCGTCCGTGACACGCCTGTCGCTACCCGGCCCACAAGGCCTCACAGGAACGCCGCAGAGAACTGGTCCGCATCGCCCCGTCACGACAGACCCCGCCGCCATGCCAAGCCCGAGAGGGTTCGCGAAACCGTCGGGCGCCTCAGCAGCAGGGATCGCCGATGTAGGTGGCGGGAGCGAGGGCGGCAACCGGGAACAGCCGCGTCATTCCGGCTGCGACGATCCGCACGCCGTCGCGAAGGCCTGCAAGGTCGCGCGCTCATTGTCGGACGAGGGGTCCGACAACCGGGCGTAAAGGCCTGCGGCACCTGAGAAAACCTGACGGCCATCTGAATCGTCGCCGAGGAACGCGCCGATTTCGTGCATCTCGGCGACCCAGCGTCGGGCCTTCGGGATCATATCGGGGAGATTGCGGGCGAAGCGAGCGAAGAGCTCCGGCTCGTTCTCGGCGAGTTCGGCCCGCAGGGCGTCGCCGGCCCCGGCACGATCGGCAGCGAGCACCATGATGGACGCGAGGGCGGTGAGCCCCTTGTTGATGCCCGCAAGGGACATTTTCAGGGCCGAAGCGGCGCCGATCCCACCCTCAACGACGCGGAGGTCGACACCGAGGTCGCGTAGAGGTCGCGCGGTTTCCGGAGCATCACCGGACACATGGACGCGCGGACCGCGTGTGCCGGGCTTCGGCGGCAGGCCGATGATCGCGGCATCGAGGAAGGTCGCACCGGTCGGCCGGATCAGGTCGGCGATCCGCCGGACCGTCACAACGTTGACCGCGTTGCAATCGACATAGACCGGCTTGCGCGTCGCGGTGGCCAGGATCGGGGCGAGCTGTTCGGCCAGCGGCTCGGCCTCGGCGGGGGGTACGATCGAGAGCAGGAGGTCCGCACCCATCAGGCCGACGAGGTCGGTCCCGATCATGCCGGCGGCGCGCGCCCGCGATTGGGTGGCGGAACTCCGTCCGTCGAGGACCGTCAGCACCGTGGCGCCGTTCTCGGTGAGACGGGCCGCGAGGGCGCTGCCCATGGCGCCTGCGGCGAGGATGGCGATGGTCGGCATGGGGCGGGCTTCCTCCGAAACGGGAACGACCACGCCGCGGCTCAGGGCCGCGGCGTGGTCGTCATTCAGGATGCAAGGCGTACGCCTGTCCAGCCGATGCCGTCAGGTGAGCGAGCCGCAGAAGCGCTGGATGCGGGTGCAGGCTTCCTCGAGCGCCGCGTTCGAGGTGGCGTAGGAGATGCGCAGGTTGGGGCCGAGGCCGAAGGCGGAGCCATGGACGGCGGCGACGCCCTCGGCCTGAAGCAGCTCGACCACGAAATCCTCGTCGGTCGCGATGGTCTTGCCGGACGGAGTTTTGCGCCCGATGGTCTCGGCGCAGGACGGATAGACGTAGAACGCGCCCTCGGGCGTCGGGCACTTCAGGCCCTTGGTCTGGTTCAGCATCGACACCACGAGGTCGCGGCGGGTGTGGAAGGCCTTGCGGAACTCGCCGAGATGCGCCTGCGTGCCCTCCAGGGCCGCCACCGCCGCCCACTGGGAGATGGACGAGGCGCCCGAGGTCTGCTGACCCTGCACGAAATCCATCGCCTTGATCAGGTGCTCCGGCCCGGCGGCGTAGCCGATGCGCCAGCCCGTCATGGCGTAGGCCTTGGAGACGCCGTTCATGGTCAGCGTGCGGTCGTAAAGGCCGGGCTCGATCTGCGCTGGGGTGACGAATTGGAAATCGCCGTAGGTCAGGTGCTCGTACATGTCGTCGGTGAGCACCCACACCTGGGGGTGACGCATCAGCACGTCGGTGATCTTCTTCAGCTCGTCGCGGGCATAGGCCGCCCCGGACGGGTTCGACGGCGAGTTGAGGATGATCCACTTGGTCTTCGGGGTGATCACCCGCTCCAGCTCCTCCGGCTGAAGCTTGAAATCATGCGCCATGTCGGTCTCGGCGAAGACCGGCGTCCCGCCGCAGAGCACCACCATCTCGGGGTAGGACACCCAGTAGGGACGCGGGATGACGACCTCGTCACCGGGGTTCAGGGTCGCGAGCAGCGCGTTGTAGATGACGTGCTTGCCGCCGGTGCCGACGATGGTCTGCGACGGCTTGTAGTCGAGCCCGTTCTCGCGCTTGAACTTCTTGGCGATGGCCTCGCGCAGCGGCACGATGCCGGAGACCGGGGGATACTTGGTCTCGCCGCGCCGGATCGCCTCGACGGCCGCATCCTTGATGTGCTGGGGCGTATCGAAATCAGGCTCTCCGACCGAGAGGCTAATTACGTCCATCCCCTGCGCTTTCAGCTCACGGGCCTTCTGCGTCATCGCGATGGTCGCGGACGGCTTCACGCGGGACAAGGCGTCGGCCAGAAAGCCCATGGGTGGTCACTCCCGTACATTTTACGAAGGTCGGATCGAGCGGCGCGGACCCTAGTCGCGCCGCCGCGCACGGGCAAGGGAGACCTGCCGTTGCTGCGGCGTTCCCTCCTGCAACCCAGCGAAGGCTTAAGACGAACCAAAAAACCGCCGCGACTCCGGGAGAGCCGCGGCGGTGAGGCCGTCGATGGGGGGCTGCTGCCCGGCGCCGGCGGGCCGGGTCCGGGCTCGTCAGATCCCGCCGAAGACCCAGCGCAGCTTCGACAGGAAGCGGCCGCCAGAGCGCTTCTCGCGGATTTCCGCCGGCTCGTCCTTCACCGGGGTCGCGGTCGCATCGGCCTGGATCAGCCCGAGAGCGGCGGTATCGGTGGTCTCGCGATCGATCAGGATGAAACCGCCGGTGTCGCGGTTGGCCGTGTAGGCATCCACCGCCACCGCCCGGTCGAGGGTCAGGGTCACGTCGGCGATGTCGTTGGCGGTCAGGCGCGCGGCCGGCTCCGCCTTGCCCGTCTCGGGGTCGATGCGGGTGCGGATCGTGGTGACGACGGCGTTCACCGTCACGGTGCCGATCTTCGCCAGCAGCGTGGCGCCGGGCAGCAACTCGGTCTCGGCGGCCCAGAACAGGCGGGCGTCGAGGCTGTCGGTGACGCGCATCGGCGCATCGGCCGTGACGATCACCGATCCGCGCGAGGCGTCGATCTCGTCGGCGAGCACCAGGGTGACGGACTGGCCCTCCACCGCATGCGGCAGGTCGCCGTCGGCGGTGACGATGCGGGCGATGGTCGAGGTCCGGCCCGAGGGCTCCACGATCACGGCGTCGCCGGGCGCCACGCGCCCGCTGGCGATCAGGCCGGCGAACCCGCGGAAATCCGAGTTCGGGCGGTTCACCCACTGCACCGCCATACGGAAGGGCGCGGCCTGCTCCTCGATGCGCACCGGCACCTCTTCGAGGTATTGCAGCAGCGGTGTGCCTGTGTACCAGGGCGCGGCGGCACCCGGCAGCACGACGTTGTCGCCGTTCTTGGCCGAGAGCGGGATCGCCCGGATCTCGGTGAAGCCGAGCGGCGCCGCAAAGTCCTGGAACGCCGCCAGAAGCTCCTCGAAGCGGGTCTCGGACCAGCCGACGAGGTCCATCTTGTTCACCGCGAGCGCGACCCGCCGGATGCCCAGCAGCGACACCAGCAGCGCATGGCGCCGGGTCTGCCGGGTCAGACCCTGGCGGGCATCCACCAGGATCACGGCCACATCCGCCGTCGAGGCGCCGGTCGCCATGTTGCGGGTGTACTGTTCGTGGCCGGGGGTGTCAGCCACGATGAAGGAGCGCTTGTCGGTGGAGAAGAAGCGGTAGGCGACATCGATGGTGATGCCCTGCTCGCGCTCGGCCTGGAGGCCGTCGACCAAGAGGGCCAGATCGATTTCGGCGCCCTGGGTGCCGTGCTTGCGCGAATCGCGCTGCAGCGCCGTCACCTGGTCGTCGAAGATCTGCTTGGTATCGTGCAGGAGGCGGCCGATCAGCGTCGACTTGCCGTCATCGACGGAGCCGCAGGTGATGAAGCGCAGGACTTCCTTGTTCTGGTGCGCGGTCAGGAAGTCGTCGTAGCCGAAAGCCTGGGGTGCCTGATGGATCGTCATCTTAGAAATAGCCCTCCTGCTTCTTGCGCTCCATGGCGCCGGCTCCGTCCTTGTCGATCACGCGGCCCTGGCGCTCCGAGGTGCGGGCGGCCAGGGTCTCGCCGATGATCTCCGGCAGCGTCGCGGCGTCGCTCTCGACGGCCCCGGTCAGCGGGTAATCGCCGAGGGTGCGGAAACGGACCGACAGCTCCTTCGGCGTCTCGCCGGGCTCGAGCGGCAGGCGCTCGTCATCGACCATGATGAGCTGGCCGTCGCGCTCTACCACCGGTCGGGGCTTGGCAAAGTACAGCGGCACGATCGGGATCTGCTCCTGCTCGATGTAGAGCCAGACGTCGAGTTCGGTCCAATTGGAGAGCGGGAACACCCGCAGCGACTCGCCGCGCTTCTTCTTCATATTGTAGAGGTGCCAGGGTTCGGCGCGCTGGCGCTTGGGGTCCCAGCGATGCTGGGCCGTGCGCAGGCTGACGATGCGCTCCTTGGCGCGGGACGCCTCCTCGTCGCGACGCGCCCCGCCGAAGGCCGCATCGAACTTGTGCTTGTCGAGGGCCTGACGCAGCGCCTGTGTCTTCATCACGTCGGTATGGACTTCCGAACCGTGGCTGACCGGGCCGATGCCGCGGGCCAAGCCATCCTGGTTGGTGTGGACGAGGAGATCCAGGCCGAGTTCCTGGGCGCGCCGATCACGAAACGCGATCATCTCCTTGAACTTCCACGTGGTGTCGATGTGCATCAGGGGGAACGGCAGGCGGCCCGGAGCGAAAGCCTTCAGCGCCAGATGCAGCAGCACCGACGAATCCTTGCCGATGGAATAGAGCATCACCGGGTTCTCGGTCTCGGCGACCGTCTCCCGCATGATGTGGATGCTCTCGGCCTCCAGGCGCTGCAGGTGCGTCAGCCGCGCGGACCGGCTCGCCGCCTGGGTGGTGAGGGGTGCGGCGCTCATCGGGCCATCTCCAGAGGTTTGGTGTGAAGGGTGGTTTCGAAGGCGGCCGCCTCCTGACCGGGTGCGACGTTTTCTTCGGGCGCGTGGACATGCAGGCCGCACTCCTTCTTGGAGGCCTGCTCCCACCACCAGCGGCCGGCGCGCTCGTCCTCTCCGACCCGGATCGCGCGGGTGCAAGGGGCGCAGCCGATCGACGGGAAGCCGCGATCATGCAGCACATTGTAGGGCACGTAGTTTTCCGAGACGAAGCGCTCGACGTCGGCACGGGTCCAATCGGCGAGCGGATTGATCTTGATCAGGCCCCGCCCTTCATCCGCCTCGGCCAGGGGCGTCTCGGCCCGGTTCGCCGACTGTCCGGCGCGAAGGCCGGTGAGCCAGCCGGCGGCTCCCGCCAGCGCTCGACCCAGGGGCTCGACCTTGCGGAAGCCGCAGCAGGCCTGCCGCGCGGCGACCGAATGGCGGAACCCGTTGATACCGGACTGGGCCACGAAGCGCTCCTCGGCCTCGCGCTCGGGCGCATAGGCGCGGATGCGGATGCCGTAGGCCGATTCGGTCTCGGTCCATGTGTCGTAGGTCTCAGGGTAGAGCCGTCCGGTGTCGAGGGTGACGATCTCGGTCCGGCCCTTGTGCATCGCCACCGCGTGGGTGAGCGCCTGATCCTCGATCCCGAGGCTCGTGGTGAAGACCAAACGGCCCGGTACCGTCGACTCGATGAGTGCGATCCGGCCCTTGAGGTCGAGTCCCGCCAGGGCGGAGGCGAGGTCGCGCGCCGTGTTTTCCAGTTGAGAGGTCATCAGAGACTTTGCGATGCTGGCTTGTCTGAAGTGTGAAATGTTCGCTATAACGAACGCTGTCAAGGCATGGCGGCTATCTCCAGGGGGCAAACCCCACCGGCGATGCTCCTTGCGGCAACGGGCTCGGACGTATTCTGTTGCCCAACGAAGAAACTTCCTTCTCCATCGGACAGCGTTGCGTGCCGTCCCGCACGCCAACGCCGCTCACGAACCCGCGAGGCCAGCTTGGATTCGATCGATCTGAAGATCCTGGCGCTGCTCCAGCACGACGCCACCCTGTCCATCGCCACCATCGGCGAAAAGGTCGGCCTGTCGCAGACGCCGTGCTGGAAGCGCATCCAGCGCCTCGAGGCGGATGGCGTCATCGATCGGCGCGTGGCCGTACTCGATCCGGTGAAGCTCGGCCTCGGGCTGACGGTGTTCGTCTCCATCGAGACGGCGGATCACTCGCGCGAATGGCTCGAACGCTTCGCCGAGACCGTCTCGGCGATGCCCGAGGTGCTGGAATTCTACCGCATGGCAGGGGACGTGGATTACATGCTCCGCGTCGTCGTCGCCGATATGCGCGCCTACGATACGTTCTATAAGCATCTCATCGCGACTCTGCCGCTCAAGAACGTGACCTCCCGCTTCGCGATGGAGAAGGTCAAATCCACCACCGCGCTGCCCCTCCCGGCCCCGCCTGCCAACGGTCGCTTCACCCCGACCCTGTCGGTGGTGGCCGGAGAATAGAATTCTCTTTTGCCCTGCTCGCGCAGGCAGCTCCTTCTACCGTGACGTCGTTCTGTAAAACGGACAACCCCGTTGACAGCCGGCCTCTCAGGACGACATGGCTTTCCTTATGGCACGACACGCGATCCTTCCCCGCACGGCTCCCTTCGGCGACACCGAACGCGCGAGCCTCGACGCCGTCCTCGGCGCCGCCACCCCGATACAGCGCGCCTGGCTGGCTGGCTTTCTGGCCGGCCTCGACGCCGGCGGAGCGCCGCAGGCCGCTGCCGTCCCGGCCGCGCCGCCGAAGGCAGCCGAGCCCCTGACCATCCTGTTCGCCAGTGAATCCGGAAATTCCGAGACGCTCGCCAACGACATGGCCAAGCTCGCCCGCAAGAACGGCTTCAAGCCGAAGGTGGTCGATTTCGCCGATCTCGAGATCGCCAGCCTCGCCAAGGAGAAGCGCATCGTCGCCATCGCGGCGACCTGGGGCGAGGGCGAGCCGCCGGCCCGCGCGACGCGCGCCTACAACGAGCTGATGGGCGACGGCGCCCCGCGGCTGGACGGCGTCTCGTTCGGCGTGCTCTCGCTGGGCGACACCTCCTATGCCGAGTTCTGCGCCATCGGAAAGGCGCTCGACGCCCGGTTCGAAGCCCTGGGCGGCATCCGCGCCCACGAGCGCGCCGACCTCGACCTCGACTTCGAGACCCCCGCAGCGGCCTGGATCAAGGACACCCTGAAGGCGCTCACCCCCCCGCCGAGCGCCGACAACGTGGTAGCCGTCGATTTCGCCGCGCGGGTCGCGGGCGACGAGGACGACGACGTCGAGCCGAGCCGCGAGCCCAAGGTGGTCGAGGTCGTCGACCATGTGAACCTGAACTCCTCGCGCTCCGACAAGGAGACCATCCACCTCGCCCTCGAATTCGAGGACGGAGCCCCCGCCTACGAGCCGGGTGATTCGCTGGAGATCTATCCGGAGAACGACCCGGCCCTGGTCGACGAGATCCTCGCCGCCACCGGCCTGTCCGGCGACGCGGCGCTGCGCCAGGCCCTGCTGGCGGAGCGGGACATCACCACCCTGTCGGCGACGACCGTGGAGCGCTTCGTCAAGGCCACCGGCCATGCCGAGGCGCAGAAGCTCATCGATAGCGGCGAGGCCAAGGCCTGGATCGAGGGGCGCCACCTCATCGATCTCATCCAGAGCTTCCCGGCCACGCTCACGGCCGAGCACCTCGGCACCATCACCCGGCCGCTGCCGCCGCGGGCCTATTCCATCGCCTCATCACGGAAGGAGGTGGGCGACGAGGTCCACCTCGTGATCGCGGCGGTGCGCTACGAGACCCACGGCCGGGCGCGCTCGGGTGTGGCCTCGACCCATGTGGCCGACCGCATCCGCAACGGCGCCAAGCTGCGGGTGAAGCTGAAGCCGAACCGGCACTTCCGCCTGCCGCAGGACCCCGCCACCGACATCATCATGGTGGGCCCGGGCACCGGCGTCGCCCCGTTCCGCGCCTTCGTGCAGGAGCGCCGGGCCGTCGCGGCCCCGGGCCGTTCCTGGCTGTTCTTCGGCGACCGCCACTTCACCCACGACTTCCTGTACCAGCTCGAATGGCAGGAGGCCCTGGAGGACACGTCGCTGACCCAGATCGACGTGGCCTTCTCGCGCGACCAGCCGGAGAAGATCTACGTGCAGGACCGCATCGCCCAGCACGCGAAGGAGGTCGTCGCCTGGCTCGACGGCGGCGCCAGCTTCTACGTCTGCGGCGACGCCACCCGGATGGCCAAGGACGTGCGCAACGCCGTGTTGAAGGCCTTTCAGGACGTGAAGGCGCTCAGCCCCGCCGACGCGGAAGCGGCGGTGGCCGCCCTGGAGAAGGCGCACCGCTACCAGCAGGACGTTTACTAGGACACGAGCATGACCCTCCCCCTCCGCGGGGAGGGTGCCTGCGGAGCAGGCGGGAGAGGGGCAACCTCTCCGGATAGGGCGCTCCCCTCACCCGACCCGCTTCGCGGGCCACCCTCTCCCGCAGAGGAGAGAGGGAAGAGCCCGCACCGCTCAACATCGAAAAGACCGGAAAGCCCGCCATGGCCGACAAGACCACCACCCGCACCTACGAGACCCCGCCCACCGACCGCCCGATCTCGGACGCGGAAGCGGCGCGCGCGGCCGGTCTGGCCGCCAACGAACACATCAAGATCGCCAGCGGCTACCTGCGCGGGACCCTCGCTGACGGCCTGCTAAAGCACGCCACCGGCGCCATCTCGGAGGATGACGGGCAGCTCGTGAAGTTCCACGGGATGTACCTGCAGGACGACCGCGACATCCGGGCCGAGCGCACCAAGAAGAAGCTCGAGAAGGCCTACAGCTTCATGATCCGCCTGCGCATCGCCGGCGGCGTCGTCACCCCGAAGCAGTGGCTGGCCTTGGACGAGATCGCCACGACCTACGCGGGCGGGGCGCTGCGCGCGACCACGCGCCAGACCTTCCAGTATCACGGCGTCATCAAGTCGAACCTGAAGCGCACGATGGCGGCCATCGACGCGACGCTCCTCGACACCATCGCGGCCTGCGGCGACGTCAACCGCAACGTCATGGCGGCAACCAACCCGTCCCAGACCGGCGCCCACAAGGCCGCCTACCAGCTCGCCAAGGACATCTCCGACTCGCTCCTGCCCAAGACCAGCGCTTGGCGCGAGATCTGGCTCGATGGCGAGCGCGTGGTCGGCGGCGAGGAGGTGGCCGAGGTCGAGCCGGTCTACGGCAAGACCTACCTGCCGCGGAAGTTCAAGACCGTGGTGGCGGTGCCCCCGTCCAACGAGGTGGACATCTTCGCCCACGATCTCGGCTTCATCGCCATCCTGGACGAGACGGGCAAAGTCACCGGCTGGAACGTCACGGTGGGCGGCGGCATGGGCATGACCCATGGCGAGACCGACACCTTCCCGCGCACCGCCGACGTGATGTGCTTCGTCGAACCCGCGGACGCCCTGAAGGTCGCCGAGGCCGTGATGACGGTGCAGCGCGACTGGGGCAACCGCAAGGTCCGCAAGAACGCCCGCCTGAAATACACCATCGAGCGTTACGGCCTCGCAGCCTTCCGGGCCGAGGTCGAGACGCGCGTCGGCAAGCCGCTCGCCGATCCGAAGCCTTTCGCTTTCACCGGCAACGGCGACCGCTACGGCTGGACCGAGGGCGACGACGGGCGCCATCACCTGACGCTCTACGTCGCCTCGGGCCGGATCAAGGATTACGACAACGGTCCGCAGTTGCTCACCGGCCTGCGCCGGATCGCCGAGATCCATCAGGGCGATTTCCGCCTCACCGGCAACCAGAACGTCATCATCGCCAACGTGCCGGCCGAGAAGCGCGCTGAGATCGAGGCGTTGGTGGACCAGTACGGCATGCTGAAGGGCGCGAGCGCGCTGCGCCGCAACTCGATGGCCTGCGTCGCCCTGCCGACCTGCGGCCTGGCGCTGGCTGAGAGCGAGCGTTACCTGCCGGACCTGATGACCGAGCTGGAGACCAGCCTGGCGTCGCACGGGCTCCAGGACGACGAGATCACCATCCGGATGACCGGCTGCCCCAACGGCTGCGCCCGGCCGTTCATCGCCGAGATCGGGCTCGTCGGCCGCGGCCCCGAGCGCTACCACCTCTATCTCGGGGCGGCCTTTGACGGTTCGCGCCTGGGCAAGCTCTTCGCGGAAGACGTCACCGCCTCGGAGATCAAGACGATCCTGGACCCGCTCTTCGCGGCTTATGCCCGGCACAAGCAGGCTGGCGAGCGCTTCGGCGACTACCTCATCCGCGACGGTTACGTGACCCGGACGATCAACGGACCCGACTTCCACGACCACACCGGCGCCCTCAAGAGCGCGGCCTGACCCGGCCTCATCGGTCCGGAGGGTCGAGGCCCTCCGGATGGCTCTCTGCTCCCAGAGAGGGAGGGCCCGCAAGCAGGAAATCGTTGCGATGCAGCATCGGGCCAACGTGCTGCGGCATCCCGCAAGACTAAAGATTCGCCGCGAACTTCGTTAACCCACCGCGCAACCGTTCCGGCCCATCCCCGTTGTCCGTCAAGACAGCCCGGGAGGCCCCAATGGCCAAGCATGAAATTTTGAGCTTCTTCGAACATCGTCGCGATGGCGCCTGGATCTGCGTCAAGCCCTTCACGCTGACGACGAAGGAGAGCCGCGTCGACATTCAGCAGGGTATGCGCTTCGATTACGGCAAGCGCGTCGGCGGCGTCGATCTGGCCGAATACTTGGAGCAATTGGGTTCCCAGTTCGGCTCCTAAGCATCGAAACCTCCGCCACGGCCCGTCGCATCCTCGTACGCATGGGCCGGGCGTCGCCTGGGCCTGACTCGCCTCAGGGTTCCCGTCGCTGTACCCGGCGCCATCCATTCGGGACCGTCACGACGCGTCGGGAGATTTGTGATTTTTTGACGTTGCGGTCGCAACGGCCTAGTTTACCCGGATGATGCGTTCCGCGGTCATCGACCGTACGATCCCCGAAGAGGCTGCCCCCACCACCCGTTGCCGGATCCTGGCGACGGCCGAAGAGGCGTTCCGCGTCGTCGGCTATCAGAAGACCACCGTCGCCGACATCGCCAAGACGCTGCGAATGAGCCCAGCCAACGTGTACCGCTTCTTCGACTCGAAGAAGGCGATCCACGAAGCCGTCATCAAGCGGCTGATGGACGACACCGAGCTCAGAGTCACCGAGGTCGTGGAGACGCCCGGCCTGAGTGCCGTGGATCGCATCGCCCGCACGATCACGGTCATGCATTCCGCTTGCGTCGAGCGCTGCGAGGCCAACCCCCGCCTGCACGAGATGGTCGAAGCGGCGATCACCGAGAGCTGGAACGTGTGCCGGGCGCATGTCGATCAGATCGGCTCGCTGTTCGAACGCCTGGTCCGCGAGGGCGCCGAAGCGGGTGAGTTCGTGGTGGCCGATCCCGCCCTCGCCGCGGCCTGTATCCACACGGCGATCATCCGTTACTGTCATCCCGCACTCGTCAGCCACTACCCGGATGCCGGGGCCCCGCCCTTGGCGGCCATGATCGAGTTCCTGATCGGAAGCCTGCGGCCTCGCACCTGAGGGTCGTTCGTCCGGACATCCCGGGGTCGAAACGGGTTGCGCCGGTCCACCTTACGGGACGATCGGCTGCGTCCCGAGCAGCGGCAGCCAGGCTGCGAGCGCCAGAAGCGTAACCGCCAGTACGGGCGGGGTGATGACGAGCCCGACCCGCATGTACTGCCCCCACGTGATGGTCTGGCCTTTCGACGCCAGGACGTGCAGCCAGAGCAGGGTCGCCAGACTGCCGATGGGCGTAAGTTTCGGCCCGAGATCGCAGCCGATCAGGTTGGCGTAGATCATCAGCTCACCGGTCAGCGGTGTCAGGTCCGGGGCCTGCTGGATCGACAGCGCGCCGACCAGAACGCTCGGCATGTTGTTCATCACCGAGGACAGGATCGCGGCGGCAAACCCGGTGCCGAGCGTCGCGACCCAGGGGCCATGCCCGGCCAGCCACACGAGGCCCTTGGCCAGCGCGTCGGTCAGGCCGGCATTCCGCAGGCCATAGACCACGAGGTACATGCCGAGGCTGAACAGCACGATCTGCCAGGGCGCACCGGTGAGCACCTTGCGAATGGGAATGACCCGGCTGCGCAGCGCCAGACCGAGCAGCACCGCAGCGCCTGCACAGGTGACGACGGAGACCGGTACGCCGAGCGGTGCGGTGATGAAATAGGCGAGCAGGAGCAGGCCAAGCAGCGGAAAGGCGGCCTTGAACACGACCGGATCATGGATCGCGTCCCGAGGCGGTTCCAGTTCATCGACCGGGTACGTCGCTGGCAGGTCGCGTCGGTAATAGGCCCACAGCACCACCAAGGTGGCGGCCAGCGACACCAGGTTCACCGGGACCATCACGGCAGCGTAGCGGCCGAAGGTCACGTCGAAGAAGTTCGCCGAGACGATGTTGACGAGGTTCGAGATCACCAGCGGCAGGCTGGTGCTGTCCGCCACGAACCCGCAGGCGACGATGAAGGCCAGCGCCGCCGCCGGCTTGAAGTTCAGCCGGAGCAGGATGGCCAGCACGATCGGCGTCAGGAGCAGGGCCGCGCCATCGTTGGCGAACACCGCCGCGATGGCGGCACCGAGCAGAATGACCAGCGGGAACAGCAGCCGGCCCCGGCCGCCGCCCCAGCGGGCGATGTGCAGCGCCGCCCAGTGGAAGAAGCCGGCCTCGTCCAGCAGCAGCGAGATGATGATGAGTGCCACGAAGGTGAACGTGGCATCCCAGACGATCTGCCAGACCACCGGAATATCACCCGGCTGGATCACCCCCGTGGCGAGGGCGACCGCGGCACCGATCAGGGCGCTCCATCCGATCCCGAAGCCCCTGGGCTGCCAGATGACGAACACGAGGGTGACGAGGAAAATCGCAAGCGCGAGCATCGGCGAGGTTTCTTGTTGTGGTTGCAGGTGAGGCTCAGGCCGTCGCGATGCGCCGGCCGTGCTCGTCCACCACCCGCTCACCGTCTTCCTTGACGAATTCGCCCTGCTGGACCGGCAGGAGATGCAGCACGGCCTCGGACGGTCGGCACAGGGCGACGCCGCGCGGCGTGATCACCAGCGGGCGGTTGAGCAGGATCGGATGCGCCTCGACGGCATCCAGCAACTGCGCATCGGTCAGCGCCAAGTCGCCCAGGTTCAATTCCGCGTAGGGCGTGCCCGTCTCGCGCAGGACATCACGGACCGACAGGCCGGCACGGGAGAGCAGTTGCACCAGGAGCGCCCGTGCGGGCGGCGTCTTCAGGTACTCGATCACGTGCGGTTCGATGCCGGCGTTGCGGATCATCGCCAGGGTATTGCGGGACGTGCCGCAATCCGGGTTGTGGTAGATCACGACATCGAACGGGTCAGGCATCGTCGGCCTCTCCAGGTTGGCAGGGACAGGCGGCCAGCGCTCCGGTGATCTGGCCGCAGACTTCGGGGCGACCCTGGCAGCAGTCGCGCATGAGGAATTCGATCAGCCCCGAGAGGCCCGGATAGGCAGCGCTGTAGAGGATCGATCGCCCGTCCCGCCTGGCCTGGATCAGGCCGGCATGGAGAAGCTCCTTCACGTGGAAGGACAGGTTGGTGCCCGAAACTCCGACCGCCCCGGCAAGCGCCCCCGCCGACAGACCGGCCGGACCCGCGATGACCAACGCCCGCACGATGCGCAGGCGATGTTCCTGACCCAGAGCCGCGAAGGCCGCGAGGGCTTGCCGTTCGTCGATCATTCACACAATATCTCAACGATCATTGAAATGTAGAGGAGAGTCGTACCGTGGACAAGCCCGAACAGCCGTTCGCCGATGGTTTGCCGAACGTGAGCCCTGCGCATTTCGCGGTGCCGGTCCCGGCCGATCTTGCGGTGGCTCGGCCGTTCGCGCACGCCCCTCGGTTCCTGATCCTCTACGGCTCGCTGCGTCCGCGCTCGTTCAGCCGGTTCCTGGCCTACGAGGCGGCCCGGCTTCTGGAAGCGATGGGCGGTGAGGTGCGCCTCTACCATGCGCACGGGCTCCCCCTTCCCGACGATGACACCGCCGATCACCCGAAGGTGCAGGAACTGCGGCAGCTCTCGATCTGGTCCGAAGGCCACGTTTGGGTGACGCCCGAGCGGCACGGCAGCATGACCGGCGTCATGAAGAGCCAGATCGACTGGCTTCCCTTGAGCGAGGGCAGCGTGCGACCGACGCAGGGGCGCACCCTCGCGGTGATGCAGGTCTCAGGGGGGTCGCAATCGTTCAACGCGGTCAACAACCTGCGAATCCTCGGGCGCTGGATGCGGATGATCACCATCCCCAACCAGTCGTCGGTGCCGATGGCCTACACGGCGTTCGACGACGACGGCCGCATGAAGCCGGGGCCGCTCTACGAGCGGGTGGTCGATGTGTGCGAAGAGTTGATGAAGTTCACGCTCCTGACCCGAGAGCGCGCCGATTACTTGGTGGACCGCTACAGCGAGCGGAAGGACCGGGAGCCGGAGCGCCTGAGGGCAGTGGCGGCGGATGTCGGCTTCGGGAAGCGCTAGGGCCACGCCCCGGTAAACCCGATCGGTTGCACGGGCAGGCCCGGGCTCGAACCGGATGGTCCCGGACCTCGACCTTGGATTAAGAGACCGGCGGCCGAGCCGCGCGGGACGCGGGCGCCTCGCGCCGAACAAGGGACTGACATGGCATCCGGTCGCAGGCTTTCCGAACGCTGGTTCACGCTGTTCCTTTGGCTGGTCGCGCTCCTCTTCGCCTGGTTCCTGATCGGCCTCGGCTCCCTGGTGGTCGGCAACATGCCCCAGGTCGAGCATCGCTACACCCTGCAGCAGTTCCTCGACACCGAGGACGCGCGGCCGGCAGACGAGGCCCTGAAACAGATCCGCCGCGAGCAGGCCGACACCCTGCGCCAGGACGAACAGGACCAGCTCGCGCTGGAAGCCGCCCGCTCCGCCTCTCTCTCCGCACAGGAGACCTTCACCAACTGGCTCAAGACCCGCGATGCGACCCAGCGCGTCGACCAGGATCCCGGCCTCGTCGCCCGCACGCAGCAGCTCGATGCCCTGAAGGCGGCGGAGCGCGCCATTGAGGAGCGCCTGGAAGCCCGGGCCAGCGCGCGACTGACCCTGTCCGACCGGGAGGAAGCCCAGGAGAAGGTCGTCGGCGACCTGCGCGATGCGGCTCAGGCCCGGCTCGATGCCGCCGAGCGCGAGCAGGAGCTGCGTGTGTTCGGCTACCGGCTCGCCGTGACGCTGCCCCTGCTGATCCTCGCCGGATGGCTGCTGCTGAAGCGCCGGCGCACCCGCAACTGGCCCTTCGTCTGGGGCTTCGCGCTCGCGGCGATCTTCGGGTTCTTCGTCGAACTGGTGCCCTACCTCCCGAGCTATGGCGGCTATGTGCAGTACGGGGTCGGGGTGGTGCTCACCCTCGTGGCGGGCCGCGCCGCGATCACCGCGCTCCACGCCTACAACGAGCGCCAGAAGGCCGCCGAGCTGCGGCCGAATGCCGAGCGCCGGACCGAGATCGCCACCGATCAGGCTCTGCTGCGCCTCGCCAAGAAGGCCTGCCCCGGATGCGAACGGCCGATCGACCTCGCCAACCCAGAGGCGAATTTCTGCCCGCATTGCGGGATCGGCGTGTTCGAGCGCTGCCCCGCCTGCAGCCATCGCAAAAGCACTTTCGAGCGCTTCTGCTCGGCCTGCGGGACGCCAGCGGCCGAACCCGCCGGCGCGCCGGTCGGCGCCTGACGAGCGCACTTGCGGACGCGGCGCCCTCGGCGACAGTTGGGGACGGCCGGCGGAGGACGTCAAACAGGCTCTGAGCGCCACCTTCCCAAGCCTCGACCGGAAGGCAATTTCGACAACTCCCGGATACGGCGCTAAGCAGTCTTGAATGAGCCGTTGATTCTGGTCCAGGTCATTGATTTTGCAACATGCTATGTTGCCCACTCCCGCCGTGACCCCCGCATGAGTTCGCTTGGCGACCTAAACAGCGCGACCGCGATACCGACCTTCAGGATCGATGGTTACGCCCTTGGGGCGGATGTGGCGCTGAAGCAGTTCCAGGTCGCCGTCGAAGACGTGTTTTCGGTTGAGCGGACAGGCGAAGACGACCCCGTCGTCGTGGATCTGCTGAGCTGGCACCTCGGAAAAATGATGCTCGGCGTGTTTCGTGGCCCGCCCCTGATCTTCAGGCGATCGGCGGCGCTCGTGGCGACCAGTGGACTCGACCACATTCTCATTCAACTTTATCTCGAGGGCGGTTTCGTTGGCGCTACGCGCACGCGTTCGATCCGGGTCGCGGCGGGAGACATCTGCGTCTTCGATCTGAGCGACACGCTTGAGACCCGCAGTAGCTGTTTCGCCAACGTCAGCCTCCTGTTTCCACGCGACGAGTTTCGGCCCTTCCTGCAGGATTTCGGTCGATTGCATGGGGTCGTTCTCGCCGCCGGCGATCCGCTGACGGACCTCCTCGGGGAATACCTCCTGTCTCTGACAAGACGCGCCGCGCTGTTGAGCGTGCGCCAGGCCATGCTCGCGGCGGGGGCGACCGTCGCGCTGGCGGGTGCGGTTCTGGCGGGCCAGCCGGCGGACCATGATCGTCGAGTCGTTTGTGGTCAGCCCTCGGATTTACGCCGGATAGGCCACTACGTGGATGCCCATATCGCCGATCCCGACTTGAACGCGGCCCAGATCGCCAGCCACCTGGGCATCTCCCGCTCAGCTTTGTACCGGGCCTGCGAGTCTGCGGGCGGCGTAGCCAATCTGATTCGGCGCCGGAGGCTGACGGGCGCGGCGTTACAATTGGCGGATCCGATCAAACGCGAGCGGATCAGCGAGGTCGCCTGTCAGTGGGGCTTCGCCAGCGCCGCGGCCTTCGCGCGTGCGTTCCGAGAGGCGTTCGGCATTTCCCCGCGAAATGCGCGCGAGCGCGGAAACGCGCTGGTCGCAGCCCATACGGACGGCTTGGTTGACGCTCAGGGTTTCGCCAACTGGATGCGGTTGTTGCGCACGACCTGACAGCTTTCGGGTCTAGCGCATCTCGGCGACGATAGCCTCCGCCACCGCGCGCGGGTCCGCCGCCTGGGTGATGGGGCGGCCGACCACCACGTGGTCGATGCCGATGCGGCGCGCCTCTCCGGGCGTCATCACGCGCTTCTGGTCGCCGGCCTCGGCCCCCGCCGGCCGGATGCCCGGGGTGACGATGGCGCGGTCCGGCCCGATTCGCGTCCGCACCGCCGGCGCCTCGGCGGCGCTGCAGACGATGCCGTCGATGCCGATCTCGGCCGCCTGCGCGGCGCGGCGGGCGACGAGGTCGGCCACCGGCAGGGCATAGCCCGCCTCCGCCGCATCGGCATCGTCGTAGGAGGTCAGGACCGTGACGGCGAGAATCCGGGGGCCGCTCGCGCCCCGGCCCCGGATCGCCGCCCGCATGGTCTGCGGATAGGCGTGAACGGTAAGGAAGGTGGCGCCGAGGTCGGTGAGGGCGCGCACCCCCTCCTCCACGGTGTTGCCGATGTCGTGGAGCTTCAGGTCGAGGAACACCTTGCGGCCGCTGGCGGCGAGGCGCGGCACCAGGGCGAGACCGCCCGCATAGGCGAGCCGGTAGCCGATCTTGTAGAAGGTCGCCGCATCGCCGATCCGGTCGACGAGGCGCTCGGCCTCGTCCACGCTTGCCACGTCGAGGGCGACGATCAGGCGGTCGCGCGAGTCCAGCAGGGCGGTCATGGGTCTCTCCGGTTTCGCAGCGAGCGATCCCGCGCGCTGGCCCTCGTGTCAACGGGGCGCCATCGCGCGCGCCACTTCCGCCTTCAGGACGGGCAGCAGCTCCGTTTCGAACCACGGATTGGCCTTGAGCCAGCCGCTGTTGCGCCAGGACGGATGGGGCAGCGGCAGCACCCGCGGCGTACCCGGGCTTCCCAGAACCTCGCGCCAGCGCCGGACGGTGTCGGTGAGGCCGGCCTTCGATCGGCCGAGATGCCAGGCTTGCGCGTATTGGCCGATCACCAGGATCAGTTCGAGCTTCGGCAGCCCGGCGAACAGCTCTGTCCGCCAGCGTTCCGCGCATTCGCGTCGCGGCGGCTTGTCCCCGCCCTTGGCGTCGTAGCCCGGAAAGCATGCGCCCATGGGCACGATGGCGAGGCGGCGCGCATCGTAGAACGCCGCCTCGTCGAGGCCGAGCCAATCGCGCAGGCGGGTGCCCGACGGGTCCATGAACGGGATGCCGCTCTGGTCCGCGCGGTTGCCCGGCGCCTGACTCGCGACGCAGAGCCGGGCCGAGGCGAGCCCCTGCACGATGGGACGCGGCTCCTGCGGCAGGGGAGCGCCGTAGAGGGGAGCGTCACGGCAGATCCGGCAGGCCCGCAGGCGCGCCACCGTGACGTCGAAGGCGGTTTCGGCGGGGGCGATCTCGGGGGCGGCGATCTCGGCGCAATCGGTTTCGGGAAGCATGATGCCCACCGAGATAGGCGGCCCCTCCCCCGACGGCGAGGGGCCGTGTCGTCGCTCCGGCTCGGCTCAGGCGCCCTTGAGGCCGCTGAGGTCGAGGGGCAGCGAGCGTAGGCGCTGGCCGGTGGCGGCGAAGATCGCGTTCGAGATCGCCGGGGCGATCACCGGTACGCCGGGCTCGCCGATGCCGGTGGGCGCGGCTGTCGAGGGCACGATATGGACCTCGACCACCGGCATCTCGCTCATGCGGGTCGGCTCGTAGGCGTCGTAGTTCTTCTCCTGCACCACGCCGTCCTTGAGCGTGATCCTGTTGCGCAGGACCGACGACAGGGCGAAGCCGACCGCGCCCTCGACCTGAGCGCGGATCACGTCCGGGTTGACCGCGACGCCCACATCGACCGCCGCCACGATGCGGTTGACCTTCACCTTGGCATCCTCGGCCGTGACATCGGCCACCATGGCGACGTAGGAGCCGAAGGATTCGTGCGCCGCGACGCCGAGGCCGCGGTTCTTGTCGGTCGTCTTCTTCGGGTCCCAGCCGGCCTTCTCGGCTGCCAGCTTCAGGGTGGCGGAAAGGCGCGGGGCGCCACCCAGCAACCCGAGGCGGTAAGCCACCGGATCGGCGCCGGCCGCGTGAGCGAGCTCGTCGATGAACACCTCCATCGCCTGGGCAGTGTGGGTGTGACCGACCGAGCGCCACCACAGCACCGGCACGCCCTCGCGGGCGTTGTGGACCTCGAAGCGGTAGGCCGGCAGCGCATAGGGCGTATCGGAGGCGCCCTCGACGGTGGTCGCGTCGATGCCGTCCTTGACGATCATGGTCTCGAAGGCGGTGCCGATCATGATCGACTTGCCGATGGTCCGGTGCTCCCAGCCGGTGATCCCGCCCTTGGCGTCGAGGCCGGCGCGCAGGCGATGAACCACCATCGGCCGGTAGAAGCCGCCGGCCATGTCGTCCTCGCGGGTCCAGACCAGATGGACCGGCGCCTTGCCGCCCGTCGCCCGGACGATCGAAGCCGTCTCGGCGAAGTAGTCGGCGCTCGGCGTCGCGCGCCGGCCGAACGAACCGCCGGCCCACTGGGTGTGCAGCCGAACCTTGTCGGTGGTCACTCCGAGATTGGCCGCCACCACGGCCTGCTCGATGGTCTGGAGCTGGCAACCGGCGAAAACGTCGTAGGTGCCGTCCGAGGCTTTCTCGATGGTGGCGTTGAGGGGCTCGAGCGCCGCATGGGCGAGATACGGGAAGGTGAACTCGGCCTCCAGCACCTTGGCCGAGCCCGCGATGGCGCCGGCGGCATCGCCCTTCTGCGAGGCGACGAGGCCCGGCGTGTCGAGGCGCTTGCGATGATCGGCCAGGATCGCGTCAGAGGAGCGGGTCTCGGCGGCGCTGTCGTCCCAGGTGAGCTTGAGGGCGTCGCGGCCCTTCATCGCCGACCAGGTATCCTTGGCGAGCACGGCGACGCCGGTCGGGATCGTCACCACGTCGACCACGCCCGCGACCGCGCGGGCGGCCGTGTCGTCGACGGTCTTCACGGTGCCGCCGAAGCGCGGCGAATGGGCGACCACCGCGGTGAGCTGGCCGGGGCGGCGGATATCGAGGGAGTAGATCGCGGTGCCGTCGGTCTTGGCCGTCGAATCGAGGCGCGCCACCTTCTTGCCGATGAGGGTGAACTGGCTCGCCTCCTTCAGGCGGGGCTCCTTCGGCACCGGCTGGGCGGCGGCGGCTTCCGCCAGTTCGCCGAAGCGGGCCTGCCGGTTCGACGCGGCGTGGCGCACGGTGCCGGACGCGACCGTGATCTCCGAGGGCGGGACCTTCCAGCGCTCGGCCGCCGCGGACACCAGCATGGCCCGGGCGGCCGCACCCGCCTTGCGGAGCTGGACCCAGGAATTGGCGATGGCGGTGGAGCCGCCGGTGCCCTGGACCGGGCCGAAGGCGAAGTTGTTGTAGAGCGTGGCATCGGCCGGCGCGAAGGTGGTGCGGATGGTGGCCCAATCCGCGTCGAGCTCGTCCGCCAGGATGGTGGCGAGGCCGGTGGTGTTGCCCTGGCCCATGTCGAGGTGCTTGATCACCACCGTCACGGTGTCGTCGGCGGCGATGCGCACGAAGGCGTTGGGTTGGGCCGGCAGGCCCGACAGGTCGGGACCCGCGGCGGCCTTGGCGAACTTCGCCGGATCGAGGGTGAAGCCGATGACGAGGGCACCGGCGGCCACGGCGCCCCCGCCGAGGAATGCGCGGCGGGAGGGCACGGGCGGCGTGGCCTGACGGACCTTCAGCATGGGGGGCTCCAGTTCAGACGCGGGATCGAGAGAGAATCGGACGGATCGAAGGCTTGAACCCCCGCTCAGGCGAGGGTGCGGGCCGCTTCGTGAATGGCCGCGCGGATGCGCTGGTAGGTGCCGCAGCGGCAGACGTTGCCGTCCATGGCGCCGTCGATGTCGGCATCTGTCGGCTTCGCGTTTTCGGACAGGAGGCCGATCGCCGACATGATCTGGCCGGACTGGCAATAGCCGCACTGGACCACGTCGAGGCCGCGCCAGGCGGTGCGTACCGCCTCAGCGACCTTGCCGGAGACACCCTCGATCGTGGTGATCTTGGCCTCTCCGATATCGCCGATCCGGGTCTGGCAGGCGCGAACCGGCTGTCCGTCGAGATGGACCGTACAGGCACCGCACTGCGCGATGCCGCAACCGTACTTCGTGCCGGTCTGATTCAGATGATCGCGCAAAGCCCAGAGGAGCGGCATGTCGGGATCGGCATCAACCTGATGGGCGACCCCGTTGACGGTGAGTTTCAGCATCCCGACCTCCCGATGCACAGTTTGGAATGAGGCTAATCCTTGCCGCGGCGTAACCATGTGCGCCAGCACACGATCGCGAAGTCGATCCTGTGCGGCTCGATCCTGGATCAAGGTCGTGAGGGGCCGCCGACGTCCCTCCGAACAACAGTGGACGGCCGGGAAATTCCGACAATTCGGCCGGTTCCGGCAGGCCCTTCTTAACACATGCCCAGCAGTCTCGGACGTCGCGTATCCCGGCCTCTCGGCGGTCCCGACATCGACCGCGACGCCTCCCCGAATCCTCAAGACGGTGATGACCGACCTGACTGCGGAAATGATTCAGCGTGGCCGCGGGCCCTCCGCACAGGAGGTGGCCCGTCGTCGCGAAGTCGCGCGCGACATGCGCTCGGCCCGGGAGAAGCTCACCTCGACGAGTGGGTTGGAACGCGCCTTCGATTACGAACTGATCCGGGTCTATGCGCAGTACCGTTCGGGAG
Source organism: Methylobacterium sp. 37f (assembly GCF_023093475.1). Lineage (NCBI taxonomy): Bacteria > Pseudomonadati > Pseudomonadota > Alphaproteobacteria > Hyphomicrobiales > Methylobacteriaceae > Methylobacterium > Methylobacterium sp. 37f. The sequence continues at coordinate 49,294 of NZ_JAGHKN010000036.1, forward strand.
CGGTGATCCCGTTGGCGCTGCTGGGCCTCCTGGTCGCCGGCGTCGCGTCGATCTGGGTGCAGCCGATCGTGGCGGGAGCCTGGGGCCTGTGCCTTCTGGCGACGGTGGCGCTCTCCAAGCTGCTGACGCGCCGCTTTCTGGCGCAGGACCCGGCCACGGTCTCCGTGCGGCGCTGGCGCCGGGCGTTCATGACGGCGGAATTCCTGCAGAGCACCGCCTGGGCGATGATGGTCCTGGTCGGCGCCCTGGGCGCGCGCACCTTCGTGCTGTTCGGCCTCGTCATCGTGGCCGCCAAAGCGACCATGCTGGCCGCGACCCTGCCGGCCGCCGCCTGTGCGGCGCTGGTGCCGCTCTGCATCGCCGCGCTGTCGCTCCTGGCGGTGTCGCAGGACATGAACACCATGCTGCTGGTGACCATGGTGGTCGTCGCGCAGCTGTTCTTCCTGGGGCTCGGACGCCGCGTCTACGCCTCGACGGTCGAGGCTCTGCAATCGCACGCCGAAAAAGACTCGATTTTCGGCGAGCTGGAACAGGCCAAGGCCAATTCCGACGAGGCCCGGCGCCGCGCAGAGGAGGCCAATCTGGCCAAATCACGCTTCCTCGCCACCATGAGCCACGAGCTGCGCACGCCGCTCAACGCCATCCTGGGCTTCTCGGAGGTGATGAAGAACGAGGTGTTCGGCGCCCATGTGGCGGCCTCGTACAAGGAATACGCCTCCGACATTCACGACAGCGGGCTGCACCTCCTCAACCTCATCAACGAGATCCTCGACCTCTCGCGCATCGAGGCCGGACGCTACGAACTCAACGAGGAAGCGGTCCAGCTCGGCCATGCGGTCGAGGAGTGCCGCCACATGATGGGCCTGCGCGCGCGCGGCAAGCACCAGATGATCCAGGAGTTCATCGATGATAGCCTGCCCCGGCTCTGGGCCGACGAGCGGGCGTTGCGCCAAATCGTGCTGAACCTCCTGTCGAACGCGGTAAAATTCACGCCCCCAGGCGGCGAGATCACCATCAAGGTCGGCTGGACCTCGTCGGGCGGCCAGTATGTCAGCGTCAAGGACAGCGGGCCGGGCATCCCCGAGGACGAGATCGGCACCGTGATGTCGTCGTTCGGACGCGGATCGCTGGCGATCAAGACGGCCGAACAGGGCTCGGGCCTCGGTCTGCCCATCGTGAAGGGCCTGATCGACCTGCACGGCGGCAACTTTCAGCTCAAGTCGAAGCCGCGCGAGGGCACCGAGGTCATCGTGATCTTCCCGGCGAGCCGGGTGATGGAGACCCTGCCGGCCCTGGAAGTGCCCGGAGAATCCCCGGCGGCTCCCGCCGAGAAGCGGGCCCGTGCCGCCTGAAGGCGGTGCCGCCTGAAGCCGGCGCCGTTCAGAGCCGGCGCCGCCCTGGAAGCGGCTCAGCCAGCGCTACGCTCCGACACCCCGGCCTGGGCGAACGTCGCCATGTCGCGGTGGCAGGCGAGCGCGCCCTTGAGGAGACCGAGGGCAAGGGCCGCGCCAGAGGCCTCGCCGAGGCGCATGCCGAGCGCCAGCAGCGGCACGAGGCCGAGGCGCTCGAGCACGTCCGCATGGGCGCCCTCGGCCGAGACGTGGCCTGCGAGGCAATGGTCGAGCAGCGACGGGTCGAGGGCGTGCAGGATGGCGGCGGCGGCGGTCGCCACGTAGCCGTCGAGGATGACCGGCACCCGCTGCAGGCGCGCGGCCAGGATCGCCCCCGCGATGGCGGCGATCTCGCGGCCTCCGAGGCGGGCCAGGATCTCCAGCGGATCGTCGAGATGGCCGGCATGATGGGCGAGTGCGGCCTCCACCGCCGCGACCTTGCGGGCGAGCCCGGCCGCGTCGACGCCGGTACCGCGCCCGACCCAATGCGCCGCGTCGCCGCCATAGAGGGCCGCGTAGATCGCCGCCGCCACGGTGGTGTTGCCGATGCCCATCTCGCCGAGCGCGAGGCAATCGGTGCCGGCGGCCACCGCCTCCATGCCGAACGCCATGGTGGCGACGCAGGCTTTCTCGTCGAAGGCGGCCTGCATGGTGATGTCCCCGGTGGGCATGTCGATGGCGAGGTCGAACACCTTGAAGCCGAGGCCGTAGGCGGCGCAGATCTGGTTGATCGCCGCACCGCCGGCGGCGAAATTGTCGAGCATCTGGCGGTTCACCGCGTCCGGAAAGGCCGAGACGCCCCGGGCGGTAACGCCGTGGCTGCCGGCGAAGACGCAGACCAGCGGGCGATCGAGGGTCGGCTGGCCCTTGGCCTGCCAAGCAGCCAGCCAGGATACGAGGTGCTCCAGGCGTCCGAGGGCGCCGGCCGGCTTCGTCAGGGTGGCGTCGCGCTCGGCCACCATCGCCACCGCGTCCCGGTCCGGCCCCGGCAGGGTCTCGACGAGGCGGCGGATATCGCTGAACGGGGTGGTGGCGTCGGTCATGAGGCAATTCCGGTGGCCGGCCCCGGCGCCAGGATGGCGGGCCGCCCGTTGCGGCAGCTATAACGGGCGCGACGCGGGTGGTGAAGGCAAGGCAGGATCGCGATGAACGAGGAGGCCGAACCCGCTTTTCCGGGGGCCCGCCTGGCCTACGACCTCGCCGGGTGCCTGCGCTTCTATTCCCGCCTGCCGGTGCCGCGGCTGCCCGGCGAGGGAGACCCGCACGCGGTGCCGGATTTCCGCTCCCTGCCCCGGATGCTGCCGCTCGCCGGCCTGATCCTCGGCCTGCCCGGTGCCGGGGTTCTGCTCGGGGCCTGGGGGCTCGGCCTCGGGCCGTTCCTGGCGGCAAGTCTGGCGGTGACGGCGGGCGTCCTGGTGACGGGCGCGCTGCACGAGGATGGGCTGGCGGATGTCGCCGACGGCTTCGGCGGCGGAGCGAACCCGGCCCGCCGCCTGGAGATCATGCGCGACAGCCGCATCGGCGCCTATGGGGGCGTCGCCCTGATGCTGTCGCTGGCCCTGCGCATCGGCGCATTGGCGACGCTCCTCGATCGGGTCGGGTCTCTGGCCGCTCTCGCCCTGGTGCTGGCCGCCGCCCTGTCGCGCAGCGCCGCCTTGGCGCCCCTGGCGCTCCTGGCGCCGGCCCGGCCGGGGGGCGCCGGCGCCTCCGTCGGCCGTCCGAGCCGGGAAACCCTGGCCACCGCGACGGCCCTCGCGCTCGCGCTCACGCTGGCGGCTCTCGCCCTCGGGCTGCCGCCCTGGGGCGGCGGCCTGATGATCGGCCTCGGCCTCGCCGCCGCCCTGGGCGTCACCGCCCTGGCGCAGCGCCAGATCGGCGGCCAGACCGGGGATGTGGTCGGGGCTGCCCAGCAGGCGGCGGAGATCGCGGCGCTGCTCGGGCTGCTGGCGGCGATCCCCGCCTGACGGCGGCCGGGCTTGATCGCGTCGCCCCGGCCCGTCATGGACAGGGGCGATGACCCAGACCCGTCCCAAACCCTCCAGTCCCTGCACCAAGCTCTGCCTTCTCGATGCCGCGACCGGCCTGTGCGAGGGCTGTGGCCGCACGCGCGACGAGATCGCCCTGTGGGGCTCCCTCTCCGAGATGCAGCGGCGGGCCGTGATGGCCACCCTGGAGGCGCGGCTGGGCGCCGCCTTCCCGGCGCGTGTCCCCTCCCCGGCCGCCTCATGATGGCCCTCGGCCTGATCCTCCTGGGCGGTGCCCTCGCGGTCCTGCTGTTCTCGGACGACACCCAGCGCATCGTCGGCATGGAGCCCGACCAGTTCGCCCAATTGGCCATGAGCGCCGGGCTCCTTGCCGTGGTGGCGGCCGGCTTCTGGCACCAGTTCCGGGGCCGCATGCGCGCCAACCTCACGGCCCTCCTGATCTGGGGCGCCCTCGGCGCGGCACTGGTGGCCGGCTACGCCTATCGCGACGAGGCCCGGGTCATCGGCGACCGGATGCTCGGGGCGGTACGGCCCGGCAGCGCCGTCACGGGCCCGAACGGCACCGTGACGATCACCCGGCGCTCGGACGGCAATTTTCACGTCCGGGCCGAGGTGAACGGTCAGCCTCAGGGATTCCAGTTCGACACCGGGGCGAGTTCCGTCGTCCTCACCGCCGAGAGTGCGGCCGCCCTCGGCCTCCGGCCGGCGGAATCGGAGTTCGGCGTCCGGGTCTCGACAGCCAACGGCGTCACGGTCGCGGCGCCGGCCTTCCTCGACAGCCTCCGGGTCGGCGCCATCGTCGAGCGCCGCGTCCCGGCCCTGATCAGCCGCCCGGGCGCCCTGCGCGAAAATCTCCTGGGCATGAGTTTCCTCGACCGGCTGGCCTCGTTCGAGGTCCGGGGCGACCGGTTGGTGCTGCGCGGCCGCTGACGTTTTCGCGGAACGAGGACGCCGCCCGGCCGAGCGGGCGGCGTCCTGTCTCTCAGACCCTGTGGGTCGCCTGTCAGAACCGGTAGGTGAAGTTGCCCTTGACGGCGTGGTCCTGGGCGCGTTCGCCGACCTGGCCGGTATAGGCCACCCCCAGGGTGGTGGCGCGGCCCAGCCGCACGTCGAGGCCGGCCTGCGCCACCAGGGCGTCGCGGCTGATCGGCGTGCCCGCCGTCAGGAAGCCCGGACCGGCGCCGAAGCTGAGGAGCGCCTTCGGCACCACCTCGCCGTAGGCCCGGCGG